>JAVEXE010000015.1:0-21176 GCA_034004105.1 Azonexus sp. | reverse complement strand
CGGGGTGGCAGTTTCGTCACCCCATTGCTCTTTTGGAAGCCAAAAAATGCAAAGCCAGAAAATCCGTATCCGCCTGAAGGCCTTCGACTATCGCCTGATTGATCAATCCGCTCAGGAAATCGTCGAAACAGCCAAGCGCACCGGTGCCGTCGTTCGTGGTCCTGTTCCGCTGCCGACTCGCAAGCAGCGCTTCGACATCCTTCGCTCGCCGCACGTTAACAAGGCTTCCCGTGATCAGCTCGAAATCCGTACGCACCTGCGTCTGATGGATATCGTTGATCCTACTGATAAAACCGTTGACGCTCTGATGAAGCTGGATCTGCCGGCTGGCGTTGACGTCGAAATCAAGTTGCAGTAACTGTTTTTTTGCGGGTATAATCCGCGCCTTTCGGGGGTGGCCGATGCCGGCCACCCGTTTGTTGTTTTACATCGACCGGCCAATCGCAGCCGGCGATGAGGAGAATAACCATGAGTCTAGGCCTTGTTGGTCGCAAGGTTGGCATGACTCGCATTTTTGCCGAGGATGGTGCTTCCATTCCGGTAACTGTGCTTGACGTGTCCAATAACCGCGTGACCCAAGTAAAAACGCCGGAGAACGACGGCTACGCAGCCGTACAAGTTTCTTTCGGTCAGCGCCGTGCCTCGCGTGTTTCCAAGCCCCTGGCTGGTCATTTGGCTAAGGCGGCGGTGGAAGCCGGGCATGTGCTCAAGGAATTCCGTGTTGATGTTGATCAGTTGGCTTCGTTGAAAGCTGGTGATCAGATTGCTGTCACTGTTTTTGCTGAAGGGCAAAAAGTCGATGTGACTGGCAGTTCCATCGGTAAGGGATTTCAGGGCGGCATCAAGCGGCATAATTTCAGCTCCAATCGTGCGTCGCACGGTAACTCGGTTTCGCACAATGCGCCGGGTTCGATTGGTATGGCACAGGATCCGGGTCGTGTTTTCCCAGGTAAGCGCATGGCGGGCCACTTGGGTGATGAACAATGCACCACGCAAGGCTTGACGATTGTTCGCGTTGATGCTGAACGTCAGTTGCTGCTCGTTAAGGGTGCAGTGCCGGGTGCTAAGGGTTCCGACGTCGTTGTGCGTCCAGCGGTTAAGGCTTAAGGGGGCGACATGGAACTTAAGGTAATTAACGAACAAGGAAATGAAGCGGCTGCATTGCAGGCTTCCGACGTTTTGTTCGGGCGTGAATTCAATGAGGCTTTGGTGCATCAGATCGTGGTTGCCTATCAGGCGAACGCGCGCTCGGGTGATAGCAAGCAGAAGGATCGTTCCGAAGTCCGTCATACCACCACCAAACCGTGGCGTCAGAAAGGTACCGGTCGTGCTCGTTCCGGTTCCAACGGTTCTCCCTTGTGGCGCGGAGGCGGTCGGATTTTCCCGAATTCTCCGGATCAAAACTTCTCCCAGAAGGTTAACAAGAAGATGTTCCGCGCCGGTATGGCTGCGATTCTCTCCGAGTTGGCACGTCAGGGTCGTTTGGTTGTGGTTGAAGATATTGCGGTCGACGCGCCCAAGACCAAGCTTTTCAGCGCTAAGTTGAAGGGCATGGGTCTGGAAGGAAATCTTCTGGTTGTCACCGATGAGTTGAACGAGAACCTCTATCTGTCGTCGCGCAACCTGCCGAATGTACTTGTGCTTGAGGCTCAGGAAGCTGATCCGGTTTCTCTGGTTCGTTTCGCCAAGGTGCTAGTCACCAAGGGTGCTGTGGCCAAGTTCGAGGAGATGTGGGGATGAACCAGGAACGTCTGATGCAGGTGCTGTTGGCACCGCAAATCTCCGAAAAGGCAACTTTTGTTGCCGAGAAGAATGACCAGGTTATTTTTCGCGTTGCTTCCGATGCGACCAAGCCGGAAATCAAGGCCGCGGTTGAGTTGCTCTTCAAAGTTGAAGTCGACTCGGTGCAGGTTTTGAATGTCAAAGGCAAGGTCAAGCGCTTCAAGGGTGCAGTTGGTCGTCGCAAAGGTTGGAAGAAGGCCTATGTCTCTCTGAAGGCTGGCCAGGAAATCAACTTTGTTGAAGGGGGGAACGCCTAATGGCACTCGTTAAAGTCAAGCCGACTTCCCCTGGCCGTCGTGCCGTGGTGCAGGTCGTTAACGCCAATTTGCACAAGGGGAAACCTTTTGCTGGATTGGTGGAAAGCCAGTCCAAAAACGCCGGGCGTAACAATAACGGCCGAGTGACTGTCCGTCATCAGGGTGGCGGTCACAAACAGGCCTACCGGATCGTCGACTTCAAGCGCAACAAAGATGGCGTTCCGGGCAAGGTTGAACGCTTGGAATACGACCCAAATCGTACGGCAAATATTGCTCTCGTTTGCTACGCCGATGGCGAGCGCCGCTACATCATCGCCAATAAAGGCATGGTTGTTGGTCAGCAGGTTTTGAGCGGTTCCGAAGCGCCGATCAAATCAGGTAATGCGCTTCCGATCCGGAATATTCCCGTCGGTACTACGATTTGCTGTGTCGAGATGATGCCCGGTAAAGGCGCTCAGATCGCTCGCTCCGCTGGTACTTCGGTGCAGTTGCTTGCTCGCGAAGGTGTCTACGCGCAAATTCGTCTCCGTTCCGGTGAAGTGCGCCGCGTGCACGTAGAGTGCCGTGCCACCATTGGTGAAGTCGGTAACGAAGAAAACAGCTTGCGCAAGATTGGTAAAGCTGGTGCAAATCGTTGGCGTGGCATTCGTCCAACCGTCCGTGGTACTGCCATGAACCCAATTGATCACCCGCACGGTGGTGGTGAGGGTAAAACTGGTGAAGGTCGTGTGCCGGTTAACCCATGGGGTCAGCCGACCAAGGGCTATCGTACTCGCAGCAACAAGCGCACGAACAGCATGATCGTTCAGCGCCGTCATAAGCGTTAAGGGGTAGGAAATGGGACGTTCTCTCAAAAAGGGCCCGTTTGTTGATGCGCATCTGATCGACAAAGTCGAAGCAGTTCGCGCAACCAACGACAAGCGCCCGATCAAGACCTGGTCGCGTCGTTCGACGATCCTCCCCGAGTTCATCGGCCTGACGATTGCGGTCCACAATGGCAAGCAGCATATTCCGGTGTTCGTCACCGAGAATATGGTCGGTCACAAGCTCGGCGAGTTCTCGCTGACCCGGACGTTTAAGGGTCACACCGCCGGCAAGAAGGCCAAGAAGTAAGGAGCTGACATGGAAACTCGTGCAAGTTTGCGGGGCGTACGCCTCTCCGCGCAGAAAGGCCGCTTGGTTGCGGACCTGGTGCGCGGCAAGCCGGTTGGTCAGGCTCTTAACATCCTGGCTTTCAGCCCGACCAAGGGCGCCGGTATCATCAAGAAAGTTCTCGAGTCGGCTATTGCCAACGCGGAACACAACGATGGCGCTGATATCGATGAACTGACGGTCAAGACCATCTACGTCGAAAAAGGCATGGTGCTGAAGCGTTTCACTGCGCGCGCCAAAGGTCGTGGCAACCGGATCAGCAAGCCGACCTGCCACATTTATCTGACCGTTGGTAACTAAGGAAGACCCATGGGACAGAAAATTCATCCGACAGGCTTTCGTCTGGCTGTCACGAAAAACTGGAGTTCTCGTTGGTTTGCCAACAGTAAAGAATTCCCCGGGATGCTCAAGGAGGACGTCAAGGTCCGTGAGTATCTGAAGCGTAAATTAGCACACGCATCCGTAGGTCGCGTCACCATCGAGCGTCCGGCGAAGAATGCCCGTGTAACGGTTTTCTCCGCACGTCCTGGTGTCGTCATCGGTAAGAAAGGCGAAGACATCGAGACCCTGCGTACAGATCTTCAGCGCATCATGGGCGTTCCCGTCCATGTGTCGATTGAAGAAATCCGTAAGCCGGAAATCGATGCCCAGTTGATTGCTGACTCGATTGCACAACAGCTCGAGAAGCGCATCATGTTCCGTCGTGCGATGAAGCGTGCGATGCAGAATGCAATGCGCCTCGGTGCTCAGGGCATCAAGGTGATGAGCGCTGGTCGTCTTAACGGTGCTGAAATCGCTCGTAGCGAATGGTATCGCGAAGGTCGTGTGCCGTTGCATACGCTTCGTGCAGATATCGATTACGCGACATCGGAAGCGCTCACCACGTATGGCATCATCGGCATCAAGGTCTGGGTTTACAAAGGTGAGATGCTTGATCGTAACGAGCAGGCCGTTGTTGAAGAGGTTGTTGCCGACGATCGCCGTCCGGCGCGTCGCGCTCCCGGCAAGCCGGAAGGTGATAAGCCTCGTACCCGTACGGTTAAAAAGGCAGACGGTGCTGATCCGGCCAAGCGTGTAAGAAAGGCAGGTGCTTAACATGTTGCAGCCGAACCGTCGCAAGTTCCGCAAGGAGCACAAAGGTCGTAATGAAGGTCTGGCGACACGCGGGACGAAGGTTTCTTTCGGCGAATGGGGTTTGAAAGCGACCGGTCGCGGTCGTTTGACAGCTCGCCAGATTGAAGCCGCTCGTCGCGCCATGACTCGTCACATCAAGCGGGGTGGTCGTATCTGGATTCGCATTTTCCCGGATAAGCCAATTTCCAAAAAGCCGGCTGAAGTCCGTATGGGTAACGGTAAAGGTAACCCGGAATATTGGGTTGCCGAGATTCAGCCTGGTAAAGTTCTTTACGAGATGGATGGTGTTAACGAGGCTTTGGCACGTGAAGCGTTCGCGCTTGCGGCTGCCAAGTTGCCAATTTCGACCACCTTCGTTACACGTCATCTGGGGTAATCATGAAAGCAAGTGAATTGAGAGCCAAGAGCGTGGACGAGCTCAAGACGGAGTTGCTGGAATTGTTGAAGGCACAGTTCGGTCTGCGTATGCAGATCGCCACCCAGCAATTGTCCAACACCAGCCAAATGTCCAAAGTGCGGCGTGATATTGCTCGTGTCCGCACGCTCATTCGTGAAAAGGCGGTGCAGCAATGAGCGAGTCCAGCATGAAGCGTACTCTGATCGGTCGTGTTGTCAGCGACAAGACTCAGAAAACGGTAACCGTATTGGTTGAGCGTAAGGTGAAGCACCCGATGTACGGGAAGGTCATTGTTCGTTCAAAGAAATACCCGGCACACGATGAAAGTGGTGTGGCGAAAATGGGTGACCTGGTCGAGATCGTTGAGACCCGTCCCATTTCCAAGACCAAATCCTGGGCCGTTACCTCGGTTCTGGAAAAGGCTGTTATCGTCTGATACAAATTTTTGTAGAACTGCTTGTCAAGTCAGTAAAGAAGCCGGTATAATCCGGCTTCTTTTTTGCACTGCGCTATTTTGTGCGTGCAAATCTGTTCGACCCTTCGGGGTTCCAAGACTGACCGCTAAGCGGATTAAGTTGGAGTTAATCTAAATGATTCAGATGCAGACAACGCTGGATGTGGCCGATAATACCGGTGCGCGTTCGGTTATGTGTATCAAGGTGCTTGGTGGGTCCAAGCGCCGTTACGCTGGTATTGGCGATATTATCAAGGTCAGCATCAAGGATGCTGCGCCGCGGGGTCGCGTCAAGAAGGGTGATGTTTATAACGCTGTTGTGGTTCGTACCGCAAAGGGTGTTCGCCGTCCTGATGGTTCTCTCGTGCGTTTTGATGGCAATGCCGCCGTTCTCCTTAACAACAAGCTCGAGCCAATTGGCACGCGTATCTTTGGGCCTGTGACGCGCGAGTTGCGTACTGAGCGCTTCATGAAGATCGTGTCCCTGGCGCCCGAAGTGCTGTAAAAGGATCGGAAAATATGGAAAAGATTCGTAAAGGTGACGAAGTAATCGTCATCACCGGCAGGGACAAAGGAAAGCGTGGCACCGTTCTGGCTCGTGTTGATGAAGATCGCGTATTGGTCGAGGGTGTTGGGCGCGTGAAAAAGCACGTGAAGCCTAATCCGATCAAGGGCGTTCAGGGTGGCATCGTTGATAAAGAGATGCCGGTTCATATCTCCAATGTCGCAGTGTTTAATCCTGCTACCAGCAAGGCTGATCGCGTTGCTGTCAAGACCTTGGAAGATGGCCGCAAAGTTCGTGTGTTCAAATCGAACGGCGAGCTGGTAAACGCTTAAGGGGTAGTCATGGCGCGTTTGCAACAGTATTACAAAGAGACCGTGGTTGCCGAACTGACAAAAAAGTTTGGTTACAAGTCGATTATGGAAGTGCCTCGCATCACCAAGATCACCCTGAATATGGGTGTTGGCGAAGCGGTGGCAGATAAAAAAGTTCTTGAGCACGCTGTGGGCGATATGCAGAAGATTGCTGGCCAAAAGCCTGTCACCACAAAGGCTCGCACTTCGATTGCTGGCTTCAAGATTCGCGACGGTTATCCCATTGGCTGTATGGTTACGTTGCGCGGCCCTCGGATGTTCGAGTTTTTTGATCGCTTGGTGACCATTGCTCTGCCTCGCGTTCGCGACTTCCGTGGTGTTGCTGGCAAGGGTTTTGACGGTCAGGGTAACTACAACATGGGTGTCAAAGAGCAGATCATTTTCCCTGAAATCGAGTACGACAAGATTGACGCGCTCCGTGGGATGAATATCAGCATCACGACCACCGCCAAGACCGACGCTGAAGCCAAAGCGCTTCTGGCTGCGTTCAAGTTCCCGTTCAAGAATTGAGGCTATCATGGCAAAACTGTCTCTGATCAATCGTGATGAGAAGCGCCGCAAATTGGTGGCGCAGTACGCCAAGAAGCGTGCAGCTCTCGAGGCAATCATTAACAATGCAGGTCTGTCGGAAGAGGAGCGTTATGAAGCTCGTCTCAAGTTGCAGGCGCTGCCGCGCAACTCTAGTCCCACCCGGTTGCGTAATCGCTGCCAACTGACCGGTCGTCCGCGTGGGGTGTTTCGTAAATTTGGTTTGTGTCGACACAAGGTCCGTGAGCTTGCCTTCAATGGCGAGATTCCGGGTGTTGTCAAGGCAAGCTGGTAAGGGGAGATACAGAAATGGCAATGAGCGATCCTATCGCGGATATGCTGACCCGCATCCGCAACGCCCAGCTCGCCGAAAAGGCGTCTGTGTCCATGCCTTCTTCCAAGTTGAAAGTGGCTATCGCTGCTGTTCTTAAGGACGAGGGTTACATTGAAGATTTCGCTGCGCGTCAGTCAGATGATGGTAAAGCGACACTCGAGATTGCTTTGAAGTATTACGCTGGACGTCCGGTTATCGAACGTATCGAGCGCGTTTCGAAGCCTGGTCTGCGTATTTACAAGGGTGCAGAAGATATTCCGCGCGTCATGAACGGTCTTGGTGTGGCAATCGTTTCTACGCCAAAGGGTGTGATGACTGATCGCAATGCGCGTGCAGCTCGCGTTGGCGGCGAAGTCCTCTGCATCGTGGCCTAAGGAGCGAAGCAAATGTCTCGTGTAGGTAAGAATCCTGTAGTTCTGCCCGCTGGTGTTGAGGTCAGCATCGCTGAGCAGATTGTTGTCAAGGGCCCGCTGGGTACTTTGAAAATCGCCGCAAATCCGGCGGTTAATGTCTCTCTCGAAGGTCAGAACCTGACCGTTACGCCAAATTCCGCGGTTGAAAATGCCTCTGCCATGTGGGGGACGATGCGGGCCAATCTGAATAACATGGTTGTCGGCGTGTCAAAAGGTTTTGAACGTAAGCTTCAGCTTGTTGGTGTTGGCTATCGTGCTCAAGCCCAAGGTGATGTGCTCAACCTGTCTTTGGGTTTTTCGCATCCCGTGGCACACAAAATGCCCGCAGGAGTGAAGGTTGAGTGTCCGACGCAGACCGAGATCCTGATCAAGGGTTCGGATAAGCAGATGGTCGGTCAGGTCGCTGCCGAAGTTCGCGCATATCGTAAGCCAGAGCCTTATAAGGGCAAGGGTGTACGCTACGCCGACGAAGTGGTGGTTATCAAGGAAACCAAGAAGAAGTAAAGGTGGCATATGTTTAACAAGAAAGAAGCACGTTTGCGTCGTGCCCGCAAAACCCGGGCCAAGATCGCCGAGCTTAAGGCTGTGCGTTTGTGCATCAATCGTACGAATTGCCACATTTACGCCCAGATTATTTCCCCTTGCGGTGGAAAGGTTCTGGCTTCGGCATCTACGCTTGATACATCAGTGCGTACGGAAGTTTCCAATGGTGGCAATAAGGCTGCTGCTTCGATGATTGGCAAGCTGATCGCTGAACGTGCTCTCGCCGCCGGCGTTGAGCAAGTCGCATTTGATCGCTCTGGTCTTCGTTATCACGGACGCGTTCAGGCGTTGGCTGAAGCCGCGCGTGAAGCCGGCCTCAAGTTCTGACCGCTGCGAAAGGAAAAGGTTAAAAAATGGCTAAACCTGAAAGAAACAAAAAGCCGCAGCAAGCTGAAGAGCGTGATGATGGCATGCGCGAAAAGATGGTTGCGGTCAACCGCGTTACCAAAGTGGTTAAGGGCGGTCGCATCCTTGGTTTTGCAGCCCTGACCGTTGTTGGTGATGGCGATGGTGGCATTGGTATGGGCAAAGGCAAGTCCCGCGAGGTGCCTGTCGCTGCTCAGAAGGCAATGGAAGAAGCACGTCGCAAGATGGCTAAAGTCAGCCTGAAGAATGGTACCGTTCATCACACGGTCATGGGTCGTCATGGTGCTACCACGGTGATGATTCAGCCTGCGCCTGAAGGTACCGGGATCATCGCTGGTGGTGCCATGCGAGCTGTTTTTGAAGTGGTTGGCGTGACGAACGTTGTTGCCAAGGCCCACGGCTCTACCAATCCCTACAACATCGTGCGTGCCACCATCGATGGTCTGATGAAGGTGAACACGCCCGCCGAAATTGCTGCCAAGCGCGGTAAGTCGGTTGAACAGATTCTGGGGTAAGTCATGTCTGACAAAAAAATCAAAGTGAAGCTCGTCAAGAGCGTCATTGGTACTAAACAAGATCACCGCGCTACTGTGCGCGGCCTTGGTCTACGTAAACTGAACAGCTCTGCCGAGCTCCTGGATACCCCGTGTGTTCGCGGCATGATCCAGAAGGTTCAGTATCTCGTCAAGGTTGAGGGTTAAGCCATGCGTCTGAACACCATCAAGCCAGCTGAAGGCTCCAAGAAGGCTGCCAAGCGCGTCGGTCGTGGCATCGGCTCCGGTCTTGGAAAGACCTGTGGTCGCGGTCACAAGGGTCAAAAGTCCCGCTCTGGCGGTTTCCACAAAGTCGGTTTTGAAGGCGGTCAAATGCCTTTGCAACGTCGCTTGCCGAAGCGTGGTTTCAACTCTCTGACGCGCGCTCGTAACTACGAGGTTCGTCTGAGTGAGCTTGAGGCTCTGCCGGTCGAAGAGATTGATTTGCTTGTCCTGCAAGCTTCGGGCGTTATTCCCGGGGACGCACTGTCGGCCAAGGTAATTCTGTCCGGCGCCATTACCCGTAAGGTTGTACTCAAGGGTGTTGGTGCGACCAAGGGTGCTAAGGCTGCAATTGAAGCTGCCGGCGGTTCGGTCGCTGAGTAACTTTTGAGAGGTAAGAGCGTTGGCTGCAATTCCCAATACTGTTGGCAAGGGTGACAAGTTCGGTGATTTAAAGCGCCGCCTGTGGTTCTTGCTTGGAGCCCTTCTGGTTTATCGGATCGGTGCTCATATTCCGGTTCCTGGCATTGACCCCAACGTTCTTGCTGATCTTTTCAACTCGCAACAAGGCGGCATCCTCGGCATGTTCAACATGTTCTCGGGTGGTGCTTTGTCGCGGTTCACGATATTTGCTCTGGGTATCATGCCGTACATTTCGGCCTCGATCATCATGCAGTTGATGAGCGTGGCAAGCCCACAGCTTGAAGCCTTGAAGAAAGAGGGTGAGGCCGGACGGCGCAAAATCACGCAATATACGCGTTATTTCACGGTTGTTCTGGCGCTCTTTCAAGGCATTGGTATCGCCGTGGCGCTCGAGGCCCAACCCGGCTTGGTGAACGATCCCGGGTTTGTGTTTCGCTTGGTCACGGTATCTACCTTGCTGACGGGGACGATGTTCCTGATGTGGCTGGGGGAGCAAATTACTGAGCGAGGCATTGGTAACGGCATTTCGGTGATTATTTTCGCCGGTATCGTTGCTGGTTTGCCTAGCGCAATTGGCGGTCTCTTGGAACTGGTCCGCACTGGTGCAATGCATCCGCTGACAGCAATCGTCATTTGTCTCCTGGTAGTTCTGGTGACTGCGTTCGTCGTCTTTGTTGAGCGCGGGCAGCGGAAGATTCTTGTGAACTATGCCAAGAGACAAGTCGGTAACAAGATTTACGGTGGACAAAGTTCTCATTTGCCTCTGAAGCTGAATATGTCTGGCGTGATTCCTCCGATCTTTGCTTCCTCGATCATTCTGTTTCCCGCTACGTTAGCAGGCTGGTTTGGTTCGGGCGAGTCGATGACTTGGCTCAAGGACATGGCAGCCGTACTTTCGCCAGGGCAGCCGATCTATGTGATGTTGTACGCAGCAGCCATTATTTTCTTCTGTTTTTTCTATACCGCCTTGGTGTTCAACTCCAAGGAGACTGCGGATAATCTGAAGAAGAGCGGTGCATTTGTTCCCGGTATTCGTCCGGGTGAGCAAACTGCGCGTTACATCGACAAAATCTTGATGCGATTGACGCTGGTCGGTGCCGGTTACATCACCCTGGTCTGTCTACTGCCAGAGTTTCTGATTCTCAAATGGAACGTGCCGTTTTACTTCGGTGGAACGTCCCTCTTGATTATCGTTGTTGTGACCATGGACTTTATGTCGCAAGTTCAGGCTTACGTAATGTCTCATCAATATGAAAGTCTCTTGAAGAAGGCAAACTTCAAGGGCGCACCAATGATCAAGTAAGTCCATGGCTAAAGAAGATTATATTGAGATGCAAGGTGAGGTTATGGAAAACCTCCCCAACGCAACTTTCAAGGTCAAGTTGGAAAACGGGCACGTTGTACTAGGCTTTATCTCCGGAAAAATGCGTATGCACTATATTCGCATTCTTCCCGGTGACAAGGTTACCGTCCAACTCACCCCTTACGATTTAAGCAAGGCTCGGATCGTTTTCAGGGCCAAATAAAAGTTCTCTACGCAATAAACCGCAGGGCAAGGAATCACGGCTGCTTCCAAGCTCTCGCAGACGAGGAGTTAAACATGAAAGTGCAACCTTCTGTAAAGCGCGTTTGCCGCAATTGCAAGGTGATCCGTCGCAAGGGCGTGGTTCGCGTCATTTGCAAGGATCCGCGTCACAAGCAACGTCAGGGTTAATTCTCTGACGTATTCGGCATTCGTTAATTTTTAATATTGGAGTGAGTCAATGGCCCGTATTGCAGGGGTAAACATTCCGAACCACCAGCATGCCTGCATCGCCCTTACGGCGATTTACGGCATCGGCCGTACCCGCGCTCAGCAGATCTGCGACGCGGCCGGCGTGGGTCGTACGACCAAAATGAAGGACATTTCCGATACGGATATGGACCGTTTGCGTGATGAAGTAGCCAAATATACCGTTGAAGGTGATTTGCGCCGCGAAGTTACGATGAACATCAAGCGTTTGATGGACCTCGGTTGTTACCGTGGTTTGCGTCACCGCAAGGGCTTGCCTTGCCGTGGTCAACGCACGAAGACCAATGCCCGCACTCGTAAGGGTCCGCGCAAGGCCATCGCTGGCAAGAAGAAGTGATAGGGACTGAACATGGCCAAGACAGCAACCAAAGTTCGTAAAAAGGTTAAAAAGAACGTAGCCGAGGGTATCGCCCACGTGCACGCCTCGTTTAACAACACCATCATCACGATTACCGACCGCCAGGGCAATACCCTGTCCTGGGCGACTTCCGGTGGCGCCGGCTTCCGCGGTTCCCGCAAGTCCACGCCTTTCGCAGCACAGGTAGCTGCGGAAGCCGCTGGCAAGGCTGCTCAAGAGTGCGGCGTGAAAAACGTTGAAGTTCGCATCAAGGGTCCCGGTCCTGGTCGTGAGTCTTCGGTTCGCGCGCTGAACGCGCTTGGAATGAAGATCACCTCCATCACCGACGTGACGCCGATTCCTCATAACGGCTGCCGTCCGCCTAAAAAGCGCCGCATCTAAGGAGAAAGACAAGTGGCTCGTAATCTCGATCCGAAATGCCGTCAGTGCCGCCGTGAAGGCGAAAAGCTGTTCCTGAAGGGCGAAAAGTGCTTTACCGACAAGTGCGCGATTGAACGCCGCGCTTATGCGCCTGGGCAGCATGGTCAAAAGTCTGGTGCCCGTCTCTCCGACTACGGCGTGCATCTGCGTGCAAAGCAGAAGATTCGTCGCGTGTACGGCGTTCTCGAAGGCCAATTCCGCCGTACGTTTGCCGAGGCAGAACGTCGCAAAGGCCAGACAGGTGAGAACCTTCTGCAGTTGCTGGAAGCCCGTCTGGACTCCGTTGCCTACCGTATGGGTTTTGGCGCATCGCGCACTGAGTCTCGTCAGGTTGTCCGTCACAACGGCGTCCTGGTGAACGGCAAACGTGTGAACATTCCGTCTTATCTGGTCAAGCCCGGTGATGTTGTTCAGCTGACCGAACGCTCTCGTGCTTCGTTGCGTTGCAAAGCGGCGCTTGAAGCTGCTGAGTCCCGCGGTTTCCCGGAATGGGTTTCAGTCGATGTGAAGGAAGGCAAGGGTACGTTCAAGGCTATGCCGCAGCGTTCCGAATTGCCGGCCACGCTGAACGAAGGCTTGGTCATCGAACTTTACTCGAAGTAACCCGCAAGCAGAGGAATTTAGCCCATGCAAAGCAGTGGACTTCTTAAGCCCCGCATCATTGACGTACAGAGTGTTTCGCCAGTTGAAGCCAAGGTTGTCATGGAACCGTTTGAACGCGGTTTCGGACACACGCTTGGTAATGCCTTGCGTCGCATTTTGTTGTCATCGATGCCGGGTTACGCACCGACCGAGGTCTCTATCGAAGGTGTGTTGCACGAGTACTCGACCATTGATGGTGTTCAGGAAGATGTTGTTGATATCCTTCTGAACCTCAAGGGCGTCGTTTTCAAGCTGCACGGTCGCGATGTTGTTACCGTTCGTTTGGCCAAAGAGGGTGAAGGCGTCATTCGCGCTGGTGACATCGAGTTGCCGCACGATGTCGAAATCATCAATCCGGAGCACGTCATCGCTCACATTTCCACCGGCGGAAAGATCGCCATGGAAATCAAGGTGGAAAAGGGGCGTGGTTACGTTCCTGGCAACGTTCGCAACTTGGGTGATGGCAAAACTATTGGCCAGTTGGTTCTGGATGCCTCGTTCAGCCCGATTCGTCGAGTGGCCTATGCCGTTGAAAATGCCCGTGTTGAACAACGTACGGATCTGGATAAGCTGATTGTCGATATCGAGACGAACGGCGTGGTGGAGCCAGAGGAAGCTATCCGCTACGCAGCTCGTGTGTTGATTGAGCAATTGTCTGTTTTTGCCGATCTTGAAGGCACGGCCCCCGTTGCTGAAGCCTCCAAGCCCGCTCAAGTGGATCCAGTGCTGTTGCGTCCAGTAGATGACTTGGAATTGACTGTTCGTTCTGCGAACTGCCTCAAGGCTGAAAACATTTACTACATTGGTGATCTTATTCAGCGCACTGAAAACGAGCTGCTTAAGACCCCCAATCTGGGTCGCAAGTCGCTCAATGAAATCAAGGAAGTTCTTGCGTCGCGTGGCCTCACGCTGGGCATGAAACTGGAGAATTGGCCGCCTGCCGGCTTGGAAAAGGCGTAAGCCTTTTTTCAGCCGGGGCAGTCAAGGGACGCCTGCAGAATATAGAAAGGATTAACCATGCGTCACCGCAATGGACTACGTAAACTGAACCGCACCAGCAGCCATCGCTTGGCCATGCTGCGCAATATGACTGTTTCGCTGCTTCGCCATGAAGCGATTAAGACGACTTTGCCGAAAGCCAAGGAACTCCGTCGCGTCGTCGAACCAATGATCACCCTTGGCAAGAACCCGACGTTGGCAAACAAGCGTCTGGCGTTCGATCGTCTGCGTGATCGCGAGATCGTGGTAAAGCTGTTCGCTGAAATTGGACCGCGCTACGCTACCCGTCCGGGCGGCTACCTGCGCATCCTGAAGTGCGGTTTCCGCGTCGGCGACAATGCACCGATGGCCTTCGTTGAGCTCGTTGATCGTCCTGAGCCGACTGAGGCAGTCGAAGTGTCGGAGACGGATGGCGAGTAAATCGCTTCCACTTTGCTTGAAGGCCGGGTATCCCCCGGCCTTTTTATTGAGTTAAACCAAATTACGATGCCTGAAGACTGGCGCGGTCTCCGGGGTGACCAGGCTCAGGGGCAGTCAATCAACATTAGCGAAACATCGTCGTTTGCCGGTTGCCCATTGAGGTGAATTTCGAGGGCTCGCCGAATAGATTGGAAACGTTCGGTCGGCTGCACATTGGCGATTGCCGTAAGCAGCCCACTGTTTCCGAACTGTACGCCATCGGTGTTCGCGGCTTCCAGGAGGCCATCCGAGCAGACGACAAGTTGGCTTTCAGGCGCCCATTGAAAACGTCGCGGCTGACAATCGAGCTCTTTGCTGTCAACAATTCCGAGCGCGAGATTTTCTGACGTAAAAATCTGGCTGGGCTTGCCCCAGCGGTCGATAAGGTAAGCCTCTGGCGTGCCGCCTACCCAGATTTCACCTTGAAGACTGATTTCATCGAGGCAGGCGATCGTCGCAGCGACAAAACGTCCGACCGGAACAGATTCGCGCAGCTGTTGATTGATTTCAGTGATGATTTCACGAATAGGCCGATTCTGGCGAGTCATTCGGTAGAACAGCGCCAGGACCGGCAAAACACTAATGGCGGCAGGTAGCCCGTGACCCGTTCCATCGGCGAGCAGCACATAAAAACGTCCTTCTGGCGAACGCGCTGCAGCGACAATGTCGCCACTGAAGTTTTCGGTTGGCACGACCATGTAACGCAGGCGCTGGTCCTGTAGTCCTGGTCGATGCAGGATTTTCTCCATCAGGCGCAAGGCCAGTTGTCTCTCGTTCTGGCTATGGTCGTAATACGCCTGCAATTGCTTGGCGTTTGCTTGAAGTTGAAGTTCGGCAGCTTTACGATCGGAAATATCCCGGATGAGGGCTACATAAAGGCGTTGCTCGTCGAGTACCGACAACGTTGCACTGACCTCGACAGGAAACTCTCGACCGTCCCGATGGCGGCCAAGTCCCTCACGCTGCCTTACCTCAATTTCCTTGCCAGCAATTTGTCGATGGTGTGCCATGTCTTGTGACGACATCAGCACTGAAATTGATTGTCCGACGATTTCATCGGCAGACCAGCCAAACATCAACTCAGCGGCCTTGTTCACTGAACCAATACGAAGATTCATATCCGCAGTGATGATGGCGTCGAGTACGTTGTCAGAAATCGTTTTGAGCTTGTGCGCCGAGTCCAGCGCCGCTTGTTGCAAGCGTAAGGAACGCTGCATTGAGCGGATTTTCGCCTCAAGCACGACGAAGTTGATGGGCTTGGTCAAATAATCGTCGGCACCGGCTTCCAAGCCCTCGACGAGATTTTCATCACGATTGAGCGCGGACAAAAAGATAACGGGCACCCACTTATCCAGGCTAGCAGCCTTGATTTGCCGTGCCGCTTCGAAACCGTCCATGACTGGCATCATGATGTCCAGCAAGACCAAGTCTGGGGGGGATTGCTTGAAAAGTTGAACCGCCTGCTCGCCATTTTCTGCCAAAGTTACTTCATGCCCCATCTTGCGCAGAAAAACCTGGAGTATGTGCAGGTTGGTCCGATTATCATCGACAGCAAGAATGCGAAGCGTCTCGTACGGGTGGCTCATGGCAAAGGCGGATTGATGGGGTTAAGGAGATTTGTGATTTGTTTTCCCCGTTGCGGCCACTAACTATATCACTTTCGTATGGGGTCATGCCCGAATCGCGAGGGAGTTTCAGGTCTCGGTACGATGTTTCTCCTGTTGAAGTCGCCACATCTGGCTGTATTTGCCGTTATTGGCCAAAAGATCGTCGTGGGTGCCGGATTCAACGATTTTTCCGCTTTCCATGACCAGGATACGGTCCGCCTTCATTACCGTCGACAAACGATGGGCAATGATTAACGTTGTTCGGCCCCGTGCTGCGAGTTCGATTTCTCGCTGGATCGTGCTCTCGGTCGCCGAGTCGAGGGCGGAGGTGGCTTCGTCAAAAACCAGAATTGCAGGATTTTTGAGCAGGGCGCGTGCAATTGCAACCCGTTGCTTCTCTCCGCCAGATAGTTTCAGCCCGCGCTCGCCAACTCGGGTGTCGTAACCGGCGGGGAGGGCGATAACAAAATCGTGCAAGCTGGCCGCCCTAGCTGCGGCAATGACTTCTTCGTGGCTGGCGTCAGGTCGACCGTAATTGATGTTGTAAAAAATCGAGTCATTAAATAACACCGTATCTTGAGGGACGATGCCAATAGCAGCTCGTAGGCTTTGCTGCGAAAGTTGCCTCAGATCATGGCCGTCAATCCGTATGCTCCCATCTGTGACATCATAAAAGCGGTACAAGAGGCGGGATAGGGTGGACTTCCCCGCGCCGGAGTGACCTACCACAGCAACGGTCTGCCCCGCCGGGACGGTAAAGCTAACCTGCTCCAGAATCTGCCTTTTGGGGTCATAGGCGAAGTCGACCGCAGAAAACTCGATGTTCAGTGGCTGGCCGGCCGGCAAGTCGACTGCGTTTGGCGCATCGGCAATTTCACGGTTTTCCTTCAGTAGTAAAAACATGCGCTCGATATCCGTGAGTGCCTGGCGGATTTCCCGATAGACGATGCCCAGGAAGTTGAGGGGCATGTAAAGTTGCAGCAAAAAGGCATTGACCAGGACCAGATCGCCGATAGTCATCGTGCCGTCTACAACGCCCTGAGTGGCTCGCCACATCATTGCCGTCACACCCAGGGCGATGATTCCCTGTTGTCCAAGATTGAGCAGCGCCAGGCTGGTCTGGCTGCGCGTGCTGGCATCTTCAAGCTTTACGAGTTGCTCGTTATAGCGTCTGGCCTCCCAGGCTTCATTATTGAAATATTTTACGGTCTCATAGTTCAGAAGACTATCCACCGCCCGCGTATTGGCCGCCGAATCGTTTTCGTTAACCGCGCGTCGAATGCTGATCCGCCAGTTGCTGACCATCACGGTGAACACGATGTAGGCAATGAGTGAAGTCATCGTGATCATGACAAAAGTCAGATCGTATTTGGCAAAGAGAATGCCCAATACCAGGAAAATCTCGATCAGCGTTGGAAGTATGGAATACAGCGTGTACGAAATCAGGCTGGAAATCGACCGTGTGCCGCGTTCAATATCTCGAGAAATTCCGCCTGTTTGGCGTTCGAGGTGGAATCGCAGTGATAAGGCGTGTAAGTGATTGAATACCCGCAAGGCAATTTCGCGTATTGCCCTTTGTGTAACGCGGGCAAAAAGAATTTCGCGCAATTCGGTGAATAGGGCATTGGAAAAGCGCAAACTGCCGTACAGGATGAGTAACAGCACGGGTAAGGCCAGAATGTCGCCGCTCAGTGTGTCAATCATGTCCTTGAAGACCAGCGGCACCCCCACGTTGGCGACTTTGGCCAGGACCAGGCAGGTCAGGGCGGCCAGCACACGCATCCGGTATTGCCACAAGTAGGGAAATAGGATGCCCAAGGTTTGCCAGATATGTAATTCGGGCAGGTTTTGTCCGGAGGGTGGCTTGGGAAGGGCGGTGGTTCGGCGCATTATGGCAATCTGAAAAAGACGCGAAAGCGTGGAGTATATGAAAAGGGCTGGATTTTCGGGAAAATCCTCACCTTGCCTATCGTTCTGGAGAGAAACATGCACACCGATATCCTGACCTTGCCCCATCGGGCGCCAACCCTGAGAGTTGTTCCCATGCCGGCGGACCTCAACCAGAATGGGGATGTGTTTGGCGGTTGGGTCATGGCGCAGGTTGATGTGGCCGGGGCGATTCCCGCGATGCGTCGTGCGCGAGGCAGGGTGGCGACGGTGTCGGTTAACTCCTTCCAGTTCAAACAACCGGTATCGGTTGGCGATATCGTCAGTTTTTACGCGGAAATTGTCCGTGTCGGCAAGACATCGATAACCGTCAGGGTCGAGGTGTTTGCCGAGCGAAATTACGCGGCGCCGATCATCGTCAGGGTTACGCAGGCAGAGCTAACGTATGTGGCGATTGATGAAAAAGGAAACAAGCGGGCTTTGCCTGCTGAAAGCTGACAAAAATGGAATAAAATCGCCCACAAACGATTTTGCGGTCCACCAGGTCAAAATGATGAAAAACTTCACACGTAAGGCGATAACGTCGATGTTGGCGCTGTTAGGCTCCGGTATGGTTGTTGCGGCCGGATTCGATGCGCAACCGACCAATGCCAGTGGTTTGGGTGTCGCGTATGCGGGGTCGGCCGCTGTTGCTGACAATGCCTCCGTTCAGGCCGCTAATCCGGCGGGAATCGCACATCTGGACGGGCTGCAGTTATCAACAGGCCTGGTTGTCAGAAATGCCAATCTGCGTGTTCGGAGTCCTGGTTTGGCAAATGCGGGCGGCGACGCCGGTGAGCAGGAGCGCTTGGGTAACCTGGCCTTGAGTGTGCGTGTGTCACCGGAAATCTCTGCCGGATTATCGATCTCAACGCCCTATCAATGGGCAAGCCGTTACGATAGTGCCTGGAGTGGTGCCAACCTGGCCTTGCGAACGACACTGCGTGCGAACACGATTTCTCCGTCAGTTGCGTATCAGCTCAACGACAAGGTTGCCTTGGGTTTGGGTTTGAATTATCAGACGATTGACTTGCGCATGACCCAGACTGCTGCCGATTTCAAGGCGGACGATTCCAGCATCGGTTGGACGGCAGGGGCCTTGTTCACGCTTTCCCCGGCCATGCGTGTTGGCGTCGCTTACCGTTCCGGCGTCCGGCATGATCTTTCCGGAAGATTCAATGGCGCGTCGGCAAAAGCGCGGCTGGAAACGCCGGCCAGCCTGACCTTGTCGGTCTGGCAACAGGTCACGGAGCAATGGGAGGCCATGGGGGATTTGTCTTACACCCGCTGGCGCTCTGTTGATGCATTCCCGGTGCGTGATAAAACGACAGGAAACCTGTTGGCAATTCAGGGGGCCAACCTTGATGACGCATGGCGTCTGGCTTGGGGGGCGGCTTATCGCATCAGCGATCAAGTTAAATACAAATTTGGTCTGGCGTATGAGCGCACTGCCACCGGTAATCGTCAGCGCACGCCGCAGTTTCCCGATAGCGACAGTTTCTGGCTGAGCATGGGGCTGCAGTGGCGTTTCAGTCCTCAACACTGGGTCGATTTGGGCTACGCCTATCGGCATCAGCGCGATGCTCGACTGGCTGTCAATGCTGTGCCCAGCAAGATCAAAGGTCACGAACATCTGCTTGGCCTTCAGTATTCGGCAGGTTTCTAAACATCCGTGTCGCTTAACGACTTGCCAGCTATCGAAATCGCCGGTCTGAATGTTGGCCTGCGTGAAATCGTACTTCTGCTCATTTTTTGTGTCGCGGTTTATATCGCGATCGTTCTGTATCGCATGCGTCGGATTCAGGAGCCGGCATCGCTTGCACCCACGACGCTGGATAATCCTCAAACTGACGCAAGCAGTCGGACGACGCTTGCAGGTGAGGCGATGCCGACCGAGGCTCAGAGGGCAAGCTACGAAGTGTCCGACGTGCAACATCAACGTCATGACGGGTCGAGTGAGGCCAGTACGCATCCTCAGGATGAGGCCATGGCGAGAGAACTTGCTCAACTGCGTGATGAGGTTGATGCGCTGCGGGGTGCCTTGGCTGCGCTGCGGGAAGAAATGCAGGAGGAATTTGGACATTTGCGAGCAACGCAAAGTGTTTCGCCCGTTTATGGGGATGCAATGCAACTGGCTGTCGCAGGTTACGACCCGGCGATGATTGCCGAGCGCTGCGGCATTGCCCGGGCGGAGGCGGAATTGGTTGTCGCCCTGGCGCGTAGCCAGGTGAAGTGAGGACGGGATGGCGGTAAAACCAGGTGTTCAGACTCAAACTGCGACGAAGCCGCCTCAGGTTCCGCCGGATATCCGTAACCAGTTGCTCAAGCGTCTGGCGGTTGCAGGTGGCCTGGTGGCGATTCTGCTGGCTTTGCTGGCAGCTTTTGACTACATGACGCAGCCAGTCGACGAAACGCCTGTACGGGTGTTCAGCGAACCTGTCCCTGTCGGACCCAAAAAGGGCGTGACTCAGCCTGTTGTCCCGATGGTTCAGACGCCGGATATGGCCGCTCTGCCTGCGGATACGCAGCCAGCGGAAACGGACGTACAGGAGCCGTCTCCCGTGGCAGCGCCAGTTACCCCTTCTCAGACGATAAATCCCCCACCGGGGGTGCCTGCCAGGCAGGTAGTTGGCGCGGTGAATAAAGCCAATGGCTCTGAAGTGCACAACCGTCTTCCAGCGCCCTCGCGGCCCATTACTCCGTTGGCTGCCACGCCTGCGCCGCAGTCAGAGGCGTCAGAGATCGTTGCTGAACGTACGGCACCGCCGCCGATGGCTGTCGCGCCGCCAGATACGCCAACCCCGGCAACACCTTCACCGTCGGTCACCGTGCGTGACACGCGACCACCCGCCGGTGGCCAGCCGCCAGCGCCGCCACGCCTCTTTTCTGGGTTTGTACTGCAGGCGGGGATATTCAGCAGTGTCGAGCGGGCCGAAGCCCTGCATGCGAAACTGACCTTGAGTGGCGTGCCCTCGCAGATTGAAACCCGGGTTCAGGTTGGGCCGTTCCGGACGCGCCAAGAAGCCGCCGAGGCGCAGGCAAAGTTGCGTGAGCTGGGTGTGGAAACGGTGTTGGTCTCGCCCAAAGGGGGGCGATGAGGCCCGGGCTGTTCAGGCAACGGGTTTGCTCAAACGTTTCATGAAAACGCGCATTTCCTTGACCGCCTGAATGTCGCCCCGTGCCTCGGCAACCGTAATGCCCTGCTCGTAGGCTGCCAGCGCTGCCGGAATATCCCCGCTCTCGCCCAGCGCCTTGCCCAGGGCCTTCCAGGCGGCGGAATAATGCGGGTCACGGTCGACTGCGTTCTGAAAGCAAAAAGCAGCCTTTGCAGCATTACCGGCTTTCAGGTATTCGTTGCCGAGCGAGAAGCGCAGCAAGGCGCTGTCGCGCGGGCCGTCGAGCATTTTTTCCAGGGACTCAATACGAGGGTTCATGATCTCTCAAGGCTAAAATACGTTTTTCATTGATCAGTAAAAGGACATCAACATGGCGAAAACCATTATCGCAACACCGAATGCCCCGGCCGCCATCGGCACCTATTCGCAAGCCGTGCGCGTTG
>JAVEXE010000195.1:0-4411 GCA_034004105.1 Azonexus sp. | reverse complement strand
CCCTGGAATAGCGGGATGTTGACCTGCACGCCGATGTTACGAAAATCGTTGTCGACCAAGCCGCCAGCAGCAAAGGCCTTGGCTTGTCCGTGATTGGCGACCAGATCCACCGTGGGGTAATGACCGGCGCGTTGTTTGTCGACTTCGCGGCTGGCGATTTCTGCCAGCGTCTGTTGAATCTGGACATTGAGCGACTGGGTTTCTGCCGCACTTAGCCAGTCCGTTAGACGGTTGGGGGCCGGAGGACTGATCTGTACGCCGGGGCGCGGTGCCGCCAGCGGGCCGGGGTCCTTGCCGATCAGGCTCTGCAGGGCTTGCTGGCGAACTTCGAACTCACTTGCCGCTGCGATTTCCTGAGCGGTGGCCAGATCGAAGCGTGCCTGGGCTTCGTGGCTGTCAGTGATGGTGGCCGTGCCGACTTCGAAGCTTTTCTTCGCCAGTTCAAGTTGCTGGGCAATGGCGGTCTTGTTGGCTTGAACCGCCTTCAGGTTCTCGTTGGCTTGCAATACGTCAAAATAGGCCTGGGCAACACGCAGGATGAGGTCTTGCTGCGCTTGGGCAAAAACGGCTTCGGCTTGCGCGACCTGCAGCTTTGCCTGGGTATGGCTCACCCAGTTCTGCCAGCGAAACAGCGGCTGGGTCAGGGTGATGGCGTATTCGTGGGTGTTGTATTCGTTCGTGCTTTTCAGTGCGGGATTGCTGCGCGGCTGGCTTTTCGTGTCGTTCCAGGTTGTCTTGCCCCCGACGCTGACGCTGGGTAACAGCCCGGCGCGACCTTGAACAGCTTTTTCCTGACCGGCTTCACGAGTTGCTCGCGCGGCAGCAAAGACCGGGTCGTTTTCTTGGGCGGCACGATAAACCTCTAGCAGGTCAGCCGCCCAGACTGGATTGGCAAACAACGGAAAGGCCAGCAGGCAAGCAAGTTTTCTCATGGTGATCTCAGTAGCGATTCATGCTGGGGTCGACTTCACAAGCCCATCCCTCGACGCCGCCCAGCAGGTTGAATACGGACCCGAAACCCTGACGTTCAAGGAACATGGCAACCTGCATGCTGCGCCCGCCGTGGTGACAGATGACGACGATGTCACGTTCAGCGGGGAGTTCGGCGCAGCGTAGCGGGATGGTGTGCATGGGAATGTGCAGTGAATCCGGGATCTGGCAATGCGCCACTTCCCAAGCTTCGCGGACATCAAGCAACAGGGGCTGCGGTTGTTGTGGGTCTGCCAGCCTGGTCGCCAGCTGTTTGGGTCGTATCTGCTGCATCAGAGGGTGAATTCCTGAGCTGCCTTGCTGCCGTTGAGTGCGGGAATCACGGTTTCAAACAAGTTGACCGTATTGAATACCCCTTCAGCTTCGCAGGTGATCAGCTGTGCCTCCATGACGGGGGCCTGGCCAACGACTGCTGCCAAGCGTCCACCCACACGCAACTGCTTCAGGATTTCCGCAGGAATTTCGCCGACGGCACCAGAGAGCACGATGACATCAAAGGGCGCGCGCTGTGGCCAGCCCCGAATGCCGTCTGCGCATTCAACGGTGACGTTCTGAATGCCTGCCTGTTGCAGATTGTTGCGAGCGGTTTCTGCCAGGTTTGGGCTAATTTCGAGCGAGGTGACATGTTCGGCGCGTGCCGCAAGCAGGGCTGCCATGTAGCCGCTGCCTGTGCCGATTTCCAGCACCTTGTCCGTCTTGCGCACCCCGAGTTCCTGAAGGAGCCGTGCTTCGACACGCGGTGGTAGCATGCGCTGACCTTCTCCCAGCGGGATTTCCATGTCGGCAAATGCCAGGTCGCGATACATCGGCGGGACAAACGCTTCGCGTTTGACGACAAAAAGCAGATCCAGGATTGAGGGGTCCAAAACCTCCCAAGGGCGAATCTGTTGTTCCACCATGTTGAAGCGTGCTTGTTCGATGTTCATGAATGTCTCCGCAGACTTTATATTAGCATGGGCTAATATTTTGATTCCAACAAAACGCGATTATACCTGAGCGCTGCCTGAGGCCTGACGCTTCATCGGTATGTGTTGTTCAGGATATCTTGGGTAAGTTGCGGTGATTCAGGATGGGTCAGCGGCTTTCCTTGATCAGCCTGTCACCGATTGCTTGTACCGGGCGGGCATTGTTCCGGTACAGGCGGGAGAATATCCGGATCTGGTCGTCGGATACCTGAATAGGTTGTTTCATGACGATCCAAAGCACGCCTTCCGTGCACGGTGGCGTGGTGAGCGAACCCATGAAAGTGTAGTAACCAGGTGCTTCCGGCAGCAATTTTGTTGGATCTATGATGGCGCTGGGTGGCTGGACCGGAGCGTCCTTCTCCAGGGGTAGGTTGTTCCAGAGGGTCTGGATTTCCGGATGCTCGACACCGCGTTCCATCAGCAGGGCGATTACGGCAAGGCTGCCGTCGTGGGCGCGATGTACCAGATGCGCAGACATGTCGTAACGCTGGCCGTTAACTCGCATTTCCGCGGGGCGGTGGAAATGGATGTCTTCCAGATCATAGGTTTTTCCTGTGAGCGAGAAGCTGCTGTCACCGACGGCAACGGAAACGGTATGGCCGTTATCGACAATCCTGAATGTCGAGGGGCGGTAATTGAAACGGATAGCTTCCAGGTCAACCTTGATGCCGTCACGAATGTCGATGGGGGACTGCCGCTCACCCTTGCCGCACAAGGCGTAGGCGGGATTGAGCTTTGCCCAGTTTTCCGGGCCTCCCAGGCCTTCGTAACTCCAGTGGCTGGGCAGTCGGACTTCGCTGGTGGCTTCGGGCCGAACGACTTCGAGCATGTAGCCGCCGGATTGCTCGGCTTTTGCTGAGGTGGATTTGACGCGGGGCGGTGGTGTGGTAGTGGGTGTTCGGGCCGTGGCGCTATGCCGGGCGGGGAGGCTGGCATTTGCCGTTGGGCGTTGTGCCGCGACCACGGGAGGCGGTATTGGGCGGGGGCGGCTGGGAGTCGTTGCGGCTGTGTTTGCTGCTGGCAGAGGGGGTTTGGTTTCTGCGACCGGTGTTGGCGGGGGGGGCTCTGGCGCTTTCTCGACGGCTTGGCGGAAGTTGGGGCGTATGGACGCGATTGCTGCGCGTTTGGTTTCTGTTGGGGGCTCGGGTGTTGCCGCAGTAGCAGGCGGCTTTTCTGCTTCTTTTTTCAGCAGGCTTTCGTTGGCGATCTGGAGTTGCCCGGCAGCTTCGTTGGCGCGTTTGGCCAAGGTGGCTTGGTCATCCTTGGCGGGACGGCAGACCTCGCGCAGCACGCGGTCATCCAGTGTGCCGCTCCGGACAGGGAGTTCCGGGCTCTCGACGGCTTCTTCCCGAACAATATCTTTGTCGTTTTGTTTATAAATTCGCTTGATCGTCTTTGCACTGCGGGTGCTGCAGTCGTAACGCGTTGTTGCTTCGATGATTTTATAAGGTGCGCCGGTGCGGCTGTCAGTCAGTTCGCGGTCAAGGGTGACCCGGCTCTGTGCCTCGACGGTATTGCCTTGACGCCGCAACGTGCTGCGGTCAAGTTCGATGCGTCGTCCCGCTTC
Organism: Azonexus sp.; assembly: GCA_034004105.1. Taxonomy (GTDB): domain Bacteria; phylum Pseudomonadota; class Gammaproteobacteria; order Burkholderiales; family Rhodocyclaceae; genus Azonexus. The sequence continues at coordinate 889 of JAVEXE010000195.1, read as the reverse complement.
TGCAGAAATATTCTGCCAGCTGGGAGCGGCCAAGGATAATGTCGGCAATCCGGCCAGCATAACGGCCAAGGTCAATAGTCGGATCATTCGTCCCTCATTTATTCTTCTTCAGCGCACATGGTGTCGGATATCTTTCGGCGGCTCTCAGGAAATCTTGAGTGCCATTGTACATTCCTTGCGTTTTTCCTGTCTTTCCAGTAAGTTGCCAACCTCTCGTTGGGGGTGTCGCCGATTGCGGTCGACTGAGAAATACCCTTCGAACCTGAGCGGGTCATGCCGGACAGGGAAACGGATTTTTGCCGGGTTTACGGTGAACTTTTGTCGCTCCTGCGTCGTCTCAGCCCGCTGATCATACGCACGGAGCCTCCATGAACGCCAAAGACACTTTCCTCGCCGCCAATGCCCACGTCGACGAGGCCGCCATCCAGCCGCTGCCCAATTCCCGCAAAATCTACGTCGAGGGTTCGCGCCCGGATATCCAGGTGCCGATGCGTGAGATCAGCCAGGCTGACACACCGACCGGCTTCGGTGGCGAAAAGAACCCGCCGATCTTTGTCTATGACTGTTCCGGCCCGTATTCCGACCCGGCGGCCAAAATCGACATCCGTTCCGGCCTGCCGGCACTGCGTGCCCAGTGGATCGCCGAGCGCGGCGACACCGAGGAGTTGCCCGACCTGAGTTCGGAATTCGGCCGCCAGCGCGCTGCCGACAAGGCGCTCGACGAGCTGCGCTTCCCCGGTCTCCATCGCAAGCCGCGCCGCGCCAAGGCGGGGGCCAACGTCAGCCAGATGCATTACGCCCGCAAGGGCATCATCACGCCGGAAATGGAATACGTGGCGATTCGTGAAAACCTGAATCGCGCCGCCTATATCGAATCCCTGCGGTCGAC
>JAVEXE010000194.1:0-4427 GCA_034004105.1 Azonexus sp. | reverse complement strand
AATTTCAGATTTCCTGATCCCTTGCTCATTGGGAGTGGCACTTTGGGAGTCAAACCAGGCTGTAGACGAAGCGTTGTCCGGTCTCGGGGTGGGAGAATGCCAAGCGGTTCAAATCCTCAAGGAGCGCAGCGATGGCGCGGTCATGAGCCGGTGTCGCCATACGGTGAATTCGCACGTTGAGAGTACCGGCCTCGTTGTCTGGCAGCAGATCGGCTGAGGCGACAAAGAGGGCGCGGATCAAGGCGCGCGCCTCGTCCTCCTTCGCCAAATGGCGGCGCAGCAATCCCACCAATGCCGTCTCGGCACGGTAGGCGATCATCTTCACCGTATCCGTCAGCGCTTTGTTTAATGGCAACAGTTGTGTTGGCCGTTCAGCTTCTGGCAATTCTTCCAGCTTCACCTTGCGTGGTGTCGCCTTGCGCGCGACTTTTTGTTGCGCCAGTTCCGTCTCAAGCGCTTCGATTTCCTGCAAACATTCGGCGCTTGCCTGGATTGCCTGGCTGTCGGCCAGCAACGGGCCAGCGCCGAGTTTGGCCTGCAGCTTGCGCAGCTGCTGACGGGTCGCCCAGACGGCTTTGTCCAGCGTCCGCCAAGCCGGGTTAATGACCTGTTCAGTGCCAGGAATCTGTTCCGAGCCATACTGAACAAGTCCATCAATATCATAGTGTTGCATCATGTAGGCGAAGAAGTTTTCCTGGCACCAGCGGGAGAACATCCGCCCGGCAACCGTCAGGTTGTCGAGGTGCTGCGCGCTACTGATCACCGCCGTCTGGTGTCCGCTGGACGTCAGCCGACGCACCTCATTGACCGTGAGCTTACCCAGCACCGTTTCCCGCATTGCCAAACGCATGCGCGTCACGATGCCATCGGGCATGGTCACATCCGCATCGGCGAATTCCTCTTCCGGCCAGCGATCACGTACGTTCTTGCGATAGGTGATCGCGCCGATACGCTGCGTCCAGAGCGCTTCGAACAGACTGGCGTGTGCGCCTTCGCGGTCGAACACCAGCACGAAGCGGTGCAGTTTTGGGTCCGCTTCGAGCGCCTCTGCCGTCGGCTGGCCTGGTACGCAGGTGAGCAAGTCGGGCATGATGTCATTGAGCAGGGTGTCGCCCAGCCCACCCGTGACCGCTTTGGAGACAACAAAGAATGGGCGTCCGAGAGCATCGTTAATCCAGTAGTCGGTGGTGCCCCGAAGACACAGGCGTTCACGGGAGACGTAGCGCCGCGGCAGCTTCGCCTGGTCGCCGTGGTAGACGCGCACATGGCCGTCGATGTACAGGTAGCCGGCTTCGTCGGGATCGCCTTCCATCCAGGTTTGAGCCAGTTCATGCATCCAGGCCGAAGGATCGCCCGTGCTGGCCAGGAGGCTGACTTTCTCACGCAGGGTGCGAACTTCCGGCACACGATCGATGCCGATGACTTTGCCCAGCTCACCGGGGGACTGGTGACGCAGACCTTCCGGACGACGAATGCGCGCCAGCGCCATGAAACCGAGCGTTAGCAGGATGTGCAGACAACTGTAGAAACCAACCGGGAGCGTGAGATGCCGACCAATGCCGGACAACAGTCCGTTCGCACACAGGGCGGGGAGCCCGGCCAGCAGGCCGCCCAGACTAAGGTCGGAGACGGTTTCGAAGCGGGTGGTCGCACTCTGCGCTAGCCCCATGGCAGCCGCCGTACGTTCGTTGACGCGGGTGCAGGCGGTGCCAATACCGTCCGCCGCTTCGGCGTCGATGCGGCTGCGTTCAGACTTGGTGCTTGCCGTTTCCGCTTCCACGACCCGTACCGCAGCAGGCTCCGCTGCCGCGATCAATGCCTTGCGCACAATGGCCTTGCGCAACGTGGACTCGCCTACCCCGACACGGCGTGCAACCTCAGCCGGGGTGTGACCCGCCGCCAACAGTCCGGCGCATTCAGCTGCCTTCTCGGCCGTCATGACGCGCGGCTTCCTCGGTGCGGCTTGCCGGTAAAAAGAGCCGGCCCCTTGTTCTCGGTACTGCGCCATCCAGTTCATCAAGGTCCGATGCGGATACTGGCGAGCGCTACGTCCCAGCTCTTTCGCACGCACATGCCGGTTCGCCATCAGGCTCGACAGCGCAAACCGCTCACCCGCTGCGTCGTCCTGCGCATGCGAGAAATAATTGTCGCCGCCAACAAAGTAGGTGACCCACTTGTCTTGCCGAAGAATGCTGAGCATTGTGTTGATCCGCTCAGCACCCTCCGGAAATCCCGGTAAAAGTATCTGCGTCATGTGCCGTTCCTGCCGCTTCAGTAAAATTCTTTTGGGATTTTTGCATGGCCCGCCGAAAAAATAAGTGCCATCACCAATTCCCGATTGGGAGCAATTTTACCGGTCGGGATCAGGAAATCTGAATTTACAGCCACATGCCTAACTGAAATTTTTAATCATTATTCGCCATTAGTATTACCAAGGTAATATAAAGATTTGAATTTAGCTCGAAACGCTACTAAACTTCCTATATCTTCATGCAATCTTGCATGTCGGAACGCTCCGGAGATAATTATGAAAAATGCAACTTTAGAACCTGGCACCCTCCAAGCTGATGTCGATTTCGCCACCTCGCCCCGACAACACAACATTCCCGAACGTGTTGGCGCCAAGGTGTTGGCTAATCCCGAAACGGGGACTGCAATGCTTCATGCGATTAATCGCGCGATGGCCAAACATGGTCACTCGCTTGATGAGGCCGCAGCGATCATTGGCATGTCCCCCGTGACGCTTCGCGCGCTTGGTGGCGGTCGTCGCCTCTTCTGTGACGTTGATCGTCGTATTCTGGCTTCCGCCGCAAAGTACATTGGTGTTCCTGTTGCTCAGGCTCACCTGATGGCTGGCGCGCTGAAACCAGAGGATTTCTTCTTCGAAAACAGCCTGAATGAAGAAATTGAACTCGCCTACCGCTCCATGATGGATCACCCGATGTGGTGCGGATATGCGCCAGATCGCGATGCCTTCCTTGCGATGCCGCAAAAGACCCAAGTGTTTATCGTGATGCTTTACGAGTCTGCGACCCAGCAGAAATTTCTTACGGGAACAGGCGTCCAATTGCCTCAATAATTTCACTTGTTGTGCCCCCATTCAAAGTGGCGGCAATCTGGGTACTTAGAACAGCCGAGGAAGTGTTTTCCTTGGCTGTTTTGTTTAAAGAGAAGCTTTCCCTTTTTGCATGTCGGGCATGTGTCACCCTCTTTGCTTTCCGTTCCTGCCCCGTTTCGTTTGTCGTTATCGAAAACGAATTCCGTCTTGCCTGTCTTGGAGTCCAATTTCAGCTTTGCCGAAAAATTCTCGCCTTTCTTGGAAACAAAGGAAAGCACTTCGCTTGTTCCGGTTTCGAACAAGACGCGAAGTTGTTCATTGCTCAACGCGGCTCCTGCGACAGTTGCCCACATTGAGAAACCGCACTTACATGAAATCTTGCTCCCGGACGATGTCAATTCAGATGCTTTGCAACTTGGGCAGGCCAACCCATCGAGTGATATAGCGTTTGCATTCCCGCCAAAAACAAAATCTACTTTGGCGTCGCGAACATTGATCTGCAGTTCCGCTGCAAACTTTTTGCCAGTTTTACCAACAAACCCTTCAATGACGCCACTTCGGCCGTTTTCCATGAGTTGGCGAATAACGGCTTCTGGCAAAGCTTTGCCAGCTATCGTCTTCCACAAACGAAATCCGCAGCCTGTCTCGTCTTTGTGATGGATAACCTTTCCGTTTTCCACCATTGCACCACCGCACACCGGGCACGGCAATGACACCTCTGTTTCGACGTCCTCAGGCTGCGACTGAGCCAGATCCTCGACAAACTCTACGATCTCGCGCATAAACGCCACTCGCGAAACCTTGCCCTTTTCCATCTGGAGCAACTTGTGCTCCCATTCGCCCGTCAGTACCGGGCTGATCAATTCGGGTAGCGTTTGCGCCAGACGAATCACAATCTGGATGCCCTTTTGCGTTGGGATCAGGTTGTTGCCCTGCCGTTCCATGTACGCGCCGGACTTGCCTGCGCGAAGTAGCTTTTCGATCGTTGCTGCGCGTGTTGCCGGAGTACCAAGCCCGCGCTCCTTCATTGCCTCTACGAAGTCATCTTCATCGAGCAACTTGCCCGCGGTTTCCATGGCCGTGAGCAATGTGGCTTCGGTGTACAACGCAGGTGGTTTGGTTTTCTTTTTGGCTAGCAGCCTGTCGGACTAATTCTTCCGTGATGGGATAATGCGGGGGTGTCCACTGAGACGAGTTCGTGAAATGAGTCGCTTCCATCCTGTTGATCGCCAGACCGGCTACCTGCTGCCACCGTCGGTTGATGAATGGCTGCCGGAAGACCACCTTGCGCGGTTTATTGTCGAGGTGATTGATGGACTCGATCTCAGTGCGCTGGAGAAGGCCTACGCGGGAAGGGGCAGCGCGGCGT
>JAVEXE010000193.1:0-4444 GCA_034004105.1 Azonexus sp. | reverse complement strand
CTCCAGATTACCGGAATTACAACCATGCACTGGATTATGGGGGTGAAAGCAGGCTTTTTCAAGTGCTAATGTTGCCAGCGCCTTTCCTGCTATCACGTTGCCCCAGAGGCGTATTTTCAGGTGTTCAGTCTTCGCGTTGTGCTGCCAGAAGCCTTTCACAGTAACGGGCGATGAGATCGACCTCAAGGTTGACCTTGCTGCCGGGGTGCAGGCGGTTCAGGGTGGTGTTTTCCAGGGTGTGCGGGATCAGGTTGATGGTGAAATCGGTGCCATTGACCTCGTTGGTGGTCAGGCTCGTGCCATCGACCACGATGGAGCCTTTGCGGGCAATGAACCGGGCAATGTCTTTGGGGGCGCGGATTTCGAGCAGACGGTTGTCGCCGACTGGGTCAAAGCGCAGGACTTCGCCGACGCCATCGACATGGCCGGAAACCAGATGGCCACCGATCACGTCGTTGAGGCGCAGGGCTTTTTCCAGGTTGACCGGACCGGGGGCATCGAGACCGACGGTGCAGGAGAGGGTTTCCGGTGAGACATCGACCATGAAGGTGTCGGCTTCTTTGGCAACGACGGTCAGGCATACCCCGTTGTGTGCAATCGAGTCACCCAATGCGACATCGTCAATATTCAGTTTGCCCGCCTCGACAGTCAGCCGATAACCAACTTCGCGGGGTGTGAGTTGCGTGATGCGGCCTACTGCCGCAACGATTCCTGAAAACATGTTGAAGTCCAGTGCGTGAAAAAAGAGAACTTTAGCATGTTGACCGCAAGCAGTCCCTCGCGGGTCTGCTTCAGGATGTCTGGTGGGTATGCTGTGCTTCAGAGGTCGGGTTCAACGCCATATTTTCTGGCGACCGAAATGAACAATTGCCGGGCTGAAGCAACTCGCGGGTTCTTGCGGTCTTTGCGCAAGGCCTGCTGCAGGTAGCTGTGTGCCTGCTCTGCCAGTTCGGGGTCCCAGCCTTGCTTGTCCATGAGGGTATAGATGGATTTTGCCGCATTGACCAGGAATTGTAGGTTGGGCATCTGGTCGGCGGCTTGGGCGAGCAGCTGAACGGAGGCGTAAAGGTCGCCGGCTCGGGCGGCCATCACGCCGCGATTGTTCAACTCGACGATTTCCTGACCAACTGCGTCGAGCAGGGCTTGTCCGGTTTCCGGTTGGCCAAGTTTTTCAAAAACCTGGGTAATGCGTTGCGTCAATTTGTCGTTGTCGTGGTTTTCGGCGGCAATCTGACGCATGATCTTGTGCCCGGCCTCGTCGCGCCCACCGATATAGCAGGCGTGGGCCAGGTCAATGGCCAGTCGCGGCGAAACACTGTCTTTTGCAGCGCCTCGCGTCATCATGCTTTGCTGCAACAGGATGGCCTGGTCGACGGTCTGTTTGGCCTTGTCCGTCACGCCTTCCCGGTGCAGGCAGAAGCATTCGTGGACCAGGGCGGCCATTTCCGCTTGTTTGTCGCCGCGTAGTTCGCGTTTCATTTCTCCGGCCAGTTTGCGAGCTGCCTGAGTGTCACCCCGCTCGATCAGGGTTCGGGTCAGGTTGTTGAAGTCATCAATGCTGCGCAGGCTGGAACCCCGGCTGCGCTCAATGACCTTCCCGTACGCCTTTTCTGCGGCCAGGAAATCGCCGTTGCGGCTGGCGATGTCGCCAACGAGTCGTTGCCGTAATGTGTTGTGGGGGGAGGCTTCAGCGGCACGCTGCAGCACTTTTTGGGCTTCGCTGAGTTTGCCCTGGGATTCATGCAGTCCTGCCAGAAAGTCGTAGGCGGAGAGGAATTCCGGGGCATCCTCAATCACCTGCTCGGTCAGTGCGGCGGCTTCCTTGATGGCTTGGCGCTCACGTAGTGCCATGGCCAAGCCCATTTTGGCCCAAGGTGCATTTTTGCCTTCCAGGACTTGACGGTACAGGGCTTCGGCGTCCAGAGGCTGGCCCAGTTGAAGCAGCAGTTCGCCTTTGAAACGCAAAGCGTCATAGAGGTAGGCAGGTTGCTGGGTAGCAATCCGGTCGCATGCGGCAATGGCTTCCTGCAGCGCACCGCGCTCGATGTGCTGGTAAATCTTGCGCAGTACGTGCTTTTTGTAGATGGCTTTGATTAAGCGTGCCTGCAGTTGCTCGCCCGTGAATGGTTTGATCAGATAGTCGTCCGGTGCCAGTTCTGCCAGTGCCACGACATTGGTGTAGCTGCGTTCGCTGGTGATGATCATGTACACCGTCGACAGGGGAATCAGGTGCGTGTGGCGTAACTCCTCAAGCAATTGCTGACCATCGCGACCATCGTCAAGAATGAAATCGGACAGGATGATGTCAAAACGCTTGCCTTTGACCTGCCGGATGACCTCAGCCGAGTTGCCGGCGCCGTGCACGGCTGTGACGCCCAGGGAGCCCAGCATGAGGCGCAGGGAGTCGCGTGCAGGCGGGTGACGGTCGACGATCAGAACCCGCTTCTGGGTCAGCGATTGCTGAAGGACCAGAAGCATTTCCTCGTTATCCATCTGGTTGGGGCTTTTGACGGCTCTATTCATGGCTGGCAAATTACTTGAGAACCGTTGTTTGGACAAGTCCGCCGGTTCGGTCGCAGCCCTGTTTGTGGCGCTCTTTCAGCCGGAATGCCTGCGTCGTCGCAAGCCGCTGGCAGCGGGCTGAGTTTCCGCTGCCAGGGTGCTGTCAGAAACCGATCTTGCGATTGCCGGCCCCATCTTCCAGGGCGCGTTCAATGTCGGCGACGTCGTAGATGCTGCGCTCTTCGGCAACCGAGAGGTGGATGTCGTTGTGTGCCATGATGACCTCCTGCTGAAGCATTTGACCTTGTTTACGGAACAGCGCTGTTGCGGCTTTAGCGTTGCTGTTCTGTCTTTGAACAAGCATTTCCCATGCCCGTTTTTCCTGTGGGAGAGTCTTCAGGCTGGAGATCCCAGGGGCTGAGGAATGTTTTACCATCTCGCTTCGCTTATTTTCATGGTGGGTGGTGCTGTGGAACGTTTCACCATTTCGCTTGACGACTCGCTGGCACAGCAATTTGATGCTTTGATCGCAGCGCGGGGCTATGTCAATCGTTCGGAGGCTGTACGCGACCTGATCCGGGGGGCGATAGAGCATGATCGCCAGCGTGGTACGCCGGCGGGTCAGTGTGTGGCCAATCTGTCTTATGTCTATGACCACCATGAGCGAGAGCTTTCCGAGCGCTTGATCCGGTTGCAGCACGATCATCACGACTTGACTGTGGCAGCGATGCACACGCATCTGGATCACGACAATTGTCTGGAAACCGTCATTCTCAAGGGGGCAACCGCCGAGGTCAGGCAATTTGCCGATGCCTTGATTGCGGAGCGAGGGGTCAGGCATGGTCACCTTAATGTGATTGCCTTGGAAGCGGAATATCATCATGCGCACGATGCGCAAGGCGGCAAGCATGTCCACTATCGTCCCGCCCGCTGAATTTGCCGGTGGCGGCGAGCAGGCCTGGATCGAGGTGATCCAGAAAATGGACGAGGTTTATAACGATCTTCTCCAGTATGAGGTGGCGCTGGAGGAAAAAAATGCCGCGCTGGAGGAGTCGCACCAGTTCATCGAGAGCGTGCTCGCGTCCATGTCCGACATTCTGATTGTGTGTGACCGCAATGGCGGCATCGAAGAGGTCAATCCTTCGCTTTGCCACTTTGCGGGCAAGACATCGGCAGAGTTGGCGCATACGCCGGTGTTTGATTTGTTCGCCGATGACGTCGAGCGGGCCAGGGCGCGTGATCTCTTCGCGCGTTATGCCCGAGAGGGTGTCCATGATTGCGAATTCTTTCTGCGTGCGGGAGATGGCTCGACCGTGCCCGTGTCGATGAATTGCACGCCGCGTGTGTCGCAGACAGGGAAGCTGATGGGGGTTGTGGTGACAGGCCGGCCGGTGGGCGAGTTGCGTCGTGCCTATCAGGCCTTGCGGCAGGCACATGACGACTTGAAGCGCACGCAAGGACAATTGCTGCATGCTGAAAAAATGGTGTCGCTGGGTCGCTTGGTGGCCGGCGTTGCCCATGAGTTGAATAATCCCATCAGTTTCGTGCTGGGGAATGTGCTTTCCTTGCGGCGCTATGCCAAACGTCTGGAGGGCTATCTTGATGCCGTGCATGCAGGGGAATTCGATACCTTGCCTTCCCTGCGTCAGACATTACGGATTGACCGAATCCTGGCGGATATGCCGCAATTGATCGATGGCATGATCGAAGGTGCCGAGCGTACCCGCGACATTGTCGATGCACTGAAGCGGTTTTCCGCAGTGGATAAGGCTGCGCCTGAAGTGGTCGACCTCAACGAAGTCATTGAGCGTTCGGTGCGCTGGGTGACGCAAAGTGCCCCGAACAAATTTACGGTCGACCTTGATTTGCCGGTAGAAATGCGTTGTCGGGGGTCGTCAGGGCAACTGCAGCAGGTGGTGATGAATCTGATTCAAAATGCCTG
>JAVEXE010000192.1:0-4451 GCA_034004105.1 Azonexus sp. | reverse complement strand
CCGCTGGAAGGGTCGCTGGCGGCAAAAACGAGAACCTGAGGGGGAGTATTGCAAACGGCTGAGGCGCTTGACATGGGTGAATGGCTGAATCGGCCCCTTTGTTTATCAAGATTGCGATTCTATCCGATGCCTGCCTCACCCGGGCGGGTGTCTCCGTCGCACTGAGTTGAGGATTCTGGGGCCAATGGCCTTGCTGACACCCATCGGTTCCGTAGTAAGATGCGGGAACTATGCAAAATACGCTTGAAGACATGCAGGGGACAAGGAATTGAGCGATTTATCGAAGTTGCGCGGCGTACGCGTGATGGTCATCGACGATAGCAATACCATTCGCCGCAGCGCCGAGATTTTTCTCGCCCAGGCCGGATGTCAGGTGGTGCTGGCCGAAGATGGCTTCGATGCACTGGCCAAGGTGGCGGATCATCAGCCGGCAATCGTATTTTGCGACATCATGATGCCGCGTCTGGATGGTTATCAGACCTGCGCCCTGATCAAGAAGAATCCCCGTTTCAAGTCAACGCCCGTGGTGATGTTGTCGTCGAAGGATGGCCTGTTTGACCGTGCACGCGGGCGCATGGTGGGGTCAGATCAATATCTGACCAAACCCTTTACCAAGGACAGCTTGCTGCAGACAGTCGCCCAACTGGCTCTGCCGGCTGAGACGCAAACTTAACTGTAGTTCAGGAGCAAGAATGCCCGTCAAGAACATTCTCGTTGTCGACGATTCCCCTACCGAGCGCTTTTTTGCGGTCGACCTGCTGACCAAGGCCGGATACCTTGTTGCCACAGCAGAAAACGGAGAAGAGGGAATTGCCAAGGCCAAGGCCACCAAACCCGACCTTATTCTGATGGATGTCGTGATGCCGGGACTCAATGGTTATCAGGCAACCAGAACACTGACCCGTGACGAAGAAACCAAGCATATTCCGGTGATCGTCTGTACGACCAAAGGTCAGGAAACCGACAAGATCTGGGGCTTGCGCCAAGGGGCTGTCGATTACATGGTCAAGCCGATCAATGGCCAGGATCTGTTGCAGCGCATTGCCGCGTTGCCCTGAGCGATATGGCACGTAAAAGCAGCCTTCGGGATTTTCAAAGCTACCTCTCTGCGCGTCTGACGGATGCGGCACAAGGGCAAGGAACCAGCTCGTGGCTGGGTCTGGACGCTGGTGGAGCGCCTTGGCTCGTTGATTTGTCCGACGGCGGTGAAATTGTTCAGGCGCCACAGCTGCTGCCGGTTCCCCTGACCCATGCCTGGTTTGCTGGTGTGGCCAACGTGCGAGGCAGCTTGTATGCGGTCACCGATTTCTCAGCCTTTCTTGGTGGTCGTGCGGTGCAGGTCAATGCCAATGCCCGCCTGTTGCTGGTTGGTGCGCGGCATGGGTCGAACGCGGCTTTGCTGGTGCCCAAGATGTTGGGGTTGAAGCGACCGGAGTCTTTTACCGCGCTGCCGGACGAGGATGATGCGCCAGCCTGGGGGCGGCAGCGGTTCACGGATGCTGATGGTGTGGTCTGGAAAAAATTGCTGGTTCGCGAGCTCTTGGCGGACCGTCTGTTCATGAATGTCAGTCTATAAGTTTAAGTCGGGTCGCCTGCGAGTGACTTGAGTATGGAGGGTGGAAATGGGTTTCAGCTTAAAACTCCCCAAGTTGGGTCGGGGTAGCAAGGACGAATCGCCGCTGACCGTTGCAGATGGTTTTGCCAGCTTGAGTGGGGCTGCAACGACCGCTGCGCCAGCAAAGTCGCCGCAGCAGCAGATGAAGCTCTACGGCGCATTGTTTGTCTTGCTATTGCTTGCGATCGCTGTGCTGGTCGTGCGCAACAACCAGGATGCCAGTCACGGAACGGCATATGTTGCTGCGTCCGGAGAAATGCGCATGCTTTCTCAGCGCCTTGCGAAGGCTTCCTCTCAGGCTTTGCAGGGTAACCCGATGGCTTTTGCCCAGTTGCGCGAGTCTCGTGATACCTTCAATCAGCTGCTTGACCGCCTCAATCTTGGCGGCGACATCGGGCAGGTCAGTGTGCCTGCTTCGCCCGATGCCGTACGTCCATTTCTGGATGCGCTGGGGGAGCGCTGGGCACGCAGCGACAAGGACGCGGCGGCGGTAATCGCGCAGGAAAAAAATCTGGTGGATCTGGGCAAGAACGTTGCTGCCATTGATGACAACAACGTGGTCATGCTTGAGCTGACCGAGCAGGTAGCTGCGTTGAAATTGCAGGGAGGTGCGAGTGCACGGGATATTGCTTCGGCCAACCAGCTGGTGATGTTGACGCAGCGGATTGCCAAGAACGCCTCGGCCCTGTTGGTCGGTGACGAAATCAATCCTGAGGTTGCATTTCTCCTTGGCAAGGACACCAACAATTTCCGGGACATTCTGCAAGGTCTTGGTAAAGGTGTGACCGATGCAGATACGCGTAGCAAGGTCGAATCTCTTGAGGCGGCCTTCAAGGATTACGAGGCTGCGATTTCCGGCATTCTCAGCAACATGCAGCCGCTGGTGCTTTCCAAGCAGGCTGGTTCGCGTATTTTCCGCGAGAGTGAAGAGCTTCTGAAGGCAACAGATGATCTTGCACGGGCCTATCAGGACATGCAGGGCGGTGTCACGTTCCTGCTGATTCTGGTGGCGCTGGTGGCGGTGTCTCTGGCGGTGCTGGCCATGCTGGTTCGGGTTTACCTGGATGATCTGAAGCGGCGTACGCAGGAGGTCGAGCAGCAGCGGACCGATTCCGAACAGATGAACCGTGAAAACCAGGACGCCATCTTGCGTCTGATGAACGAACTTGGCGACTTGGCTGACGGTGATCTGACCGTGACGGCAACGGTGAGTGAGAACATTACCGGGGCCATTGCTGACTCGATCAACTACACCATTGAAGAGTTGCGTGTGCTGGTTGGCCGGATCAACGATGCGGCATCTCGCGTGACGGCGGCAACCGAAATTGCCCGTCAGACCTCAGCCGAGCTGCTGGATGCTGCGGAGCGGCAATCGAGTGAAATTCGTGAAGCAGGTGATTCGGCTCTGACCATGGCGCAATCCATGACGAATGTGTCGCGTAACGCCAGTGAGTCTGCCCGAGTTGCTGAGCAATCACTCAATGCAGCGGAGAAGGGTACGCTGGCGGTACAGGATTCGATCAAAGGCATGAATGAAATCCGTCACCAGATTCAGGAGACGTCCAAGCGTATCAAGCGTCTGGGTGAGAGTTCGCAGGAAATTGGTGAAATCGTGGAGCTGATTTCCGATATTACCGAGCAAACCAACGTTCTGGCCTTGAACGCGGCGATCCAGGCGGCCTCGGCTGGTGAAGCCGGGCGTGGTTTTACGGTGGTTGCGGAAGAAGTGCAGCGTCTGGCCGAGCGTTCCGGTGAGGCAACAAAGCAGATTGCTGCTATTGTGAAAACCATTCAGACAGATACGCAGGATGCGGTTTCGGCGATGGAATACTCGACCCAGGGTGTGGTCGAGGGTGCCAAGCTGTCCGATGCGGCGGGCCAGGCACTGGCCGAGATCGGTCAGGTGTCCCGCGATCTGGCAAGGCTGATTCAAGGCATTTCCCAATCAACGCAAGCTCAGGCAGATTCGGCAACACATGTGGCAGATCTGATGCAGGATATTTTGCGTGTGACTGAGCAAACCACGGCAGGTACGCAGCGTACCGCGGAAGCTGTTGATGAATTGTCGGCACTGGCTTCCGAATTGAAGGGTTCGGTTGCTGGCTTCAAGGTCGACTGATCGAGATACGGGTGAGCATGAACGCGGCAACGGAATTCGATTTGGGCCCGCTGACTTGGGTCAAAGGGGAAATTGATCAGGCCCTCGGTCGTGCAACAGAGGCGCTTGATCGTTTTGCCCAGGCGGGAGAGGCGACACAACTCCGGTTCTGTCGTACCCATGTTCACCAGGTTCACGGTGCGTTGGATATTGTCGGGCTGGATGGCTTGCCGCTACTGACCGAGTCATTGGAAGCGGTCTTGCTTGCGCTGGAAGAGGGGCGACTAAATTTTGCGCCGGAAGTCCAGGAAGCGCTGACGGAAGCTTTGCAGACCTTGACCCAGTATCTGGATGACTTGATGACGGGGGAGCCACATCAGCCCCTGCGGATACTTCCCGCTTGTAGTCGTTTGGCCGTGTTGCGTGGTTTGCCGCCATTACAGGCGGCTGATCTGTTTTTTCCGGATCTCAGCCAGCGTCCCCCGCGCTCCTCCTTGCAGCCGCCATCCTTGTCTGCCGAAGAGCTGAAGAATGTGCTGAAGAAGCAACGTTCACGCTTTCAGCGAGGGCTGTTGCTGTGGCTCAAGCAGCGCGAATCGGCCGTCGAAGGGCGGCAGCTGATGTTTGATGCGGTCGCCGCCATTGAGGCTGTACAGCAAAGTTCAGGCGCTCGATCTTTCTGGTGGGTCGCCCAGGCATTTCTGGAGAGTCTGGATCAACCGGGTTTTGCCGATGAAG
>JAVEXE010000014.1:13564-21550 GCA_034004105.1 Azonexus sp. | reverse complement strand
TTGCGTGCCGAAGTCGATACGAATCTGCGCAAACTGACTGACATGCTGGATGAAATCAATCGCAAATGGCCGTTTGCCCGCGAACGGGAGCTGAAGCTGCCATGAAAGTCCATTCCTTCAAGCTTGTACTGTTATCCACACTCCTCGGCCTGAGCGCCTGCGCCAACCAGCCCCCGACCCCCGACTGGCTGCTGCACAGCGAAGCCGCTTTGCAACAACACGCCCGCTGGTGGCTGGAGGGTCGCGACACGTTGGCAGAGAAGCAGCTCAATATTGCCCGTGAGGCCGTTTCACGCACCGGTGACGCCACCCAGATGGGCCGGGTGGAACTGCACGCCTGCGCGGTGCGTCTGGCCAGCCTGGGGCCTGCGGGATGCCCTGCGTTCGAACCGCTTGCTCAGGATGCCGACGCCGCCGAACGCGCCTACGCAAATTACCTGGCGGGTCAACTGACTGCGGTCGACGTCCATTTATTGCCAAAAATGCAGCGTGAGGTCTGGCAGGCCAGCGATGAATCGAGCCGTCGCGTACTGGCTGCCATACCTGATCCACTCTCCCGATTACTTGCCGCTTCCGTTCTACTGCAATCCGGGCGGCTTTCGCCCAACGGCATTTCCATCGCGATTGAAACTGCTGCCCAACAAGGCTGGCGTCGCCCCTTGCTGGCCTGGTTGAGCCTGGAAAAGCAACGACTGGAAAAACTGGGGGAACTTGAGGCGGCAGTAGTCGTAGAACGGCGCATTGCTCGGGTGAGTCGTCAACCAAGGAGCAATTTAACGCGCGAAAGCCTGGTCGATCCGGAGCCGGATTTGTCGATCTCGGCTCCGTAAAAACTGACCGGCGCTACGGCAGCAGGAGATGGCCGTTGTCGTCCAGCGGGAAGAAGGGGTTGTAGCAAACCTCCCAGACAAAGCCCTCCGGGTCCATGAAATAGCCGCGATACCCACCCCAGGAGGCTTTTTCTCCTGGTCGGGTGAGTGTTGCGCCGGCTGCAACGGCTTCGGCCAATGTCGCATCGACATCGGCTTGGCTGGAAACGTTGTGTGCCAGCGTGAAACGGGTGAAGCCGCTCCCCTCAGCGGAAATCTGGGCATCTTCAGCCAGCGCCTCGCGCTGATACAGGGCAAAGCCTGTTGTGCCAACCTGGAAAAAGGCGATCTCTTCCTTGCTGCCGGCCGACTCCTGCCAGCCGAGTCTGCGATAAAACGCGCGACTGGCAGGAAGGTCGGTAACACCCAGGGTGATGAAGCTGATGGTTTGCTTCATGCGTCTGCCTCCAGCAGTTCGGTGTCTGCATGCTCGTAAGCTGGGGAACAACAGCAAAGCAGCACTAGGGTTGCATTGCCGCTTGCCGTAATGCAATGCGCCGTGCCGGGGGGAATGTGGATGGTATCGCCGACATGAACGACGAACGCCTCATCGCCAAGTTGCATCAATCCTTCGCCTTGTGTGATGTGATAAAGCTCTTCCGTCACATGATGGCGATGCAGGCGGGTACGTTGATTGGGTGGAATCCTCGCTTCGGCAAGGCTTTGCTGTTGATTGCCGTGTTCCGAGGGATGCATCAGTTCGCGAATCACCGAGCCATCTTTGGTGATGTACGGTTGTACCGATGAATAAGCCTGCCGATGCGTCATGGTCTGCGGTGTATTTTGGCCAAGGAGCGTTGATGATGAAGCGCCTGAACGGGCGGGTCAATGGGTGGCGAGGGACGAGTCATGGCAGTCTGCATGTCCCTAGGCGGGGTGGTTGCCCTTCTACCGGCCGGCGTTAGGGCGAAACTGGCAAAATAGCGACATGACGCCGCCCACCATTATTTTGACTACCCTCAACGCCAAGTACATCCATGCCGCGCTCGGCCTGCGCTACCTGCTCGCCAACCTGGCTCGTCACGGAGGCAGCGACTTGCGGGCGATGTGTGTCCTGCGCGAATTCACCATCAAGCGACCCGTCGATGAAATCGTCGCTGCCCTGCTCGCCGAGCTGGGCGAACCGGGCTCGACACCGCAAATCATCGGTTTCGGGGTGTACATCTGGAATGTTCGGCAGACCACGGAAGTCGTCCGACAGCTCAAGGCGGCGCGTCCTACACTGAAGATAATCCTCGGTGGCCCGGAAGTCAGCTATGAATGGGAAGATCAGGAAATTGTCCGCTTCGCCGATTACCTGATCACCGGCTGGGCCGACGTCAGCTTTGCCAGGCTTTGCCGTGCCCTGCTGCATGGGCCGCAACCGCTGATGAAAGTGATCCCCGGAGAACAGCCGCCGCTCGACCAGATCGACCTACCCTACGCCGAATACAGCGCCGACGACCTTGCCCACCGCCTGCTCTATGTTGAGGCTTCGCGCGGCTGCCCGTTCAAATGCGAATTCTGCCTCAGCGCTCTCGACCAGACGGCCTGGGCTTTTGACGAGCCGCGTTTTTTCGCTGCGCTGGCGGATTTGCATGCCCGCGGTGCGCGCCACTTCAAGTTCGTCGACCGCACGTTCAACCTGAAAATCGACAACTCGCTGGCCATCCTGCAATTCTTCCTCGATCGGCTGACGTCCGATCTTTTCCTGCATTTCGAGGTCATTCCCGACCACCTGCCGGAACGCCTCAAGGCGATGATCGCCCGCTTCCCGCCAGGCGTGCTGCAACTTGAAGTCGGCATCCAGACCTTTGACCCGGTCGTTCAGCAGCGCATCTCGCGTCGCCAGGACAATGACAAAACCTGCGCCAACCTCGACTGGCTGCTCAGGCACAGCCACGCCCACCTGCACACCGACCTCATCTTCGGTCTGCCCGGCGAAACCCTGGCCGGCTTTGCAGCCGGCTTCGACCGTCTGTATGCGCTGCAAGCCCACGAAATCCAGCTCGGCCTGCTCAAGCGCCTGCGCGGCACACCCATCGCCCGGCACAGCGTCGAACATGGCATGATCTACGATCCGGAACCGCCCTACACCGTGCAACAAACCGCCGCCGTTCCGGCTGCCGACATCCAGCGCTTTGCCCGCTTGGCGCGCTACTGGGACTTGCTCGCGAACTCTGGCCGCTTCCCGCAAACCCTGCCCCTGCTGCTGACTGTGCCGTCCCCGACCCTCTCCCCTTTTGCCGCTCTTCTCGCCTTCAGCGACTGGCTGTGGCAAACCACCGCCAGCACCAGCCGCCTGACCCCGGAAACGCTGGTCGACCGACTGTTTGATTACCTGACGCAAGTAATCGGACTGGACCCCGCGCAAGTCCGCCAGCACCTGCTGAACGACTACCAGTCCAGCGGTGCCCGCGCCAATCCTGCATGCCTGCAGGGTTTACTCAAGGACCGACCCAAGCCGGTAGCGCGCGATGGCAAAGGCCTCGCGCACCGGCAGGAACGGCATGGGGGGGCCACAGTGACGATTCAGGAAGACAAGTGCGAGCTCGGGCGTCAGGGCTCAGGATGACGTGCATACGGTCGTTCATGACCGTACATGGGTGGTTACTCAGGATTACGCGAGTCGATGGTGAGGGTGACCGGGCCATCGTTTGTCAGACTGACCTGCATGTCCGCGCCAAATACCCCGGTTGGTACCGGACGGCCGAGCAGGGCAGATAAGCGACTGACAAACTGATCGAACAGAGGCTGCGAAATGGCACCGGGTGCGGCACGTCCCCAGGCGGGGCGGTTACCCTTCTTGGTCGAGGCATACAGCGTGAATTGGGACACCGCCAGAATATCGCCGCCGATGTCGGCCACACAGCGATTCATGGTGCCCTGGTCGTCGGGAAACACCCGCAGTTTGACGAGTTTTTGTGCCATCCACTCAAGATCGGTGACCTGATCGGCCTCTTCAAACCCTGCCAGGATCAGTAGTCCGGTTTCAATCTGCCCGGTGATTTCACCGACGACGCGGACCTCCGCCTGTTTTACCCGTTGAACGACAACACGCATGATGAGTGGTTGATGGATGAGAGTGATTCGTTTGAAGAGTGGCGGGGAAGGTTTCTGATGGCGATCAATGGCTGCTTGTCGCTACTGTTTACATCAGGTTCCGACCCGAAGCGAAGGTAGCCAACATTTGGAAAGCGGACTGTCAGGAGCGTTTGAATTGACTAACCAGCATGGGGTGAATTCCAAAGCGATCGTAGTGCGAACAGTGTTCAGGTGCTAGAAGGATAGACCCGCGACCAGACCATCAATAAGACTACAGCACTTAGCAGCCATGCAAAAGTTGCCCAAAACAAGGTTGCGACTAATGAGAGCCTAATGCTCAGCCAGTAGACTGCGAATAAATAAATGGCATATGGGAAAAGCGACCACAGCCCGAAGAGTGCCGTCGCACGTAAATCCGCTGCCGTCCGCTCGGTACCAATGATGTAATGGGCTATAAGCGCAAAAGTAGGAAAGAGGGGCACAAGCCCCGCCACGAAGAAACTCTTCGTCTTGGACAGCAGCGCGATAAGCAATACTGCGACAGCACCAAGCAAGCATTTGAGGAAAAGCGACATCATCTGTGATTTTAGGATTGGGTGTGTGCGCTGAAGCTGTATGCAGGCACTTCCGTGCGATCAATTATTCCGTAGTTCCGTATGGCATCAGTCTGCGTGATCTTGATTTTTCGAGTAAACGTTGAAGAAGATTTTACAGGGTCAATATAGTGCGGGCGGCTGACCGCATACAGAATCCTACCCCATACCAGCCACTTGCGCCCAGGCCGAAAAATATGACTCAGATCAACAACCAAGGAGTCAAAAATGGAAACCATCAACAAACGCGAAGCCTGAAACAAAGGTAAGCTCATCGGCTAGACCACCGCTCAAGCCCAAGGACATCTGGGCCATCCGCATCTACCTTCAGAATGCCCATGCGCTCTGCGATATCACCCACGAGAACCAGGTGCTATCCCGCGCCACCGTGACCCAGTAGCAATAACTGGTTAAATCCCGTGGTATCGCCCAAGGTTTTACGCACACTTGGAGGGAGCCCTGCCAAATCGAAGAGATGCTGGCGGTTAAGGCCAGCGTTATCCAACATGGCTGATGGAAAATCTAAGCAATCAGTCATGATCGGGACGCAGTTAACCTGAGAGGGATCATGCGGTAATGACCGGATAATCGAGGTAGCCACGCGCTCCGCCTGAGTAGAACGTACTGCGATCGACACCATTGAGCGGCGCACCGACGGCAAATCGGGCGACGAGATCGGGATTGGCAATCCACGCCTGCCCGTAGGCGACGGCATCAGCCAGCCCGGCTTGTAGGCGAGCTTCACCCTTGTCACGGTCAAGGCCGCCGTTGGTGATCAGCGGCATCTTTGCCAGCGGCCGGAAATGGGCGCCGACGTCGTCCAATGCCCCAGGCGTATCGGCCACCTGCTTGGGATGCAGCGGTTCGGTCAGATGCAGGAAGGCGAGGTCGTAAGCATTGGCGCGCTCGACGACATACGACCACATCGGCACGGTATCCAGGTCGACGGTCAGTCCATGGAATCGGTTGAGCATGGGGTTGAGACGAAAACCGACGCGGTTGATCGGCATTACTTCGCCGATAGCATCGAGAACTTCAAAGAAAAAACGGGCTCGGTTTTCATGGCTGCCGCCGTATTCGTCATCCCGCTGATTGGATTGCGCAGAGAAAAACTGGTGGAACAGATAGCCGTTTGACGAATGAATCTCAACCCCATCGAAGCCGGCAGCCATGGCATTTGCCGCCGCCCGTCGGAAGTCGGCCACGATTGCCTTGATATCGTCGCGACTCAATGCCCTGGGCGTCACGGTTCGCGGCTGACCTGAAGGAGAAAACATCTCCCATTCCGGGTTGACCGCAGAAGGTGCAACAGGCGCTTGTCCGTCGTGAAATTCCGGCAGCGACAACCGGCCGCAATGCCAGAGCTGACAAACGATCAGCCCACCGCGGGCATGCACGGCATCCGTGACTAAACGCCAACCAAGCACCTGTTCGTCCGACCAGATACCTGGTGTAAAAGGATAGCCACGGCCCTGCGGGGAAACGATCGTCCCCTCTGAGATGATCAAACCAGCATTGGCGCGTTGGGCGTAGTACTCAGCCATTATCGGCGTTGGCACGTAGCCCGGATTGTCGCAACGGCAGCGCGTGAGCGGTGCCATGACGACACGGTTTTTAAGTTCAAGGGCACCGAGGCGTACCGGAGTCCGCAGTTTCATGGGCAGAGCGGTCCAAAAAAAGAGGCGTTCATTTTCATGCGATCAGGCAATCATGGAAAGACTTTCGCCGTCGTTTTACCATCCGTGATGGTATTGTCACAAGGGTGCTACAACAGGAGAAAATGATGGCGATGGACGACATAGATTACAAATTACACGGTGACGACATGCAGTTCGTCGAAATCGAGCTTGACCCCGCAGAAGCGGCAATCGGGGAAGCGGGCAGCATGATGTATATGGAGGATGGTATCCAGATGGACACTGTCTTTGGTGATGGCTCGGCCCAGGAGGGCGGTATCTTTGGCAAACTGCTGGGTGCTGGCAAGCGCCTTGTCACAGGTGAGTCGCTGTTCACCACGGTCTACACCAACAAAGGACAGGGGAAGAAAAAAGTTGCCTTTGCTGCGCCCTATACCGGCAAGATCATCCCGTTCGACCTGTCACGGCATGGTGGTAAGTTAATTTGCCAGAAGGATGCTTTCTTGTGCGCTGCAAAAGGCGTATCCCTCGGTATTGCCTTTCAAAAACGCTTGGGCGCGGGATTCTTTGGTGGCGAAGGCTTCATCATGCAGAAGCTCGAAGGTGACGGCCTGGCTTTTGCCCATTCCGGGGGTACCGTGCTGGAACGTCGACTGGCGCCTGGCGAGACGCTGCGTGTCGATACCGGTTGTGTTGTCGCCTACACAGCAGATATCGAATTCGACATTCAGTTTGTGGGCGGCGTAAAAACGGCACTTTTTGGCGGTGAAGGGCTTTTCTTCGCGGTTTTGCGTGGCCCCGGAACCATCTGGCTGCAATCACTACCATTTGCGCGGCTGGCCTCACGTATTTTTGCGGCTGCTCCGGTGACGCAAGGGGGTGGCGGCAACGGGGGAGAGCAGGGAGGGATTTTGGGTAACTTCCTGAACGGAAAAAACTGATCCAGACCCATGCCAAACATTTAAACCATTTTTAATCACTAGAGAAGAGAGTGCTTCATGAGTAAATTGCCTGACTGCCCAAAATGCAAATCCGAATTCACCTATGAAGATGGCACGTTTTTCCTATGCCCCGAGTGTGGACACGAGTGGAGCAAGACTGTTATCGCCGAGGTGATGAGCTCCCCAGTCTGGAAAGATGCAAACGGAAATGTTTTAACCAATGGTGATACGGTGACGGTAATAAAAGACCTCAAGATCAAAGGTTCGTCTTCTGTTGTTAAGGTCGGCACAAAGGTCAAAAACATTCGACTCATTGAGGGTGATCACGATATCGACTGCAAGATTGATGGCATCGGTGCCATGCAGTTGAAGTCGTGTTTTGTCAAGAAAGCTTGATAGGTGATTAGGCGCAAAGATGTCTTGTCCTGCAAAAAAGGGGAAATTCGCGCCTGTCGGCATCGTCAGTATTGTGATGAAAAATCAAAAAACCGCAGTTAGCCAATCTGTTCCGCATAATATGCGATCGCTTATATCATCCCTTGGTATGTTGAGTTCGCGACTGAGCAGTTTTTCCACGTGCCGTCTCCCAGCGGCGAACGAGGGTTTGTAGCATCGGCCGTAATCGCAGAAAGCCACGATAGATCACTTCCAGCAGCCAAAGCATACCGGGTAGCCGGGCCAAGCGTGCCAGCCAGCGCCAACCCGGCAGTCGTTCCCACATGGCCACAAAAGCGGCAGCGCCGTCCAGCCGCGAACCATCGCTTTGCTGCACATGAAATCGGGCCAGAAGT
Source organism: Azonexus sp. (assembly GCA_034004105.1). Classification (GTDB taxonomy): domain Bacteria; phylum Pseudomonadota; class Gammaproteobacteria; order Burkholderiales; family Rhodocyclaceae; genus Azonexus. The sequence goes on along the minus strand of JAVEXE010000014.1, from coordinate 13,695 downwards.
TTGGCGCGATCCACTGCGAGGCTTGCGTCCTGATCGGTCGGGCAGGCGATGTCGATAAAGCACAGTGCGCTCTCGCTACGTCGCTCTGCCAGGCCTTTTACGTAGGCAATTTCTCGCCGACACAGCGGACA
>JAVEXE010000014.1:1912-13464 GCA_034004105.1 Azonexus sp. | reverse complement strand
CGCGATCCACTGCGAGGCTTGCGTCCTGATCGGTCGGGCAGGCGATGTCGATAAAGCACAGTGCGCTCTCGCTACGTCGCTCTGCCAGGCCTTTTACGTAGGCAATTTCTCGCCGACACAGCGGACAGTCGCCGTCGTACAGCACGGTCAGCGTCTCGGGTGATCCTGGTTGTTTCACGATAGCTCCCGGGCATCGTGGAGGCCACGCGTAGCGTGCGTCCACCATTGAGAAAAACTCGCACAGCGACTTTCCGCCTTGGGAAACAGCGTCAGTGCGGCGTCCAGTTGGGTGACATGGGGCTGATAGCGTTGCACAAAACAAAATTGTCCTAGACAAATTAGTCGACCCACTTTATCTTTTCTGCTCGATCGAGTCCACCCCTCTTTGCTACCCGAAGCCAACAGGTTGTTAACCCATGAGTCTCTGTCCGCTTTGCGAGCGCCCGCTGTCCTGCACCGGAGCCTACTTGGCCAGTGCTGACTACGCCGGCCAGTGGTTTACCTTCCCGATCTGTGCCGGCTGTCGCCAGCGCCAGGCGCGTCTGCCCAGGCTGGTGAGGCAGCGCCAGGATGTCACGGCGGCGCACAAGGTCATCAAACGTCCGGATCGCTACGAAGTCAGCATCTGGCAGAGCGGGGACGAGGCCAAGTTGTACGCCCGACTATCCGCCGACGCCCTGCTGCGCGGCAGTCCGCCCCGCAAACCAGAGGCGTGCGTCCAGCGCGGCTCCGACGGCGGCAGCCTCGGCAGTAACTAAGCCCGCTACTGAGCGGCGACCGACGACACGACGCCCGCCCGCGTCATAGCGGTAGCTGGCGAAATTCGGATCGGTTTGCACCGGGCCCCGGAAAAAATGGGCATTGGCCGACACTTGATATTACAATCCTGATTTTATTTGTCCAGGACAATAATGAAACGTACGCCAACAGTCGCGATCATCGGCGCAGGAATCGCCGGGCTATCCTGCGCCCGCCAACTGCAACAAGCCGGGATCAAGGTCACGCTGTTCGACAAGAGCCGCGGCCCGAGTGGCCGCATGAGCACGCGTCGCGGTGAGGGCTGGCAATGCGATCACGGCGCGCAGTATTTCACCGCCCGCGATCCTGCCTTCCGCGCCGAGGTCGCACGCTGGCAGGCTGCCGGCGTCGCCGCGCCATGGCAGCCGCGACTGGCAGTCTTCGGCGACGAGGACGAACACCAGCCCGACGCCGGGCTCGAACGCTTCGTCGGCGCGCCGCGCATGACGGCGCCAGCCAGATTGCTCGCCGACCGGCTTGATGTCCGCCTGCAAGCCACGGTCAGGGCACTGATCCCCGAAGGCGGGCGGTGGCGACTGGAGATCCGCGAGTCTGGCCTGACCCCGGCGTGTTACGACGCCGTGCTGCTGGCCGTGCCGGCACCGCAAGCCGTGCCGCTGCTGCAAGCGTTTTCCGGGGAACTAGCCGCCCTCCCGGCGCAGGCCGTCATGCGCGGCAGCTGGGCCTTGATGCTGCGCTACGCACAGCGTCCGGCGCTGGATTTCGATGCTGCCTTCGTCAATCGCGGGCCGCTGCGCTGGATTGCCCGAGACAGCAGTAAGCCCGGACGCGCCGGGGAGGAAACCTGGCTACTGCACGCCACCGCGGAGTGGAGCGAAGCGCACATCGAGGACGACGCCGAGACGGTCGCTGCCGCCTTATTGGCCGCTTTTGCCAACCTGGGCGCACCGCCTCCCGTCGCGTGGACGGCGCATCGCTGGCGTTACGCCGACTCGGCACCAGCGCTGACGCATGAATGCGTCTGGGATTCTGCGCTGCGCATCGGGCTGTGCGGTGACTGGCTGAATGGCGGCAAGGTGGAAGGCGCCTGGCTGGGAGGCCGGGAACTCGGGCAGCGCGTGGCCGCTACCTTCGAGGCGAGCTGATCAAGCATGTCCTACGCCGTTGTCTGGTTCAAGCGTGATTTGCGGATCGTCGATCATGCGGCGCTGGCGGCAGCCGCCCGACACGGACCGGTGCTCTGCCTCTACATCGTCGAACCTTCCTTGTGGGCGCAACCCGATGCCGCCCGCCAGCACTATGAATTCATCCTCGAAAGCCTGCGCGATGTGTACCGCGACTTGCGCCAGCTGGGCGGCCGTTTGCATGTCGTTCGCCGACTGGCGAACCGCGACCAATGGCAAGGCCTTTGGGGAGATTTCGTCACCCAAACACCTGCCAAGCTACAAGTGATCGCCCGCCACAAAGCCTTGGTCGACATTGAGCGTGGTTTTCGGGTCCTGAAGTCGGAAATTGAAATCGGGCCGGTGCGCTACCGTCTGCCGGATCGTATCCGCGCCCATGCCTCGATCTGCTTCATCGCACTGATCCTCTACCGCATCATGCGCCAGCGCCTGACGGCAGCGCATACCGGTTTGTCGCCCGAACGCGCACTTGAGCAATTGCGCCGCATCCGGCATCACCAGATCCGTATTGCCGGCAACACCCAAGCCGTCACCGGCATTTCCAAACTCACCAGCACGCAGGACGAGGTCTTTCATGCCTTAAAATTGAAAAAACCGACAGCGCCACAACAGTTGGCTCTACTGTAGTACACGCTTTTGAACTCGTAGTCATATGAATCAATGACTTGCAAGAATAACTGTCGAACTCGGGTGCCCTTCGAGGTGAAGTCGATCTGAGCGTCAGGTGGTCGCTGATCATCGTGGTTTTTTGGATGGGTTGCTTTCGACTCTAATGACAAGTTCTCGACTTTAATTGTCTGGAACACAAGTTCAACCAGGAAACTTGTTGGCAGTCTTAGCACTCTCACGCGACGAGTGCTAAAATTAGTTCATCAGATTGAAGGAGGTTCTACGCTATGACTCTTGCAATGGCGCTTCCCGTTCCCTCAGCCGTCGGCAACATTGATGCTTATATCCAGGCAGCGAATCGTTATCCGATGTTGTCCGAGGCCGAGGAAATCCGGCTGGCCGAGCGTTTGCGCGACGACGGCGATGTCGATGCTGCACGTCAGTTGGTGCTGTCGCACCTGCGTCTGGTGATTTCGATTGCTCGCGGCTATCTTGGCTACGGCCTGCCGCATGCCGACTTGATTCAGGAAGGCAATATTGGCCTGATGAAGGCCGTAAAACGCTTTGACCCGGCTCGTGGTGTGCGGCTGGTTTCATTCGCCATTCACTGGATCAAGGCCGAAATTCATGAGTACATCCTGAAGAACTGGCGTCTGGTCAAAGTGGCAACGACCAAGGCGCAGCGCAAGCTGTTCTTTAATTTGCGCAGTTTGAAAGCGGATTACGAGGGTGTCGACACCCTTTCCGGCACGCAGGCGAATGAGGTTGCCGCACGACTCGGCGTCAAGCGTGAAGAAGTCGTCGAAATGGAAACCCGTCTCTCCGGTCGCGATGTCGCGCTGGAAGGTAATCCTGACGATGGTGAAGACGCTTTCGCGCCGATTGATTACCTGGCCGATAGCCGCTACGAGCCGAGTCGGGTGATGGAAAACAAGGCGCAGGCCCGTCTGCACGACGAAGGTTTGCATGAGGCGCTGTCAGCACTGGACCCACGCAGCAGGCGTATTGTTGAGGCGCGTTGGCTGGCCGAAGGCGAAGCGGCGACCCTGCATGATCTGGCCGCTGAGTTCAATGTTTCTGCCGAGCGCATTCGTCAGATTGAGGTCAAGGCCCTGCAGAAGATGCGCGGCTTGCTGACTGCCTGAGGTCGCCAAACACTTCCCGGGCATTGTCGTTGGTCTGGCTGATCAGTGTGCTCAGTGGAACGTCTCGCAAGGCTGCGATTTCTGAGGCGATGCGTGGCAATTCGGCCGGGCTGTTACGACCGCGGTTGAGCCAGCTTGGCGGAATGTCCGGGGCGTCGGTCTCAAGAACGATGGCTTCCGCAGGCAGCGTGGCGGCGAGTTGCCGAATGCGGCTGGAGCCGCTGTAAGTCGCTGCGCCGCCAAAACCGAGCTTGAAGCCCAGTTTCAGGAATTCGTCCGCTTGCTGGCGACTGCCATTGAAGGCATGCGCGACACCACCCCGCACCCGAATACGGCGCAGTTCGCGCAAAACCGCGTCAACGGCACGCCGGACGTGCAGAATCACCGGCAGGTCGAATTCCCGAGCCAGTTTGAGTTGGGCGGCAAAGAATCGGGTTTGACGCGGGATGTCCGGGTTGGCGATGAAAAAATCCAGGCCGATTTCGCCGATAGCGAGGGGATTTTCCCGGGTAATCCAGTCGCCTACGGTGACAAGGTCCTGATCGCTGGCGCTGGCGACATAGAGTGGATGAATGCCATAGGCCGCATGCGCCCCAGGACAGGCTGCGACAATCATCTTTTGCTTGGCAAAGGCGTCCACCGCAACACCGGGCACGATGATGTCGAGCACGCCAGCAGCATTGGCAGCGGCTTGAACTTGCGCCCGATCAGCGTCAAATTCAGCCGCATCCAGATGGCAATGGGTGTCGATCATCCCTGCAGGAAGGGGAATGCCGGGTTTGGTGGTTTGCCATCCATCAGATCGGCGAGCGCTGCGGCAGAGCCACAGGCCATGGTCCAGCCGAGGGTGCCGTGGCCGGTGTTCAGCCAGAGGTTGGGCAAGCGGGAGCGGCCGATAAAAGGCACATTGGACGGCGTGGCCGGGCGCAGGCCGCACCAGAATTGTGGTTCGCCAACGATGGCAAGCTGCGGGAACAGTTGTCGCGTGCGTTGCATCAGTGCCTGACAGCGTATCGGGTCAAGCTCAAGATTGTAGCCGTTGAATTCCGCTGTGCCGGCAATGCGCAGGCGCTGGCCCAGGCGCGAGAAAACCAGCTTGTATTCGTCATCGGTCAGGCTGACCGTTGGTGCCAGCGCGCCCTCGGCAAGGTTCAGCGTTGCCGAATAGCCTTTGGCTGGGTAGACCGGCAAGCGCAGGCCGACTTGCTGCAGGAGTAGTGGCGAGTAACTGCCCAGTGCCATGACGTAGGCGTCGGCAGTCAGCAATGCGGGCCCCGTTGTTGCGTTGTTGGCCACGATGCCGGCGATACGCCCGCCCGCGGTGGCAATACGTTCGATTTTTGTCTCGAAAAGGAAGTCGACCCCAGCATTCGCTGCCTGTGCTGCCAGGGCTTGGGTGAACCGATGGGCATCACCGGATTCGTCGCTTGCTGTGTAATCGCCGCCCAGCAATTGTTTCGCGCAGGCTTGCAGCGCGGGTTCGATCGTCAGGCAGCCGGCGGTGTCGAGCACCTGACGTTCCAATCCATAGCGGGCCATGATCCGTCCAGCCTCAACTGCACGGGCCAGCTCTTCCGGGTTGGTGTAGATATGCAGGATGCCGCGCTGCAATTGATCGTATTCGAGATTGAGTTGTTGGCGCAGGTGCTGGAGTTGCTGGCGGCTGTAGAGTGCCAGGCGCACGATCGCGGCAATATTGGCTTCGGTGCGACCAGGCAGGCATTCTCGCAGGAAGCGCAGGCCCCACAGCCATTGCGCCATATCCGCCCGCCAACGCCAGCGCAGTGGTGCATCATCGCGACCCAGCCATTTGATCAGGCGTGGCAGTACGTGCGGATTGGCCCAGGGTTCGGCGTGTGAGACTGAAATTTGCCCGCCATTGGCAAAGCTGGTTTCAAGGCCGGCGGCGCTTTGTCGATCGACAACGCTGACTTCATGCCCGGCAGCCCGCAAATACCAGGCGCTGGCGGTGCCGACGACGCCGGCGCCAAGGACGAGGATTCTCAAGCCTCGCCTCCCCTTTCGCGGGAAATGCGGCTGACTTCGGGCAAGTGACGGATGCCTCGCATCACCGTAGCCAGATGCGTACGATTGGCCACCTGAATCGTGAAGTGCAGAATGGTGAATAAGCGCTCGGGATCGGCTTCCATCGAGACATGTTCGATATTCGAGCCAGCCTCTGAGATGGCTGATGCAACTTGGGCAAGGACGCCACGCTTGTTTTTGGCTTCAACCCGGATGCGAAGATCGAAGAGTTTGCCCTCTTCGGGTTCCCAGGAGACGTCGATCCACTTTTGCGGCTCGCTGGAGCGTGATTTGCGGATTGCCAGGCAATCGTGGGTGTGAATGATCATGCCGGTTCCTTTGCGGATCGAGCCAATGATCGGATCGCCAGGAATGGGCTGACAGCAGGGGGCAAGCTGAATCGCCATGCCTTCGTTGCCGTGGATGGCCAGCGTGAGCCCGCCCGGCACGGCTGCTGCCATGTCTTCCCGTGCCAGTAAGCGACGGGCCACCACGGAAGGCAGTCGCTTACCCAGTCCGATGTCGGTGTACACCTCCTCGATGGAGTGTTGTCCGCTGGCTTTCACCAGGTCTTCCCAGGCTTGTCCGGGAATGGAGATCGGTACGACACCCAGGGAGAGTAGTTCCTGCTGCAGCAATTTCTCGCCCAGACGGGCAGATTCCTGATGCTGGGTGGTGCGCAGGAAATGGCGGATCTTGTTACGAGCCCGGCCGGATTTGACATAGGTCAGCCAGACGGGATTGGGTGTGGCATCCGGGGCGGTGATGACTTCTACCAGATCGCCGTTTTTCAGTTCGCTGCGAAGCGGCGCGAGTTCGTGATTGACGCGTGCCGATGCACAATGATTGCCGACGTCGGTATGTACCGCGTAAGCGAAGTCTACGACAGTGGCCCCGTGTGGCAGGGCCATGATTCGTCCCTTCGGTGTGAAAACGTAAACCTCATCCGGAAAGAGGTCGACTTTCACATCTTCAAAAAACTCGGCCGAATTGCTGGACTGTGATTCGAGTAACGATTGCAGCCACTTGTGGGTCTTGATCTGCAATTCGGCGCTACGTTCGCTGCCATCTTTGTACAGCCAATGCGAGGCAACACCGTCCTGGGCAACCTGATGCATTTCACGGGTGCGAATCTGAACTTCAACCGGGGTGCCGTAGGGGCCGATGAGTGTGGTGTGCAGCGACTGGTAGCCATTGGCCTTGGGAATGGCGACATAATCCTTGAACTTTCCCGGTACCGGCTTATACAGGCTGTGCAAGGCACCCAAGGCAAGATAGCAGCTTGGCACATTCTCGACGACGACCCGAAAGCCATAAATATCCAGCACTTGCGAGAAGGACAGCTGCTTGTCCTTCATTTTCCGGAATATGGAATACAGGCTCTTTTCGCGGCCGAAGACTTCGGCAGTGAGTCCGGCGTGAGCGAGCTTGTCGCAAATGCCTTCCTGGATTCGGGTCAGCAACTCTTTCCGGTTTCCCTTGGCGGCCAGCAATGCCTTGGCCAGTACATTGGCCCGGTTAGGGTAGATGAGCCGGAACGAGGTGTCCTGCAGTTCGCGATACAGCTTGCTCAAGCCAAGACGCAGCGCAATGGGGGCGTAAATTTCAAGCGTTTCGCGCGCGATGCGGATACGTTTGTCGGCGCGCATTGCCGACATGGTCTGGATATTGTGATGGCGGTCTGCCAGTTTGATTAAGATGACGCGTAGATCACGCGCCATGGCCATCAACATTTTCCGGAAGTTTTCTGCCTGAGCTTCCTGGTAGGAAGCAAACTCCATTTTGTCCAGTTTGGAGAGGCCATCGACCAATTCAGCGACGGGCTTGCCAAATTGTTCACTGAGCTCCTGTTTGGTCGCGCCAGTGTCTTCCATCGTGTCATGCAGCAGCGCTGCACAGATGGCATCGGCGTCCATGCACCATTCAACCACAGCCCCGGCAACCGCCAGGGGGTGGGTGATGTACGGCTCACCTGACATACGCTTCTGGTGTGCATGCGCTTTGGCAGCAAAGGCATAAGCCGCCTTGATGCGGTCAACATCTTCCTGAGGCAGATAATCGAGACTGTCGAGGAAGACGCTGTAGGCGGCGTCGACGTAGTCAGGGGGTAGCGGCGTCGCTTTCATACGGCTTCACCGCCCTTGCAAACTCAAGCCTGACCGCGGTTGAGAACTTCCAGACCAATCTTGCCGAGCGCCATTTCACGCAAGGCGATGACGGTTGGTTTGTCTTTGTCGACCTCAACCAGCGGCGTGGCACCATTGGCAATCTGGCGGGCGCGATGCGCGGCAGCCAGGGTCATCTGGAAACGGTTTGGGATTCTTTTCAGGCAATCATCGACGGTAACGCGAGCCATGGTTCAACCTCTAAAATTTCTTAAAACAGCTTGGCAAACAAGGCCGGATGCTGTGCCTTCTGTTTGCGGACATTCAGGCGGGAGCTGCGCACAATGGCACGCAAATCTTCCAGAGCCTGATCCAGTTGGTCGTTAATAATAACATAGTCGAATTCGCCAACATGGCGCATCTCTGCTTCTGCAGCGGCCAGACGGCGCTCGATGATTTCCGGAGCGTCGGTTCCCCGGCCAACCAGGCGTCGGGTCAGTTCGTCGATTGAGGGGGGCAGGATGAAGATGCCCAGCGCGTCGGGAAACAGTTTACGAACCTGTTGCGCCCCTTGCCAGTCAATTTCGAGTAGCACGTCATGTCCTGCGGTCAACTGGTCGCTGATCCACTTTTTCGATGTGCCGTAAAAATTGCCATGCACTTCGGCCCACTCCAGGAACTCATCGCGGGAAATCATGCCCCGGAAGGCGTCGACCGCAACAAAGTGATATTCCCGCCCATTTTCCTCACCGGGACGAGGCGCGCGCGTGGTGAAGGAGATGGACAAGTGAATCGCCGGTTCCTGCGCAAGCAGCAGTCGAACCAGCGTGGTTTTTCCCGCACCGGACGGCGCGGCAACGACATAAAGATTTCCGGACATGTTGGCCTCGATTTATTCCAGATTCTGTATCTGTTCGCGCATTTGTTCGATCATCAACTTCAGTTCCATCGCAGCCTGAGAAACCTCGGTTACCGCGGATTTCGAGGCAAGCGTGTTGGCTTCGCGGTTGAGTTCCTGCATCAGGAAATCCAGGCGTTTGCCGCAGGCGCCGCCAGCCTTCAGGACGCGCTCTACCTCGTCCAGATGTGTGATCAGGCGGGAGAGTTCTTCAGCAACATCAATGCGGGTCGCGAAAACGGCGACTTCCTGCAGGACGCGGTCGTCGCTGGCATTGCCCAAGGCTTCTGTCAGTCGTTGACGTAGCTTTTCCATGAACGCAGCCTGCACATCGGGAATGCGTGGTGCAACATCGGCGACGATGCGGCGCATGGCTTGCACGCGGTCGACAATCATGGCGGCCAGTTTTTCACCTTCACGGGCACGGGTAGCAATGAAGTCCTGCAGTGCCTCACGCGCCAAAGCCTGCACTTCCGGGCCAAGTGCAGAAAAGTCGATGCCTTGCTCACCGAACATCCCCGGCCAGCGCAGGATTTCATTCACGCTCAACGGGGGAGCGTCGGGCATGTTGGCGCGAACTTGCTTGCCGAGTCGCTCAAGCGTTGCCAGCAGTTCATGGTTGATCTGCATTTCGCCGCGTGCAGCACTCGTGTTGTAGGACAGTCTGCATTCCACTTTGCCGCGGTTGATCTGGCTGGAGAGTAATTCACGCAACGGAATTTCCATCGCGCGAAGTTCTTCGGCAACACGAAAGTGAAAATCCAGATAGCGCGAATTGACACTTTTGAGTTCCAATTGCAGTGTGCCTTGAGCTAGGTCACGCGATTTCACTGCATATCCGGTCATACTACGAATCATCAGAAATTTATCTCCAGCTTTACAGGTCGGGCAACAGCCCTGACAATGCCTACGAATTCATCATAAGCGCAAGATTCATGGCGCAACAAGCCAACCACCCGCTACCCGGCGGCTTCAAACTCGAAGAATACACCATAGACCGCCAGCTCTCGTTGGGGGGGTTTTCGATCGTCTATCTCGCGCATGATGGCGAAGGCAAGGCAGTCGCCATCAAGGAGTACCTGCCCAATAGTCTGGCTTTGCGTCCGAAAGGGGCGTCCAGGCCCGTGATTTCAGAGGCACATCAAGGCGCATTCCGTTATGGCATGAAGTGTTTCTTCGAAGAAGGCCGGGCATTGGCCCGGCTTTCTCACCCCAATGTTATTCGGGTGCTGAATTTCTTTCGTGCCAACGATACCGTATATATGGTCATGGCGTATGAGCACGGGCGAACCTTGCAGGAGTTGGTCCACAAGCATCGAGGGCAGATTTCCGAACGTTTTCTGCGCGGTGTATTTGCCCGCATGCTCAATGGGCTGCGCGAGGTGCATTCGCACAAGTTGCTCCATCTTGACCTGAAGCCGTCGAACATCTATCTGCGTAGCGACAATACCCCGGTGTTGATCGATTTCGGGGCTGCCCGGCAGACCTTGTCGACAGATCAGCCCATGCTCAAGCCGATGTATACGCCGGGTTTTGCGTCGCCAGAGCACTACGGTAATCGTCAGCACCTCGGTCCGTGGAGTGATATCTACAGCGTGGGGGCGTCGATGTATGCTTGTCTGGCCGGCAGCCCGCCGCCACCCGCCAATGAGCGGGTCAAACAGGACAAGCTGGTTTTGGCGAGTACGCGCTGGAAAGGGCAGTTTTCCGAGCGCCTGCTGGAAATTATCGATTGGTCCATGCAACTGGACCACTTGAAACGTCCGCAGAGTGTTTTTTCCCTGCAAAAAGCCTTATTGGCAGACATTCATGCACCCAAACCCCAAGCGCCAACCGGGTTTGTTCAGCGTCTGATGCATAATTTCAGGAAGTCTTGACGATGCGATTCACGATTTTTCAGGAAAGTCGCCAAGGGGGGCGGTCCAATAACGAAGACCGGACGACCTATTGCTATTCGCGCGACGCCTTGTTGATGGTGGTGGCTGACGGTATGGGTGGGCATCATCACGGTGAGGTCGCCGCTCAGTTGGCGGTGCAAACCCTGACCAGCAACTTCCAGCGCGAAGCCAGGCCGGCACTGGCCGATCCATTCCGCTTTCTGCAGAAGGCCTTGATGAATGCCCATCATGCCGTGCTGGATTATGCCGACTTGCACCGCCTGGCTGACGCACCGCGCAGCACCTGTGTGGCCTGCATCATTCAGGACAGCGTGGCCTATTGGGCGCATCTTGGCGACTCACGGCTCTATTTCATCCGCAAAGGACGCATCCTGGGGCAGACCAAGGATCATTCGCGGATTCGTTTGCTACTTGAAGAAGGCTTGATCAACGAAGCTCAGGCCAAAACACACCCGGATCGAAACAAGATTTACAGTTGTCTGGGCAGTCCGACAACGCCAGAAATTGACTACTCGCGCAAGGTCCCGCTGGAGCATGGGGACGTGCTGGTGTTGTGCACGGATGGCTTATGGGGGCAGGTGCCGCCTGACGCTTTAGCGGCTGCCCTCAATGGCACCAATCTCCTGCAGGCCGTCCCGATGTTGTTAGACGATGCCGAACGCAAGGGTGGGGCGCATGTCGATAATCTTTCGGTGGTTGCGGTGCGCTGGGAAGACAATTATATCGAGGCGGGTAGCAGCATCATTTCGACCCAGATGATGTCGGTTGATGAAGTCACCACCCGGCTGGATGAATTTGGTCGCAATCCCGCTTATAAAAGCGATTTGAGCGATGCGGAAATCGAAGCAGCGATTGAGGAAATTCGCGCTACCATCGAAAAATTCAATACCAAAAAATAAGGACACGCCATGCGACCCAGTCAGCGCCAG
>JAVEXE010000014.1:0-1812 GCA_034004105.1 Azonexus sp. | reverse complement strand
ATCCGCCAGCTGGTGTTGGCGCAGGAGAGGGCGCTTGCTGGCTGATTAATTTTCCGCAATTTCCAAGCTCTGAACCATGCAAAAACTCGTCCTAGCCTCGAACAACGCCAAGAAGATGAAGGAACTGAACGCGCTTCTGGCACCGCTCGGTTTCGAAGTCATCCCGCAGGGCCAGCTCGGCATTCCGGAAGCTGAAGAACCTCACTGCACCTTCGTCGAGAATGCGCTGGCCAAAGCCCGCCACGCCGCCCAGCACAGCGGCTTGCCGGCGCTGGCCGACGATTCCGGCCTGTGCGTCAAAGCCCTTGGTGGCGCGCCGGGCGTGATTTCTGCCCGTTATGCTGGCGAACCAAAGTCAGACGCCCGCAACAACGAAAAGCTGCTCGCCGATCTCGCCGGTAAAACCGACCGCCGGGCCCATTTCGTTAGCTGCCTGGTTCTCTGCCGCAGTGCCGACGACCCGCAACCCATCGTCGCCGAAGGCGAATGGCACGGCGAAATCGTTGACCAATATCGTGGCGACGGCGGCTTCGGCTACGACCCGCTGTTCTTCGTCCCGGAATTCGGAAAAACCGCCGCAGAACTCGACGCGGAAACCAAAAACCGCGTCTCGCACCGCGGCCGGGCGATGCTTAAGCTGATCGAGCGTCTGCCAGAACTCTGAGTTGGTGTTGTGTTGCTTGGTACGCAGTATGAATGCCTTGGGAATTGAATATGCGCAAAAGTTGCCAGTGAAGAAGCGGGTTAAAAGGAGATGAGCGGAGATAGTCAAACAGGCACTTCGTGCGTCCCGTTCGCGGAAACCCTAACCATTGAATTCAAGAGTGACCGCAAGCGTCTGCCTGATGACGAACTGGTGGAGGCCTTGGTCTGCCTTGCCAATACCGAAGGTGGCGAACTCTGGCTGGGTGTCGAGGACGATGGCACGCCAACGGGCCTGCACGAAACGCACCAGAATCTTGCCGGCTTGCCGGGGCTGGTGGCGGCCAGAACCTCGCCGTCGCTGAATGTGACAGTTGAGGCCGTGGCGCTGGCGGGCGTGCGAGTTGCCCGAATTATGGTTGACCAATCCGCTTCCGAAGTGGCGACTACGGCTGGCAAATACCTGCGCCGTCGTCTCAAGCCGGATGGCAGCCCGGAATGCGTGGCCTTGCTGCCGCACGAACGTAGCAGTCGCGCGAGTCGCTTCGGTCTAGTGGATGCGTCGGCGCAGGCGGTGGCAGGTGCCACGTTGGCCGACCTCGATCCGCTGGAGCGCGAGCGCCTGCGCCAGACGGTTGAGCAGTATGGGGGCGACCGGGTGTTGCTGGAACTCGACGATGAAGCCATGGATGGTGCGCTGGGTTTTACGGCACGAAACGCCGCCGGTGAGCGCGTACCGACGCTGACTGGCCTGCTCGTCATCGGTCGGGAGAATGCCCTGCGCGAAAAGGTGCCGACCCATGAGTTTGCTTTCCAGGTACTGGCTCGGGAAGCGGTGGCGTTCAACGAATTCCGACGTTTTCCCTTGTTGAAGGCGCTGGACTGGCTGGAAACCAATTTCCGTCCGTACAACCCGGAAAACGAGATTCAGGTCGGGCTGTTTCGCGTCCCGGTGCCCAAAGTGGACATGGCAGCATTCCGTGAAGCGGTGGCCAATGCGCTGGTGCACCGCGATTATTTCCGCTTGAGCGCCGTGCATGTCCGGCTGGACGATCATGGACTGACGATCAGCAACCCCGGCGGTTTGGTTGAAGGAGTAACGCTCAACAATCTGCTGACCACCGAGCCACGCCCGCGTAATCGGGCGCTGGCGGATGCGATGAAGCGCAT
>JAVEXE010000191.1:1951-4466 GCA_034004105.1 Azonexus sp. | reverse complement strand
AGGGTTCGAGCTGGGCGGTGATGATCCGCATCGAGTCCGGGTTGAGGTCATCGAGGAAGTTGCGCTCAAGCTCTGGTGCGTCGCCTTCGCGCCGGCCGCCGGGGGCGGGTACAGCGAACAGGCGGTCGTAGAGGCGGATTTCGGCAGTGCAGGCGTGCGCGGCCGAGACCCAGTGCAGGTTGCCCTTGACCTTGACGCTGTCGGCGCCCGGCGTGCCGGACTTGGTTTCGGGCAGGTAGGTGCAGTGGACCGCAATGACCTTGCCGTTCTCATCCTTGTCGCAGCCGGTGCACTCGACGATGTAGCCATATTTCAGACGCGCCTTGTTGCCGGGGAAGAGGCGGCGGAAGCCTTTTTCCGGCACTTCCTGAAAGTCTTCACCCTCGATCCACAATTCGCGGCCGAAGGGCATGGTGCGCTGGCCGAGTTCCGGCTTGAGCGGATGGTTGGTGACCAGGCAGTCTTCGAACTGACCTTCGGGGTAGTTGTCGATGATCAGTTTGAGCGGGTCGAGCACGGCGACGCGGCGCTCGTCCGAGGTGTTCATCACTTCACGCTGAGCGTCCTCGAAGACGACGTAGTCGATCAGCGAATCCGACTTGGAAATGCCAATGCGCTCGGCGAACAGCCGGAAGCCGTCCGGCGAGTAGCCGCGGCGGCGTGCGCCGACCAGGGTCGGCATGCGCGGGTCGTCCCAGCCGGTGACGTGCTTTTCCTCGACCAGCTGGATCAGCTTGCGCTTGGAGAGCACGACATAGGTCAGGTTGAGGCGCGAGAATTCGATTTGTTGCGGCAGCGGGCGCTGCAGCAGGCCGCCTTCCGCCAGGCGTTCGAGCAGCCAGTCGTAGAACGGGCGCTGGTCCTCGAATTCGAGCGTACACAGCGAGTGCGTGATGCATTCCAGCGCATCCTCGATCGGATGGGCGAAGGTGTACATCGGGTACACGCACCATTTGTCACCGGTGTTGTGGTGGGTGGCGTGGCGAATGCGGTAAATCGCCGGGTCGCGCAGGTTGATGTTGCGCGACGCCATGTCGATTTTTGCCCGCAGCACGTGTTGACCGTCGGCGAACTCGCCAGCCTGCATGCGCTTGAAGAGGTCCATGTTCTCTTCAATCGAACGATTGCGGAACGGCGAATCCTTGCCCGGCTGGGTCAGCGTGCCACGATTGGCCCGCATTTCTTCGGCGGACTGGCTGTCGACATAGGCGTGGCCGGCCGAGATCAGGTATTCGGCGAATTGCACCATCCAGTCGAAGTAGTTGGACGCGTAGTAAAGGTTGGTTTCGCCGTCCTTTTCCCACGCGCAGCCGAGCCAGCGCACCGAGTCGAGGATGGCGTCGACGTATTCCTGCTCTTCCTTTTCCGGATTGGTGTCGTCGAAGCGCATGTGGCAGCGGCCGCCGAATTCCTCGGCCAGGCCGAAGTTGAGCAGGATCGACTTGGCATGGCCGAAATGCAGGTAGCCGTTCGGCTCGGGCGGGAAGCGGGTGCGGATCTTCGCTGCGTCAAGCGGTGCCGCAGCGTGGTCGGCGGCGGTGCCGGGGGCACCCGCCCAGCGGCGCTGGGCATGTTTGCCAGCGGCCAGGTCGGCTTCGACGATGTTCTTGATGAAATTGGCGGCGGGGGTGACGGGTGTGGATTGTTGTTTTGACATGGGAGGCTGTTAGGGGGGGCGATGAGTGAGCCACAAAGCCCCGATTTTACCAGCCGCAGCCCCCGGATCAGGCGTGTACGATGCCGAAAATCATGAAGTAAAGCATGGCTGCCATCAGTGCCGATGCGGGCACCGTAATAATCCACGCGGCTGCAATCTTGAAAACTGCCGAACGCTTGACCAGCTCGTGGCGATAGGCCTTGCGCATTTGTTTGCGTTCGTACTTGGACAGGTCTGCTTGGGCCGTCCGGGCCTTGAGTTGATCCAGCATTTCTTGCTTTTCCTTGACGCCGGCTTTGGAGAAACGGTTCAGGAAGCTTTCGACGACTTCCTTGTCTGCACCCAAATGGTGCTCCTTGATCTCATCAATCATTTGCGAATAGTTGCTTTTGATGAATTCACGCAGGAAACCAACGCCGAAGACCCCACCTAATGCAATATGGGTGGAACTCACAGGTAAGCCGAGTTGTGAAGCAACAATCACGGTAATTGCGGCTGCCATCGCGATACAGAATGCGCGCATCTGGTCGAGTTCAGTAATTTCACTGCCCACGGTTCGGATCAGTTTGGGGCCATATAGCGCCAGACCAATCGCCAATCCCAGTGCTCCAACCAACATGATCCACAGGGGAATGCCAGCCTTGCCGTGAACCTCGCCGTGCGCCACGGTGTCGGCAATGGCGGCCAGCGGGCCGATCGCATTGGCGACATCGTTGGCTCCATGCGCAAAGCTCAGCAGGGCGGCAGCAAAGATCAGGGGCACCGTGAAAAGCGAGTTGATACCGGCCTTGCTGTTGGGGAGTGCGCCAGCTTTACGATGAATCGAGGCTTTCATCAAGAACCAGGTCAGAAGCCCAA
>JAVEXE010000191.1:0-1851 GCA_034004105.1 Azonexus sp. | reverse complement strand
ATGGCGCCGGTCATGGTGATTGCACGTGAGCCGACCGCCGGCCCCACATTATTAGCGACATCATTGGCACCGATATTCATCGCCATGTAGCCGCCAATCATCGCTGCAACGACCAGCATGATGCCCTGTGAACCGGTTACGCCAACACCTAACGCGGTGTAAATCATGATGCCAACGACAAAAAGCAGGCCCATTCCCAAACGGGCAAATTCACGTCTTCCGCGTCTGGTTGCTTTTTCGATATCGTTGAAATCTTTGAATTCCATGCTTTTTCCCCCGAACCCACTGCATCAAGCAAGCGGGAATCTGGCACCATGCGAGATATAACAGTGGTGCTCTTGCTGTCTCTAAAGGCGCTATTGTGACACTAATGTTTCGTTTTTGTTATGCGCTTCCGGGTTAGTCGGGTGGCGTGCGTTTGATGATGGGTTATTTGGGAGCTGGTTGGTGAATGTGATGGGGTTTTTTGCAGTTGGTCTGGGGGCTGCGATGGGTGCCTGGGCGCGTTGGGCATTAGGCGTGATGCTGAATCCGGTTTTTATTGCCCTGCCGTTGGGGACGCTGGCGGCCAATCTGCTGGGAGGTTACCTGGTTGGGATTGCAGTGGGTTTGTTTCATCTCAACAGCCAGTGGCCCTTTGCGCTTAAATTGTTTTTAATTACGGGTTTTCTGGGCGGCCTGACCACCTTCTCTACCTTTTCAGCGGAAGTGGTCGAGCGCTTGCTGGCCGGACAACTGCCTTGGGCAATCGGGCTGGCGATAATCCACCTTGCGGGCTCGTTGACCGCAACCTGGCTGGGTTTGCTGACCGTGGGGGCGACGCGGATTTGGGGCTGAAGGGTTCAGAATAACTGGGTCAGGCGTTCGGCCAAAGTGCGTTCGTTGACGAAACTCAGGTCGTACATGGCCGAGAAGGCGTTTGCGTTATCGTCGCTGAGGCCAGCGATGCACATGATAAATTGTCGACCTTCCAGCCCAAGACGTTTTTTTAGCGTCAGGATACGGTCTATGTTCTGGCGGAATTCGCCGCTCTTGCATTCGATGCAGATTGGCGTGTTGCCATCGATGAGCATGAACACGTCGATTTCGTAGTTTTCGCCGTTTGTTAGCGTTAAATCGAGGCCGCGGGAGCAGGAAAATCGGCGATTGCGCTCTTTGGCGTAGCGAAGGGCGGTCATCAATGCATGCCATTCGAGCCATTCGCCGTTGAAGAAATTCCGAATCGTCGGTGCGGTCTGAAGGATTAGCCGAACATTATTTTCTGGCTTGTTGTGAAAGCATTTGGCGACGAAAGAGAAGTCGTAAAGTTGCTGGCAGAAGGTCGAAATTAACTTGGCTTCTTCGGGTGTTTTTTTGTCCAGGTTGATTGTCGTACTGGCGTGTTCCTTTTGTTGTGACCAACGAATGCGTTCCATCACTTCTTTCAGTACCGGTAGGTTGGTACCGATGATCTCAGCCACTTCGTCAAAAAAGCCGCTAGTATCGACCCCTCGCATATTGGCTTGGACCTTGATTTGCTTTTTCTGGAACCAGTCGTAAATTGGACCATGCTGTAATTCGCTTGCAAGAAAATCCGTATTGGACAGATCGACCTCGGAAAGGCTGCTTTTCCCGGTCGTGACCGAGGTTTGTGTTGCCTCGGGGGCTTTGAGGCGAATCACTTCACGCTGAGCGGTAAAGTATTTACCGAGAAGCTTCTCGATGAAGTAGAGCGTAGGATAGACGGGTGTCGGTGAGCCACACTTTGGGCAGGCGATATTCTGACCGGCCAGACTGTCAGCTTGCTCTGCGAGCAAGGTGCATTTGTTACAACGGATGATAGCCATGCGTAAATTTTGCGTAAGTGTTATC
>JAVEXE010000013.1:19040-21593 GCA_034004105.1 Azonexus sp. | reverse complement strand
CGGCGTCGTCGCGCAGCGTCTGCATGAAGGCAAAATAATCGTTGGCGGCGACTTCCACAGTCAGCTCACCGAGGGCGAGCTTGGTCGACAGCAGCTTGTCTCCGAAACGATCCTGCAATTTCTGGCTAAGCGTTTCCAGCTTGGCGGACATAGGGATCAGCCTCGAAAGTTAGCGGGCAATGGTATTGGTTCGGCGGATCTTGTTCTGCAACTGGATCAGCCCGTAGAGCAGGGCCTCTGCCGTCGGCGGACAGCCCGGCACATAGATGTCGACCGGAACGATACGGTCGCAGCCGCGCACCACCGAGTACGAATAGTGATAGTAACCACCACCATTGGCACAAGAACCCATAGAAATAACCCAGCGCGGCTCTGCCATCTGATCGTAAACCTTGCGCAGCGCCGGTGCCATTTTGTTGGTTAGCGTACCAGCAACGATCATCACATCAGATTGACGCGGACTGGGCCGAAACACAATCCCGAAACGATCCAAATCATAGCGGGAACAGCCGGCATGGATCATCTCCACCGCACAACAAGCCAGACCAAAGGTCATCGGCCACATCGAGCCGGTGCGCATGTAGTTGATGAGCTTGTCAGCTGTGGTGGTGACAAAACCCTCTTGCAGAATACCTTCGATTGCCATTTGGCGCCCTCATTCCCACTCAAGCGCACCCTTGGCCCAGGCGTAGATATCGCCCAGCGCCAGAATGCCCATGAAGATCAACATTTCGACGAAGCCGAAAACCTTCAGCGAATCGATTGCCACCATATCCGAGAAAACGACCGCCCACGGAACAAGGAAGGCGATTTCGAGATCGAACAAGATGAACAGGATCGCAACCAGGTAGTAGCGCACATCGAACTTCATGCGCGCGTCTTCGAAGGCCTCGAAGCCGCATTCATAGGGCGATAGCTTTTCGGGATCTGGTTTTCGGGGGGCCAAAACAAAACCCATTACGATTGGCAAAACACCAACCGCCACCCCAACCAAAACAAACATCAGGATTGGAAAATAAGCTTCCATCATCCGCCGCCAAATTGTTGGTTTTTATATTAGGCGACCACCAACCATAATGATCGCCCGTTTTTTGGTGCCGACGGCGAGACTCGAACTCGCACAGCTTGCGCCACTACCCCCTCAAGATAGCGTGTCTACCAATTTCACCACGTCGGCTTATTTTCCTACAAATTCGCGAGGCAACTGCGAATCTATAGCTTGCGTTAACTTTTATTTTACTTAGGCACTTCCTGCGCCTTCGAACCCGCAGCATCTGATGACTTAACACCCTCAGGCACCGCATCTGGAACAGGCACAGATTGTACAGAATCCTGCATCAAACTACCAGAGGTTTTTGGCCTTTCAGATGCCAGATAGGCGAGCGACAAACTCGTCACAAAAAAAACTGTGGCCAAAACTGCCGTGGTACGACTCAAAAAATTTGCCGAACCAGAAGCCCCAAACAAGCTACCTGAAGCACCACTCCCAAAAGCAGCCCCCATGTCCGCGCCCTTGCCATGCTGCATTAACACCAAGCCAATAATTGCCAGAGCAACCAAGACATGCACAGCCAATATCGTAGAAAACAACCAATCCATTTTTAGCCTATCAGTATGCGGCGCGACAAATCGCCAGAAAATCCTCGGCCACCATCGCAGCCCCACCAATCAAACCACCATCAATATCAGGCTGAGCGAACAACTCAGCTGCATTACCCGGCTTAACACTACCCCCGTAAAGGATGCTTACAGACTCTGCCACACTGGCATCTCGTTCGGCAATAACAGATCTGATTTGCCGATGAACCGCCTGAGCCTGGTCAGGTGTCGCAGAAAGACCGGTACCAATTGCCCAAACAGGCTCATAGGCCACCACCGCTCGGCGCAGCACCTCCACCCCCAGCACATCCAAGACCGCGAGCAACTGCTTTCTCACAACCACGGAAGTCTCACCAGACTCACGCTGCGCCAAAGTCTCACCAACACAAAGTATTGGCACAAGATCAGCCCGAGTCGCTGCCGCGAACTTCTTGACAATCAAGTCGTCCGACTCCCCGAAGAGAACCCGACGCTCCGAGTGACCAACTATGACATGCGAACAGGAAAAATCTTTCAACATTCCCGCAGAAACTTCACCGGTGTAAGCTCCGGCATCGCAATGGTTAAGATTCTGAGCCCCAATGCGGATGACACTTCCAGCGAGGATATCGCTCGCCTGAGCCAGATAAGGAAACGGCGGACAGACCAGCGTTTCGCAAGCCAATTCGCCGGAACACTCAAGCAAACCTTTCAGCAATACGATATTGCTAGAAAGGCTACCATTCATTTTCCAGTTTCCTGCCACTAACTTTCGACGCATTCGCACCCTAAAATATCCAGTTAAGCCTTGAGATTATAGCCCTCATCAAACAACCCGGTCAAACCTCGTCTCCGCTCGGCACAACACACAATCAAATCCGACTCAACTCGCAGCGGACTCCCGAACTACCGCAGCAATTTCTTCCGCGGCACGCATAACCTCTTCCGAATCCCGCCCCTCAACCATCACTCGTA
>JAVEXE010000013.1:11782-18940 GCA_034004105.1 Azonexus sp. | reverse complement strand
TAGCGCCCGCGAGCATCCTCAATTCGCTTCGCCTTACCGAGTTCAGCCGACGAAACGCAGTGCATCTCTTGGGCTAAGCCCGCTTCGATTTCCCGCTCGATTTCGTCCGGAAGCTTTGTTCCTTGCGCCGAGAAAAACTTAATTCCATTATCATAATACGGGTTGTGTGAGGCTGAGATAACAATACCCGCTTGCAGCCGTAATGCCCTGGTGAGATATGCGATCGCGGGAGTTGGCATGGGCCCAACCAGACAAACATCGACCCCTGCAGCCGAAAACCCTGCCTCCAGCGCCGATTCGAGCATATAACCCGAAACTCGCGTATCTTTCCCAATGAGGACAGTAGGCCGATCTCCCACCGGCATTTCGTTTCGCTGCAGCAATACTCGACCGGCAGAATAGCCCAAACGCATCACAAAATCTGGCGTGATCGGCATTTGTCCCACACGGCCGCGGACGCCATCGGTACCAAAATATTTACGACTCATCGACTTCTTCCTCATCTCGCAACACCGAGAAGACTTTTAACGCTTCCCGTGTTTCTGCGACGTCATGAACACGAATTATTGCAGCACCCCGCTGAGCAGCCAGCACTGCCGCAGTAACGCTCGCCAGCATTCTTTCACCAACAGGACGCCCGGTAATTTCTCCAAGCATCGATTTCCGGGACAAACCAACCAGCAAAGGCTGCCCACCCCAAATCGGCTTACCCAAAGACCGGAAAAGCTGCATATTGTGCTCCAGTTTTTTACCGAAACCAAATCCTGGATCCAGCACAATTCGGTCACCAGCAATCCCAGCATCCATACAACGGGCTAAAGCCATCTGCAAATAGGCACTTACTTCACATGCGACTTTGTCATAAACCGGAGAATCCTGCATGGAACTCGGCGACCCCTGCATATGCATCAAACAAACAGCACAATTGCTCTGACTTACGATGCGCAGTGCCTTTGGATCCGACAGGGCCCGAATGTCGTTGATCATGCTAGCGCCGGCATCTAACGCAGCCTCCATCACAGCAGGCTTGTAAGTATCCACAGACAGCGGAATGCCCCAGGTCACCGCTTCCCGCAATACGGGCAAAAGGCGTCTCAACTCTTCGTCTTCCGGCGTCGGCAATGCACCAGGACGGGAAGACTCAGCACCGATATCCAAAATATCAGCCCCCATCTCCACCTGGAATTTCGCGTGCGCAATTGCCCGCCTAACATCACTCACGACCCCATCCCCGGAAAAGGAGTCAGGGGTCAAATTGACGATCCCCATCACCAAGGGACGCTGCAAGGAGAGTTTGAAATTACCTAACGATAACGTGCGCATATGAAAAAAGCCGGGAGCAACCCCGGCTAAAGAACATTCAAGAATTCAAGCTGTTGCGGGCGCGCTCGGGGCACCGCCAGGTTCTTCATCCGCAGAACCTCCGCGGGATTGCCCCTGCGAGGGCTTTGGCGGACGCGGGGGTTTTCCTGCCATGATGTCATTGATCTGTTCGGCATCAATGGTTTCCCACTCCATCAGGGCCTTGGTCATTGTTTCCACCTTGTCCCTGTTCTCATCGAGAAGGCGTCGTGCCAACGCGTATTGCTGGTCGATGATGCGTCGAATTTCCATGTCGACCTTCTGCATCGTGGCCTCTGAAACATTCTTGTGTTGAGTCACAGAACGCCCGAGAAAAACCTCGCCTTCATTTTCACCGTACACCATCACGCCGAGATCGGACATGCCGTAACGGGTAACCATATCTCGCGCCATCGACGTCGCACGCTCGAAGTCGTTTGAAGCACCAGTCGTCATCTGGTTCATGAACAATTCTTCAGCGATTCGCCCGCCAAACAATACCGCTATTCTGCTGAGCAGATACTGCTTGTCATAAGCATAACGATCTTCTTCAGGCAATTGCATGGTCAAGCCAAGTGCACGGCCACGCGGGATGATTGTTACCTTGTGCACTGGATCCGACTTGGGCACAAGCTTTGCTACAACAGCATGCCCCGACTCATGATAGGCCGTATTGAGTTTTTCCTCTTCGTTCATCACCATGCTGCGACGTTCGGCCCCCATCATGATTTTGTCTTTAGCCTTCTCAAAATCATCCATGTCGACCAGGCGTTTGTTGGCGCGTGCTGCAAACAGTGCGGCTTCATTGACCAGATTTGCCAGGTCCGCCCCGGAGAAGCCAGGCGTTCCTCTGGCAATGATGTCGGCTTTGATATCCGATGCGATTGGCACTTTTCGCATGTGCACTTTAAGGATTTCCTCACGCCCCCGAATATCCGGCAAAGGCACTACCACCTGACGGTCGAAACGACCAGGGCGAAGCAAAGCAGGGTCAAGAATGTCCGGACGGTTGGTTGCCGCAATGACGATGATGCCAGAATGCCCTTCAAAACCATCCATTTCGACCAGCAACTGATTCAAGGTTTGCTCACGCTCGTCGTTACCCCCACCCAGTCCCGCACCACGATGCCGACCTACCGCATCAATTTCATCGATGAAGATGATGCAAGGAGCATGTTTTTTGGCATTTTCGAACATATCGCGAACACGCGCAGCGCCAACACCGACAAACATTTCGACAAAATCAGAGCCCGAGATCGAGAAAAACGGCACCTTCGCTTCGCCGGCAATTGCCTTCGCAAGAAGCGTTTTACCGGTTCCCGGGTTGCCAACCATCAGAACCCCCTTCGGAATGCGCCCTCCCAATTTCTGAAACTTGGATGGGTCGCGCAAGAAATCAACAATTTCCTGAACTTCTTCCTTGGCCTCATCACATCCTGCAACGTCGGCAAACGTGATGGTGTTCTGCGCCTCGTCCATCATCCGCGCTTTTGATTTGCCGAAAGAGAAAGCCCCACCCTTGCCGCCACCTTGCATCTGACGCATGAAGAATACCCAGACACCGATCAACAGCAACATCGGGAACCAGCTAACAAAGATATTCATCAGGAAGGAAGGCTCCTCTTCAGGACGGGCCTCGATCTTCACATCATATTTGAGCAAATCTGAAACCAGCCACAGGTCTGGTGGCGCATACGATGTGATGCGCTTGCCATCATTCGTTGTGGCTTTGAGCGTACGCCCCTCCATGACCACCTTTGAGATGCGGCCCTGCTTGACCTCTTCGAGAAATTGCGAGTATTCAACCGCCCCAGTTGCGACCTGACGGGTATTGAATTGATTGAAGACAGTCATCAGCACCATGCCGATCACCATCCAGATCGCGAGATTTTTGAACATGTTGTTCAAGCTGCCTCTCCTTATGCTACGCCGAGCGGTAAAAACATCATTCTAAACAAAAGCATCAACGCAATGTACGCCCGAGAAGGTAAATCTCGGCACTCCTGTCCCGTGAAGCTTCAGGCTTTCGTACTACGACGGTGCGAAATGTTTCACGCATCGCCTTAACGAATCCTTCAAAGTCACTGCCCTGGAAAACTTTGACCAGAAACGCGCCGTCTGGTTTCAGATGCTGCCGCGAAAACTCCAGACCCAACTCTGCGAGGTACATAATTCGCGCCTGATCGACTAGTGGGACACCTGACATATTCGGTGCCATGTCCGACATCACCAATCCAACCCTGCGATCACTGAGTAGCGCCTCCAGTTGCTGCAATACTTCATCCTCACGAAAATCTCCCTGAATAAAATGGACACCATGAATAGGCGCCATTTCGAGCAGGTCCAGCGCTAACACCATACCACCGCTACCAACGCGCTGTGTAGCAACCTGTGACCAACCCCCTGGCGTTGCCCCCAGATCAACAACTACCTCCCCCGGACGAAGCAATTTGTCCTTATCGTCTATTTCCATCAACTTGAAGGCAGCCCGGGAGCGCCAACCTTCCTTCTTTGCCAATTGCACGAAAGGATCATTCACATGCTCCATCATCCATGCCTTGCTGGTTCTAGTTCGTTTCATTCGGTAAAATGCCGTTTTCGAGAGGTTTCACTATGCAACAACTTACTTCAGCCCAAGTCCGCGAATTGCGAGCTCGCGCTCATGGTCTCAACCCGGTCGTTTCCATCTCAGAGCAAGGCCTCTCGGATAATGTTCTCAAGGAAATTGATACCAGTCTGAAAGCCCACGAACTGATCAAGGTCCGGGTGTATGGCGATAGCCGGGAAGAACGTTTGAATTATCTTGAGCGGATTTGCAACGAACTTTCAGCTGCTCCGGTTCAACACATTGGAAAACTGCTCGTAATTTACCGCGAGAATGCGGAAAAATCTGCGGTCGACCGGAAAATTCCTGAAAAACCCAAAAGCGCCACGCCCCGGCGCAGCAAACGCAGCTATCAAGGCTGAACGAAAGTCATAAGAAAGGCCAGACAACCACGCCTGGCCTTACAGCACCGCTTACTCGTAGCGAACGTCTAGAAGTTCGTATTCGCGCAAACCGCCTGGGGCCTGGACCTGAGCGATATCACCGACGTACTTCCCGATCAAGGCACGCGCCATTGGGGAATTGACGGATAACTTGTTTGCCTTGATATCGGCCTCATCTTCGCCGACGATCTGATAGGTCACAACGTCGCCGCTATCTTGATCCTCGATTTCCACGGTAGCACCAAAAACACAGCGCCCGTCCGCATCCAGCAAGCTCGGATCGATGATCTGAGCATTGGACAATTTCCCCTCGATCTCCTGAATTCGCCCTTCGATAAAGCCCTGGCGCTCCTTGGCCGCATCATATTCCGCGTTTTCAGACAAATCGCCGTGAGCCCGCGCCTCCGCAATTGCACCAATAACCCATGGCCTATCCACAGTCTTCAAACGGTGCAACTCCTCACGCAGTTTTTCGGCGCCTTTTACGGTCAACGGTACTTTATTCATCATTTTTCCTGCAAAAGCAAACCGCCGGCGTCCCGAAAAGGACGACCCGGCGGCTAGGATTTTTAATCAGTGAAGCCGAGAATGTAATTCCTGAATGGGATACACCATCAACTCACCCAGATTACGAATACCCTCAGCAGCCGCTTCGGCCCCCCAGATTGTGGTGTACATCGTCACGCGAGCCTGCAAACCGGAGGTACGAATTGAACGAGAGTCATTGATTGCCCCGCGCTTTTCCTCGACCGTATTAATAATCAGAGAAATCTCATTGTTCTTGATCATATCAACGATGTGGGGACGACCTTCGGTAACCTTATTGACTGGCTGCACTGGCAAACCGGCAAGCTCAATGGCTTGAGCTGTTCCACGGGTCGCAACCAGCTGGAAGCCTGCCTCATGCAAGTGGCGGGCGATCTCGACCGCCTTCGGCTTGTCACCATCCTTGACCGACAGAAACACCTTCCCTGACGTCGGCAACTTGACCCCTGCGGCCAGTTGCGATTTGACAAAGGCCTCCGCAAAGCTGACACCAACCCCCATGACTTCACCGGTCGACTTCATTTCCGGCCCAAGAATGGTGTCGACCCCAGGGAATTTGACGAATGGGAAAACAGCTTCCTTGACCGAGAAATAGGGCGGCACAACTTCCTTGGTAATACCCTGGGCCTTGAGAC
Source organism: Azonexus sp. (assembly GCA_034004105.1). GTDB lineage: Bacteria > Pseudomonadota > Gammaproteobacteria > Burkholderiales > Rhodocyclaceae > Azonexus. The sequence goes on along the minus strand of JAVEXE010000013.1, from coordinate 13,430 downwards.
TCTTGCCCGACATGCAACGGGCAGCAATCTTGGCCAGTTGCAGGCCGGTGGCCTTGGACACGTAAGGCACGGTACGAGAAGCGCGCGGATTCACTTCCAGCACGTAGACATCCTCGTCCTTGATCGCGAACTGCACGTTCATCAGACCACAGACGTTGAGCGCCTTGGCCATCAGTTTGGTCTGACGACGCAGTTCGTCCTGCACTGCCGCCGACAGCGAGTACGGCGGCAACGAGCAAGCCGAGTCACCCGAGTGCACACCAGCCTGTTCGATGTGCTCCATCACGCCGCCGATGATCACCTCTTCGCCATCGGACAAGGCATCGACATCGCATTCGACTGCGTCGTTGAGGAAGCGGTCAAGCAGCACCGGGGAATCGTTGGAGACTTTGACCGCTTCACGCATGTAGCGCTCGAGATCCTTCTGCTCATGGACGATTTCCATAGCGCGGCCACCGAGCACATAAGACGGACGAACGACCAGCGGATAGCCGATTTCGGCGGCCAGACGCAACGCATCCTCTTCGGTACGCGCCGTGCGATTGGGCGGCTGTTTGAGGCCAAGGTCGTGCAGCAGCTTCTGGAAGCGCTCGCGGTCTTCGGCAATGTCAATCGACTCCGGCGTCGTACCGATAATCGGCACGCCGTTGGCTTCGAGCGCCAGCGCCAGCTTCAGCGGGGTTTGGCCACCGTACTGGACGATAACGCCGACCGGCTTCTCGATGGCGCAAATTTCCAGCACATCTTCCAACGTCAGCGGCTCGAAGTAGAGACGGTCGGAGGTGTCGTAGTCGGTAGAAACCGTTTCCGGGTTGCAGTTGACCATGATCGTTTCGTAACCGTCTTCGCGCATGGCCATCGCGGCATGCACGCAACAGTAGTCGAACTCGATCCCTTGGCCGATACGGTTCGGACCACCACCCAGCACCATGATCTTCTTCTTGTCGGTCGGGTTCGCTTCGCACTCGTCGTCGTAGGTCGAATACATATAGGCGGTGCCGGTCGAGAACTCAGCAGCGCAGGTATCGACGCGCTTGTACACCGGACGCACGCCGAGGGCATGGCGACGGGCACGAAATTCGGATTCTGTCGTTTTCAACAGATAGGCCAGGCGACGGTCGGCGAAACCTTTCTGCTTCAGGAAACGAATCTCTTCTGCGGTCAACGAGGCAAAGTCACGTTTTTCCACAACCAGTTCGAGATCAACGATCTCTTTGATCTGAGTCAGGAACCATGGATCGATCTTGGTCAGATCGAACACTCGCTCGACCGACATACCGATGCCGAAGGCATCCGCGACGTACCACAGGCGATCCGGGGTCGGTCGGGCCAGTTGCTCATCGATGGTCTCCGGATCGACCGTCTTCAGGTTGAAGCCATCGACACCAACTTCCAGGCCACGCAAGGCCTTCTGTAGCGACTCCTGGAAGGTGCGGCCCATGGCCATGACTTCGCCGACCGACTTCATCTGCGTCGTCAGGGTGTTGTCAGCCTGCGGGAATTTCTCGAAGGCGAAACGCGGCACCTTGGTCACGACGTAGTCGATCGATGGCTCGAAGGAGGCCGGCGTCTTGCCGCCGGTAATGTCGTTGGCCAACTCATCAAGCGTGTAGCCGACAGCCAGCTTGGCGGCGATCTTGGCGATCGG
>JAVEXE010000013.1:0-11682 GCA_034004105.1 Azonexus sp. | reverse complement strand
AGCACGCCTTCACGGTCGAGATCGAGCGCGCAGTTCAACGCGGTTTGCCCACCCATGGTCGGCAGCAGGGCGTCCGGGCGCTCCTTCTCGATGATCTTGGCAACCACCTGCCAGGTGATCGGTTCGATATAGGTCACATCGGCCATTTCCGGGTCGGTCATGATCGTGGCCGGATTGGAGTTAACCAGGATGACCTTGTAACCCTCTTCGCGCAGTGCCTTGCAGGCCTGCGCGCCGGAGTAGTCGAATTCACAGGCCTGGCCGATGATGATCGGACCGGCGCCAATAATCAAAACACTTTTAATGTCTGTACGTTTCGGCATTTCTAGTCTCTCGCCTTATTGCGCGTTGTTCAGCGCTGCAACGCCACGCGTCATGCAATCGAGGAAGCGGTCAAACAGGTAAGCCACGTCGTGCGGGCCAGGGCTGGCTTCCGGGTGGCCCTGGAAGGAGAAGGCCGGCACGTCGGTGCGGGCAATCCCTTGGTTGGACCCGTCAAACAGCGAAACATGGGTGACCCGCAGGTTTTTTGGCATCGACTCGGGGTCGACCGCAAAACCGTGGTTCTGGCTGGTGATCAGCACCTGGCCGGTATCCATATCCTTGACCGGATGGTTGGCACCGTGATGGCCGAACTTCATCTTCAGAGTCTTCGCGCCAGAGGCCAACGCCAGCAACTGGTGACCGAGGCAGATGCCAAAGGTCGGCACGCCGGCAGCGAGGATTTCGCGGATCGCGGCAATCGCGTAGTCGCAAGGCTCCGGATCGCCGGGACCGTTGGACAGGAAAACGCCATCCGGCTTCATTGCCAGCACGTCGACTGCCGGCGTTTGGGCAGGCACGACGGTCAGCTTGCAGCCGCGCTCGGCGAGCATACGCAGGATGTTGCTCTTGACGCCGAAGTCGTAGGCGACGACGTGGAACCGCTCCTCGGCACGCTGCTGGTAACCAGTCAGCGTCCATTCGGCCTCGCTCCAGCTGTAGCGTTCGGTCGCCGAAACGACCTTGGCCAGGTCCATGCCAGCCAACCCGGGGAAGGCACGAGCGGCGGCCAGCGCCTTGGCTTCATCGACTTCACCGGCGAGAATGCAGCCGGCCTGTGCCCCCTTTTCGCGCAGGATGCGGGTCAGCTTGCGTGTATCAATTCCGGCAATGGCGACGATGCCATGTTTTTTCAGGTAGGTACCAAGATCATCCTGGCAGCGCCAGTTCGAGGCCAAGCGCGGCAGGTCCTTGATCACCAGACCGGCAGCAAAATTGGCTCGCGACTCGAAGTCCTCGACATTGCAGCCGGTGTTGCCGATATGCGGATAGGTCAGCGTGACGATCTGGCGCGAATACGACGGATCGGTCAGGATTTCCTGATAACCGGTCATCGCGGTGTTGAAAACGACTTCACCGCTGGTTACGCCGTCGGCGCCGATGGATTGGCCCTTGAAAACCGTCCCGTCGGCGAGGGCGAGGATGGCGGGTGTGAATGAGGGCAGCAGCGACACGTCAGCTCTCCTGTAATTTTTCTGCTCGTTCATGTGCCAAGCGGGAAGGCTCGCGCCTCCCCGCTTGTGCTTTTTAACCTTGCCATTCTAGCCGAAAAGAGTCTTTTCAGGCAAATTCAAGGAATTACACGGTTTTTAACAAACGACTCCAATTGCGGTCTGACCAGCTCCATTTCACAATCGAGCGCATGAAACTTGCCTTGACAGACAAGCCAGTCCGGCCTTTCCTGTGAAACCGCGTGCTCGATATCCATCGCCTGCCGGCGCACCGCCTCAGCGTGAAAAATTGCCACCAGACTCTTCATCGTGTGTGCATGCATCTTGGCCGCGACTGCGTCCTGACGATCCAGCGACGATTTGAGGCTATCCATATTTCCCTGCCATTCGGCAAGCATCATTTCGGCCATGGTCGCCAACAAATCAACATCACCCAGATTATCCAGCGCGGCCTGCAAATCCAGGCTTCCTGCACCTTTTGCATCACTAACAGGACGCACCACCGAGATCGCAAAGGTCTCTTCACTGATCGCCCGATCAAGCGCAGCATACAGATCCTCGGAGCGCAACGGCTTTGGCAAGTAGTCATTCATACCAGCCGCCAAACAGCGCTCCTTGTCACTCTCCATGACATTGGCCGTCATCGCGATGATGTAGATCGGTTTCATCTCGTGGGAAATAACCCAACTTCGACGCATTTCATGGGACCGTATGGTTTCAGTTGCCTCAATCCCTCCCATGACCGGCATCTGCATATCCATCAGGATTACATCGAAGCGTTCCTGGTCAAACATCTCCACTGCCTCAGCACCGTTATTAGCCACCTTTACCGCATGACCGCGTCGCTGCAACAACCTTAGCGCCAACTCCTGATTGACGGGATTATCCTCAACCAGAAGCACCCGCAGACCACGGCGTTCTGAATCTGGTGCCACCAACTCAAGATGGAAGTCGTCAAGTTCAATTTTCGCAGGCGCCTCCGCTGTCGCCCCCAGGACATTGACCAGACCCAAGGCCACCTCAAGATCAGCTCGCCCAACTGGCTTGACCAAATGAACCCCAACACCGAGGGCACGCAGCCCCTCAAGATCCTGACGCTGATTCTCGGCTGTGAGCATGACCATCAAGCGCTCGCGTCGCCCCGACTGTTGCCAGGACTTCACCCATTCCAAGCCACCGGGCGCGGGCATTGTGACATCGAGCAGTACATAATCGAATGGGCGCCCTGAAAGCCTACCTGCCTCTGCCAGATCGACTGCGCTCTGAGAGTCCCCTGCGAGCGTTACCTCAAAACCAAAACGTTCGGCCAGCTCTGCCAGACAACTGGCCGCAACCTGATTGTCCTCGATGAGCAACAACCGCCCGTCTCGCTCATCCACCGGCGAAACGACTGTTGCAGTCATATCGACACGCAAGGTAATGGCAAAATAAAAGATGGAACCCCGACCCTCTGCGCTCTCCAGCCAGATACGTCCACCCATCAGTTGCACAAGCTTGGCACAGATCGCAAGGCCCAATCCCGTTCCGCCAAAGCGTCTGGTGGTAGACACGTCCGCCTGCGAGAAAGCATCAAATATGGCTTTCTGTTTATCTTGGGCCACGCCGATTCCGGTATCCCGCACCGCTACCAGCAACTCATCTCGACCTTCCGGCTGGGCCTGGACCGAGAGCGTGACGACCACTTCGCCTTTCTCGGTAAATTTGATCGCGTTACCGACCAAATTGATGATGACCTGACGAAGTCGTGTCGGATCCCCCACCAAACGTTCAGGCACCTCTGGCCGGATATCGACAACGAGCTCAAGCCCCTTGCGATGAGCACTGATCACCAGCACCCGGACTGCGTCAAACACAACATCCTGAACCAGAAAACCAACCGCCTCAACCTCCATTCGACCCGCCTCGATTTTCGAAAAATCGAGAATGTCGTTGACGATGGCCAGCAGCGCCTCGGCAGAAGATTTGACAGTTTTGAGATAGTGACGCTGCTCGGCGTCCAATTGGGTATCCAGCGCCAGTTCGGTCATACCAATGATGCCATTCATTGGCGTGCGAATTTCATGGCTCATGTTCGCCAGAAAAGCACCTCTCGCCTTATTCGCAGACTCAGCTGCTTCCTTGGCGGCAATCAGATTGTTTTCTGCCTGCTTGATTTGACTGATATCGCGCAACAGAACCAGAACACGCACCGGCTCGCCCGCTCCATCACGTGCTGCCACAGCCCCTCTGAGTAGCAACCAGCGCCAAAGACCATCCCTGGCGCGCATTCGACATTCAAGCTCGAAAAATTTGTCCCGCTTGGCCACATGCTGCGCCATTCTGGACTGCAGCAAGCGCAAATCCTCGGGATGGACCAAGCGTTGCCACTGACGAATCGAATCATCGATATCGGTTTGCTGGTAACCCAGCATCTCCTTCCATTGACGCCCGGATTCAATCGCCCCACTACCCAGATTCCAGTCCGTCAGCACATCACCGGAAAGCGCCGCATACCAGTTGGCCAACGAAGCGTACGCGACATAAGACGAATCAACACGCCCCAGCAATGCCGGAAGGTTACGTGCCAGCACCTCATCCTGCGCCGCCAGAGCACCAACACGACGCTCGAACTCCGACTCTCCACCAAAGAGTTCTTGTACCTGGCGCTGGAGGAGGCGTGATTTCATGATCGACGTCAGCGCAGGCCCAAAACGTCCTGCATATCAAAAAGCCCCGCCTTACGCCCTGAAATGAAACGTGCAGCCCGCAAACTTCCCAACGCGTAAGGCATGCGACTACTCGCCTTGTGAGTCACCTCAACCCGCTCACCCAGACCACAGAACATCACCGTGTGATCACCAACAATGTCGCCCCCGCGAACCGTAGCAAAGCCGATGGTCGATGGATCACGCTCTCCGGTAACCCCTTCCCGACCATACACCGCACAGTCTGCAAGATCGCGGCCCAAAGCAGCTGCCACCACTTCACCCATACGCAATGCCGTACCGGAGGGGGCATCAACTTTCATCCGGTGATGCGCTTCAACGACCTCAATGTCGTAACCCTGATTGAGAATCCTGGCCGCGGTATCAAGTAGCTTGAATACCAGATTGACACCCACTGCCATATTCGGGGCAAAAACGACGGGCACATCCTCAGCGGCAGATGCAATTGCAGCCTTACCTTCCGCATCAAACCCTGTTGTACCAATCACCATACCCACACCCGCTCGGCGGCAAATCTCAAGATGCTCAAGCGTTCCTTCAGGACGGGTAAAGTCAATCAAGCAGTCAATCTGTTTCATGCCGGCTTCCAGATCACTGATCACCAACACATCACTGTCCATGCCCACCAAAGCACCAGCCCTGACCCCAACTGCAGGACTGCCAGGACGGTCAAAGGCAGCCCCCAGAACGACAGCATCATCCTTCAACACCGCTTCGATCAGCATGCGCCCCATGCGACCACCAGCACCAACAATTCCAATTCGTGTCTTGTTCATGTTTTACAGACCAACTTTGTTCATCATGCGGCGGAAGAATCCGGGTGTTTCAACGTCCGGCGCTTTTTCTGCTGCGGCCTCCGGCGAAATCGTACCCAAATCTATCACCCTTGTTTTGGCCACAGGCGCGGCAAGCTCCGCAACAGATGCCGGAGCAATGTCACCGGCAACACGCTGGAGCCGACCCTGATCGTCAAAAAAGACCGAGAACCTGCGCGACTCGCTCATCCCGCTGCGACCATCACGAAAATGATAGACATAATCCCAGCGGTCCTTGTGGAAAATATCGGAAATCAACGGGCTACCAAGAATGAAGCGAACCTGATCCTGAGTCTGGCCTGGCTTGAGTTGAGCAACCATATCCTGAGTCAAAACGTTCCCTTGCTGAACGTCGATTCTGTATTCGTTGATGAAGCTCGGTTTATACGAGCACGCTACCAGCAAGGTGCTGGCAGCAATAAGCAAAGAGGGTAAGGAGCGTCGCATGCGGAATTCCGGACATTTCATATCGGCGTGGAAGCGGTATATCATACCCGAAATCATCAAATACACCGCCTCAGCCCATAAATAGGAAAATCCCCCATGAGCGACCCCCAGAGCCTCAAGAGCATCGGCCTGAAAGCCACCTTTCCCCGTTTGAAAATTCTTGAGCTGTTCGAAAAGGGCACCATGCGGCACATGACGGCAGAAGATGTTTATCGGATGCTTCTGGCAGAAAACATGGATATCGGTTTGGCCACGGTGTATCGCGTCTTGACGCAGTTCGAACAGGCTGGCCTGCTTGAGCGTCACTTTTTCGAATCCGGCAAAGCCGTATTCGAGATCAACCGCGGCAAGCATCATGACCATCTGGTTTGTGTCGACTGTGGCCGGGTAGAAGAATTTTATGATGCAGAAATCGAACGCCGACAAAACCTGATCGCCGAAGAGCGTGGCTTCAAAATCCAGGACCACGCCCTTTACCTGTACGCGCAATGCGCCAAGTCTGCCTGCCCGCACAAAAACAGCAGCAAGCACGACAACCAGAGCGCTTGAGCGCCACACCAGATGCTCGCACTCGACAGTGCTGCTGTTGGCAGCTGGCTCGGCTCAGCCGGCACCACATTTCTGGTAATCAGCCTGGCTGAAATTGGCGACAAAAGCCAACTTGTCTGCATGACACTCGCCTCGCGCCACCGCGGACTACCGGTTGCAATAGGGGCAGCACTGGCTTTTGCGTTGCTCAACCTGCTGGCCGTATTATTTGGCGCAGCCATTGCCAACTGGTTGCCGACATGGGCTGTCACCCTGGCTGTTGCGCTACTCTTCACCGCTTTTGGCATCAGTGCGCTTCGTTATCAGGAGGAGGAAGGCGGTGACGAAGTAACCGACAGGCCTGGCCACAGTGTTTTTGCGACCACGTTTTTGCTGATTTTCCTGGCAGAATTCGGCGACAAAACCCAGATAGCCGTCGCCGGCCTGAGCAGCACCGGAGATCCGTTGGCTATCTGGAGCGGGGCCACTTTGGCGCTGATAAGCACATCCCTGCTGGGCATCATTGCCGGACAAAAGCTTCTGAGACAATTGCCTCTGAAATGGATACACCGCATCAGCGGCGTATTTTTCTTGCTACTCGCTGTCTATGCCTTTAGCCGCTTGATCAGCGAGGCTTAGCCTATCGTTTTTTGCCTTTTCCGCTCGTCGACCGCAACAACTCGCGCGCATGTCGCAGAGTAATCTCTGTAATTTCGACACCACCAAGCATACGGGCAATCTCATTAACACGCCCGATGTCGTCCAACGGCTGGATTGACGACAATACCATGCCGCCATGATTCGTCTTGCTCACTTGCCACTGCCAATTGGCCTTCGCCGCCACCTGCGGCAGATGCGTGACACACAACACCTGCCGTTCCGAGCCCAATTCACGAAGCAACTGACCAACAATTTCGGCCACCCCGCCCCCAATACCGACATCCACTTCATCAAAGACCAAGGTTGGCACCTTGACCGAGCGTGAAGTCAGCACCTGGATCGCCAAGCTGATTCGCGACAATTCACCGCCCGAGGCCACTTTTGCCAGTGGCCTGGCTTCGTTACCCGCCAAGCCAGCAATACGGAACTCGACCTGCTCCAGGCCGAAAACCGCCGGGTGACTCAATGGCACCAAAGCAACCTCGAAACGTCCCGATGACAACGCCAGTTGCTGCATGATCTCACTGACCTGCATCGACATCTTCCCTGCCGCCTGCTGACGAGCAAGAGTCAACGCCTGCGCTTCAACACGATAGACATCGAGCAAGAAATCCGCCTGTCGCCGCAAAGCATCCACATCAGCAATTGCAGAAAGCTCGCCAAGTCGACGCTGCCAGGCCGTCAGAAGTGACGGCAGTTCAGCCGGTTGGACACGATGCTTGCGGGCTTGCGCCAGAACAGCGTCCATCCGCGCCTCAACCTCCCGCAACCGCGAGGGATCGAGATCAACACGGTCAGCATATCGCCGTAAGCTAGACACAGCATCAGACAATTCAGCCTGAACAGAGGCCAGCACGCCAGCAACCTCAGCCAGCGCCGGATCGTAGTCCGTCAGCCCCGACAAGCGGTTGGAGACACGGTCAATCTGCCGCTCACACGCCGCTTCGTCATCGGCCAGCACTGCCAAGGCATACTGTGCGCCCTCAATTAGACTCGCCGCATGGCCCAGGCGACGATGTTCGAGCTCAAGCTCAGCCCATTCGTCAGCCGTGAACGCCAGTGCCGCCAGTTCGCCCGCCTGCCACTCCAACTGCTCCCGTTCACGCCTCAAGGCCTCTGCACCAACACTGGCCTCTTTCCAGCTCTGTTCTGCTGCTCGCCACGCACGCCAGGCCTCGCCAACCTTGGCAAGCCGCTCACCCAGCAGAGCATGGTTATCCAGCAATTGCCGCTGCGCGTCAGCGCGCAAAAGCGACTGATGAGCGTGTTGACCGTGAATATCGACCAGGAACTCGCCGATTTCACGGAGCTGCTGCACGGTCGCAGAAGAACCGTTGATCCAGGCGCGCGAACGACCGCTGGCATCCACCAGCCGGCGCAACAGCAGTTCTTCTTCGCCCTCGAAGCCGTTTTCATCCAGCCAGAACCGTACTTCGGGCAAGCTGGCGATTTCGAAAGTCGCCGCAATTTCTGCCCTGTCACAACCGGATCGAACAACGCCCGCATCGCCCCGCTCACCCAGGGCCAAGGCCAAGGCATCAATCAGGATCGACTTGCCTGCCCCGGTTTCTCCGGTCAACGCCCCAAAACCGTTAGAAAAATCGAGTTCAAGACGATCAACGATAACGAAGTCGCGCAAAGTCAGGTGCTGGAGCATGGTTATCCCTTGGGCCGCTCGCTCCACTGCAGCTTCTGTCGCAGCATGGCGAAATAGCTGTAACCTGGCGGATGCAGGAAGCAGATGGTATGTTCGGAACGGCGCAGACGAACGCTATCCCCGGTTTGAAGATCGAGGGTTAACTGGCCATCGAAATGCACACGCGGATCGTCTGCATGGGCAATACGTAACTCGATGTCGGCACTGTCGTTGACGATCACCGGCCGATTGGTCAGCGCATGCGGACACAAGGGCACAAGGGCAATGCCGGTCAGCGTCGGATGCAGGATGGGGCCACCGGCTGAAAGAGAATAAGCCGTCGAACCCGTCGGCGTCGAAACGATCAAGCCATCAGAACGCAGGTTGTAGATGAATTCACCATCAATAAAGAGCTCGAATTCAATCATTCGACCGATTGCACCCTTATCGATAACAACATCGTTGAGCGCCATGTTGGTGGCCAACTCACGCCCGTCACGAATCACTTCAGCGGCCAGCAACATCCGGTTTTCCGGCTGAAAACGTCCATCAAGCAGGTCGTCCATGCAACTCAGCATGTCCTGACGCGCAATATCGGTCATGAAACCGAGTCGACCCTGATTAACGCCAACCAGGGGCACGCAGTAACGTGCCAGCCGCCTTGCTGCGTTGAGCATCGTGCCATCGCCACCAAGCACAATGGCAGCGTCAGCATGGGCACCAATATCATTGAAGCCACAGGTCACCCAGCGCGACAGATCAACGAGCTTGCCAATATGCTCGGCCGTTTCGCGCTCGACAAATACCGAAACTCCACGCTCGTGCAAGTATTGCGCCAGACGCCGTAAGGATTCGGCAATTTCCGGGCTGTGGTACTTGCCGACAAGGGCAATGGTGCGGGGATGGCGTACTCGATTCATGGGGCCGAATTCTTGCATAAAAAACGCCTTGCTGTGCTCTCGTCGGTTTTCTGTAAAATCACCGCCATGCTTGATGATCGTGCAAGAACCCTGCTCAAGGCCCTGGTCGAACACTATATTGTTGACGGACAACCCGTCGGCTCACGAGCGCTGTCCAAATTTTCCGGGCTTGACCTGTCGCCAGCGACCATACGCAATGTCATGGCTGACCTCGAAGAGGCGGGATTCGTCGCCAGCCCGCACACATCCGCGGGGCGTATTCCCACGGCACGCGGCTACCGACTATTCGTCGACCACTTGTTAACGGTTCAGCCGCTTGACCTTGGCCAGCGGGGCGCGATGCAGGAAGCCCTGCAAGGTTTACCTGCAAAGCAGATCATCGCCAACGCCTCGCAATTGCTTTCCAATCTCACACATTTTGCCGGAGTCGTCATCACCCCACGTCGCTCGGGTAACCGGATACGTCAGATCGAGTTTCTCAGCCTGTCCGAGAAGCGCATTCTGCTCATCATCGTCACTGCGGATGGTGACGTGCAAAACCGTATTCTCAGTTGCGATCGAAACTACACCACGTCGGAACTTACACAGGTTGCCAACTATCTGAACCAGAACTTTGCCGGTCTGGATTTTGAACAAATTCGCCAGCGGCTTGCCCATGAGATACAGCAACTGCGAGAGGACATTAAACCATTAATGACATTAGCACTAGAAGCCGGGAACGCCGCACTCTCGGAAAACAGCCAGCCCTATGTCGTTACTGGAGAGAAAAATCTTCTCGATGTCGAAGATCTGTCCTCCAACATGAAGCGACTACGCGAACTGTTCGATCTGTTCGAACAGCGCTCAAGCATGATGCGCCTGCTTGACCTTTCACAGAGAGCCGAAGGTGTGCAAATTTTTATCGGCAATGAATCCGGAATTGCCACTCTCGACGAATGCAGCGTCGTCACAGCGCCTTACAGTGTTGATGGGCAAATTGTTGGCTCACTCGGCGTCATCGGCCCGACTCGTATGGCTTATGAACGCGTGATTCCGATTGTGGATATTACGGCCCGCCTGCTTTCTTCCGCCCTTTCGTATAACAAAGACAACACCTGATGCCCCGCTTTCAACCTGAACCCTCATATCGTCACGGCACCCCATCAAGTACCGCTGTCGTCATTGCCAACCTGGGCACCCCAGAGGCCGCCGACGGACCGTCGCTTCGCCGTTATCTGAAGCAGTTCCTATCCGATCCCCGCGTCGTCGAAATTCCGAAGCCGATCTGGTGGCTGATCCTCAATGGCATCATCCTTAACGTCCGCCCGAAAAAATCTGCGGCCAAGTACGCGTCAATCTGGATGGACGAAGGATCGCCATTGCGAGTGCATACCGAACGCCAGTCGCGCCTGCTTGAAGAAACCCTGCATGCCCGTGGCCATCAAGTCGCAGTGCACTGGGTCATGCGCTATGGCCAGCCCTCGCTGGCAAAGGTTTTTGACCAACTCAAAAGCACCGGCACACGCCGCATCCTGCTTCTGCCGATGTATCCCCAGTACGCAGCCAGCACGACAGCCACCGTTGTCGACGAGGCAGCACGCTGGTTGCTGAAAACACGCAATCAGCCCGAAATGCGCTTTGTGCGCAATTACCATGACGACGATGGGTACCTGGATGCCCTGACTCAATCCGTAAAAAGACACTGGGCGCAAAACGGCACACTCGGTGAGCATGACCGTCTGTTAATGAGCTTTCACGGCCTCCCCAAGCGCAGTCTGGATCTGGGCGATCCCTATTTCTGTGAATGCCATAAAACGGGTCGTCTTTTAGCCGAACGTCTTGGTTTGCAGGAAACACAGTACCAAGTGTGCTTCCAGTCAAGATTTGGCAAGGCCGAATGGTTGCAGCCCTATACCGCACCAACCTTGCACGAATGGGGAAAACAGGGCATTCAGCGTGTTGACGTGGTTTGTCCGGGTTTTTCTGCCGACTGTCTGGAAACTCTTGAAGAAATTGCCCAAGAAGGGCGGGATGATTTCCTGCAGGCCGGCGGCAAGGCTTATCACTACATTCCAGCACTGAACGAGGATGCCGCCTGGATTGAGGCGCTTGCCAATCTGGCGGAACGTCACCTGGCGGGCTGGCCGACACGGCAAGCCACAGACCCTACGGCCCTTGCCTGCAGCGCACAACAAGCCCGAAAGTTTGGCGCGAAACTCTGAACGTACTCAACTTACCTCCTCGGCCACCGTAAACAAGGCGTCGACAACCCTCTCGCCGGGGAGGCATCATGAAAATCGTTCAAGCTGAACTACAGATGGCGTCATCACACCAAAGCATGCAACGCCAGGAAGTCCGTGAAACACTTCGCGCCTGGATTGGCGACCAACGCCCAGACTTTGATAGGCCACCAAGCTTAAACCGTCCAGAAGTCACGATATCGGCGCAAGGAAAACATCTCGCTGAGCAGACAGCGCCAAGCACCCAGACCGATGTAGC
>JAVEXE010000190.1:1820-4486 GCA_034004105.1 Azonexus sp. | reverse complement strand
GCCATCATCCTCACCCCCGGCCCGGTTGCCATCAGCGAAGGGCTGCCGCAACTAATCAACGCATTGCATATATTGTAAAATCAGCAAAAACAAATAAAGGTAAATACGTATTGCAAAAGCATGCGCCATGCCGATATAGTAGGCGCATGCAGCGTTTCGTCATTATTCTCGCCTTGTTTTTCGTCCTGAGCCCATGGGCCAGGGCGGAATCCATTGCCCTCATCCTGAACGACGACAGCCCGCCATTCCGTGAATTCGCCAGCCAGCTCGAAGAAACTCTCCGGGGCAGCGACTGGCACATCAAGTATCGTGGCTCATCCCGACAAAATACGCCGAACGGAAAATTTGACTTGATCATCACGGCAGGCGGTGAGGCCTTGCGCAGCATCCTGAACAGCAACCCCCGCAGCCCCGTTCTAGCCACGCTGATCACGGAAGCCAATTTCCGCACACTGCTGACCAGTCAGCGCGTTCCCGTGGAAACCTCGGCAATCGTCCTTGACCAGCCGCCCCATCGGCAAACCCGCCTGATTCGCCTGATGTTTCCAGAAGCAAAGCAAATCGGCATGTTATTCAGCCCCCAGAGCGCATCACAGCGCAGCAGCTTCCTGACGGAACTGAACCGGCAAACACTGCAACTCCAAAGCGAAATCGTGAGCAGCGAAGAACAGGTCGTGCCGGCGATTGACCAATTGCTGGCTCGCGGAGACCTCCTGCTGGCCCACCCCGACACCGCCATTTATTCGCGCAATACCATCAAGCCGATATTCATCACCGCCTATCGCCACCGTCGCCCTGTGGTGGCGTTCTCAGCCACCTTGGCCAGAGCGGGCGCTGTCGTCGCGCTTTACAGCACCCCGACACAAATCGGCGAACAAACCGGGAAACATTTACTGAATCGTTTCAAGCCTGACAACGCCATCCTGTATCCCAAGCACTTTTCCCTTGACATCAACCAAAGCGTCGCTGAATCCTTCGGCCTCCGCCTACCCGAGGCAAACGAGTTGTTGCAGCGATTAATGATGGCGGAAAAGCCATGAAGACACAGAGCCTGCGAGCACGCCTGCTCATCCTGACCCTGCTCCCCAGCGCCCTGATCACAACGCTACTGGTCGCCTATTTCTCCTACAGCGGAATTCAGAGCCTGGAAAACGAAATGCGCGCACGAGGTCTTGCCAGCGTGCGTTATCTGGCCCCCATCAGCGAATACAACATCATTGCCGGTCAAATGGACCAAATTTATGGTCTGGCACAAGCCGCCATGCAGCAACCCGGCAGCAAGGCAGTGATCATCGTCAATACCAAGGGGCGCACGCTCGCGGTAAGTGGGCGCGTTTCGTTGTCTGCAGAGACGATCCGGCAAACCTTATCGAGGCCGGCCATGGTTGCCGAGACCGAGAACTGGATCGCTTTCGGCGCCCCCATCCTGCGCACTCAGAGCCTGCCGGACCCACTGTTCGAACTGGAGGGCTTTGCTGCAGGCACCCCTGAAACCGTCGGCCACATCTTCATCGAATTTGACCGCAACGAATTGCATCAACGCAAGGGACAACTGGTACGACAAGGGATACTGGCAATTGCGCTCAGTTTGCTGATCATGGGTGGTGCCGTTGTGCTGATGGCGGATCGACTGGCTCGCCCCCTGCAGCGACTTTCCGACGCCGTCAAGCGCGTCGCCGGGGGACAATTCGATACCCGAGTACCAGTCCGATCCACGGGAGAGTTGCGAACACTGGAAGATGGCTTCAACGTCATGGCCCAGCGCATCGAAGACAGCCACCGAACCTTGCAGACACGGATTGAAGAAGCGACAGCACAACTGGTACACCAAGCCCGTCATGATGCATTGACCAGCCTCCCCAATCGCCGCGAGTTCGAGTTGCGCCTGAAAAAGTCGCTGGACAATGTTCACGCCGGCAGCGACGAATTCAGCGTGCTGTTCATCGACCTGGATCGTTTCAAGGCAGTCAACGATGCCTGCGGCCATCCAGCTGGCGACGAACTGTTGCGACAGATCGCCATGTTGTTCAAAGGTCGACTTCGCGACGAAGATACTTTGGCTCGCCTTGGCGGAGACGAATTCGGGGCTTTGCTGGTCAATTGTGGCCAAGAAAAGGCGCACCAAGTCGCCAAAGATATCTGTGCCCTCGCAGCTGAGTACCGTTTTGTCTGGGAAGGACAGATTTTCTCCATCGGTGCCAGTATTGGCCTGATTCCCGTGAATCGTAGTTTGCGCGATGTTCAGGAAATCATTGCCCTGAGCGATGCCGCTTGCCTGCAAGCCAAAGACCAGGGACGCAATCAGGTATGCCTCGCTCAAACCAGTGTCACCAACGAAAGAAGGCGTGATCAGGGGAGTTGGGCCTCTCGCCTGGCGAGCGCACTCAATGAGGGACGCCTGATTGTCGAGGCCATTCCGCTACGCGCCATGAATAGCCGGGTGTCCCAGTTACCCGGCACAGAAATCAGCGCCCGCCTGAACGAACCAGGCCAGGGACCAATTTCGCTCACCGCATTGCTTGAAGCCGCACAGCGTTATGAACTGGCCAGCACATTTGATCATCACTTTCTTGAAGTCGGCATCAAGGCGCTGGCCCGCGCCCAGGGACAAGGTCGCAAGATGTTTTGCCTGATTCCCTTATCGAAATCGGCAATTACCACGCCAG
>JAVEXE010000190.1:0-1720 GCA_034004105.1 Azonexus sp. | reverse complement strand
GCCTTGCGTCCAAGCCACTTGCGCCTCAGCCAAAGCCTCACCCGCGATATCGAAAACGGCCGCACCTCGACTGCCCTGTTAAGAGCAATTCTGGAAATTGCCAGGGAGCAAAACATCGTCACCATTGCCGATGGCGTAGACGACACCCTGCTACTCGAATGCCTGCGCAATCTGGGCGTTGATTATGTGCAAGGCAAGGCCGTCGCACCCCATGAACCCTTCGATGCCTGGTTTGAAGGGGTCGTCATGCGGGGTTGCGGCGACTAGCGGGCAAGCGGCGATATTGCGGTCAACTGGGCTTTTTCTAGAAATCCAGGCGCAACGACACCCAATGGCGGCGGTCAACCGTGCGTTGATTCGGTTTTCTGCCGGCATCACGCTGCTCGACATGGGCACCATCTACTGACTGCTGGGTGTAAGCCAACTCACCTTTCTGTCCTCGCCAATTAAACCGATAACCGATTCGCGCATCTGTCCGCTGGTATTTGTCAGCCTCAGTATTACGGGTCCACTTGATCGCGTCGACCCAGTAACGTGCAACAGAAACGTCAAAGCCGCCAGGCAAGGCCTGCGAAACCAGTATCGAAGATGAACGTCGTGGTGCTGATTTCTCAGCCAGCTCAAAATAATCAAAAGGGTTGGTCATGTTGCTGCCTGGCGTGGCCTGAATCAATCGCCCGTTAGCCGACAACTGGCTATCCAGGCGCATGCTCGCATGGTTTAACAAAAACCGGGTTCCGTTCAAGGGCTGCCAGCGCCATTGAAATTCATACCCTCTGATCGAAATATCCTGGATTGACTGCTCGGAATACGGCGTCGCCGGGCTGGGGCCCGTTCGAACGACCATTAACCGATCATCGAGTCGCTCGCGAAAATGGCGCACATCCAGACTCATGTTGATCCTGCGCCAATCCCCAAGATAAGCCAATTCCCAGCTGTCCAGACGTTCAGCTGGCAGTCCGGGATTCCCAACCAGAGTCTCGATATTGGGATCGCGCTGATTAACCTTGAAAGCGAGGATACTGGGGGTTCTCCAGGCGCGGGCAAACCCAAGACGTACCGTATCTTCCTGCGACAGATGAAAGGCCAAACTCGCACGAGGCGAAAAATGATTGCCTGCCAGACTATCATGCTCATGAGCAGCGCCCAGATTGGCGGTCAACCAAGGCTTGGGGCGCCATTCTGCACTGGAAAAAATACGCCAGATATCACGCCCGACACGCCCTGCATCGGGAAGCATTGTCGCGGAACGCATTTTATCGTTTCGCCAGCCAGCCCCCCAAACCATTCGAACATCCGTCACAGGAGAAAGTCTATGCTGAAACTCCAGTTCCTGACGCCAACCTTTTTCACCGGCCTGATTATATTTTTTCCCTAAATACCTGAAGCTGTCATCTCCTCGGTCTTCCTGAAGAACATAGCGGAACACCATATCTTCATCATTTGACAGCGTTCGCGTCCACTTCAGTTGCATCCAGGCAGATGACTCATCCAGGCGCCGGATCGGATCGTCACCTTCGCTGACTTTCAGGGGAAACAATCCGTCGTCCAGACGACCTCGGATCGACTCACCCTGCACAAAACCAAAATTCATTTCCAGTAAATCACGATTCGTCAGGTATTGATCAACCCGTAGATCCAGGCGGCGATTCCGGAAACGGTCTTGCCAATCGTAATCGTCTTCCAGCCCATCATCCCTGACTTCCTGATACGTCAGGCG
>JAVEXE010000189.1:2862-4487 GCA_034004105.1 Azonexus sp. | reverse complement strand
GAAGTCGGCTACACCCACCTTTACGGCCCGGACATCGCCCCGGATGGCGATTCGCCCGAGCGCGCCAATTACCTGCAGGTGGTGCTGGAAAATCGGCTCAATTCTGCGGTCGACCGCAATAATCCGCACATTCCTGCCGCTGCCCGCGCCGATGCGGTGCGTCAGGTGCTTGATCTGGGCATTCCGTCACTGCTGGCCGCTAACCGGCAGTTGCACAAGTTCCTGGTCGGCGGCGTGCCGGTGCAGTATCAGAAGGACGGCGAAACCCTGGGCGATTTCGTCCGGCTGATCGATTGGGAGCATCCCCTGCGCAACGAGTGGCTGGCCATCAACCAGTTCTCCATCCGAGGCCCTCATCACACCCGCCGCCCCGACATTATCCTGTTCATCAATGGCCTGCCGCTGGTGCTGATCGAACTGAAGAACCCGGCGGACGAGAATGCCGATATCTGGAAAGCCTTCGACCAGATCCAGACCTACAAGGAACAGATTGCTGACGTCTTCCAGTACAACGAACTGCTGGTGATTGCCGATGGCAGCGAGGCCCGACTAGGCTCGCTCTCCGCCAATGCCGAACGCTTCATGCAATGGCGGACGATTGACGGCGTGACGATCGACCCGCTGGGCCAGTTCAACGAGCTGGAAACCCTAGTGCGCGGTCTGCTGGCACCGGCCATGCTGCTCGACTACCTGCGCTATTTCGTGTTGTTCGAGGATGACGGCACGCTGGTCAAGAAGGTGGCGGGCTACCACCAGTTCCATGCGGTACGAGCCGCCATTCAGCAAGTTGTGACCGCATCCCGACCCGACGGCCCAGCAACAACCAAAGGCAAGGGCGGTGTGGTCTGGCACACCCAGGGCAGCGGCAAGAGCATCACCATGACCTGCTTTGCCGCCCGTGTGATGCGCGAAACGGCGATGGAAAACCCGACCATTGTGGTGATTACCGACCGCAATGATCTGGATGGCCAGTTGTTCGGTGTGTTCAGTCTGGCGCAAGACCTGTTGCGCGAACAGCCGGTGCAGGCCAGCACCCGCCAACAATTACGCCAACTGCTCGCCAACCGACCTTCTGGCGGCATCGTCTTTGCCACCATCCAGAAGTTCATGCTTGGCGAGGATGAGGACGTTTTTCCGCTGCTCTCGGACCGGTACAACATCGTCGTCATCGCCGATGAAGCGCACCGCACTCAGTACGGTTTCGAGGCCAAACTGAAAATTGGCAGAATTTTGCGGTCGACCGCAGAAATCGAGCAAAAACCTGTCGGGCCAGCCGCGGCCAATGATGCTCAGGTACTCCAAGCGGCTGAACCCGTGGCTCGCTATCAGGTCGGCTACGCCCAGCATCTGCGCGACGCGCTGCCCAACGCCACTTTCGTCGCCTTCACCGGCACCCCGGTTTCCAGCGAGGACCGCGACACCCGCGCCGTGTTCGGCGACTACATCCACGTCTACGACATGCAGCAGGCCAAGGAAGACGGTGCCACGGTGGCCATCTACTTCGAATCCCGCCTGGCCAAACTGGCGCTGAAGCAGGATGAACTGCCAAGCATCGACGACGAAGTCGACGAACTCGCCGAAGACGAGGAGGAAACCCAGCAAGCCCGCTTGAAAAGCAAATGGGC
>JAVEXE010000189.1:0-2762 GCA_034004105.1 Azonexus sp. | reverse complement strand
ACTTCGAATCCCGCCTGGCCAAACTGGCGCTGAAGCAGGATGAACTGCCAAGCATCGACGACGAAGTCGACGAACTCGCCGAAGACGAGGAGGAAACCCAGCAAGCCCGCTTGAAAAGCAAATGGGCAGCGCTGGAAAAGGTAGTCGGCGCTGAACCGCGCATTGCCAGTGTGGCCGCCGATCTGGTGGCACATTTCGAGGAACGCAACCAGGCCCAGACGGGCAAGGCGATGGTCGTGGCGATGAGCCGGGAAATCTGCGTGCATCTCTATAACGAAATCGTCAAGCTGCGCCCCGACTGGCACGAGCAGGACCCAGAACAAGGCGCGATCAAGATTGTGATGACCGGTTCAGCCAGCGACAAGGCACTGCTGCGTCCACACATTTACAGCGCCCAAGTAAAGAAGCGCCTGGAAAAGCGCTTCAAGAACCCCGACGACCCGCTACGCATGGTGATCGTGCGCGATATGTGGCTCACCGGCTTCGACGCCCCCTGCGTTCACACCTTGTACGTGGACAAGCCGATGAAGGGCCACAACCTGATGCAGGCCATTGCCCGGGTGAACCGGGTGTTCAAGGACAAACAAGGCGGGCTGGTGGTCGACTACATCGGCATCGCCAATGAACTCAAAAGCGCGCTGAAGGAATACACAGCGAGCAAAGGCCGCGGTCGGCCGACGGTCGATGCAGCCGAAGCCTACGCTGTACTGGAAGAAAAGCTCGACATCCTGCGCGCCCTGATGCACGGCTACGACTACAGCGATTTTCTGACCGCCAGCCACAAACGCCTCGCCGGGGCAGCCAACCATGTACTCGGCCAGAAAGACGGAAAAAAGCGTTTTGCCGATACCGCGCTGGCAATGAGCAAGGCTTTCACCCTCTGCTGCACCCTGGAAGAAGCCAAGGCACTGCGCGAAGAAGTGGCTTTCCTGCAAGCGGTGAAGGTGATCCTCACCAAACGCGACCTCAGCCAGAAAAAGAAAACGGACGAGGAACGTGAACTCGCCATTCGCCAGATCATCGGCTCGGCCGTGGTCTCGGAGGAGGTGGTGGATATTTTCGATGCGGTCGGCCTGGACAAGCCAAACATCGGCATTCTGGATGACGCCTTCCTCGCCGAGGTAAGGAATCTGCCCGAACGCAATCTGGCGGTTGAACTGCTGGAGCGCCTGCTCGAAGGCGAGATCAAGAGCCGCTTTGCCGGCAACCTGGTGCAGGAGAAAAAATTCAGCGAATTGCTTGCCAACGTGATCAAGCGTTACCAGAACCGCGCCATCGAAACCGCTCAGGTGATCGAGGAACTGATCGAGATGGCGAAGAAATTCCGGGCTGCAGCCAGCAGAGGGGAATTACTGGGCTTGAGTGAGGATGAAGTGCGCTTCTACGACGCCCTGGCCGACAACGAATCGGCAGTGCGTGAACTCTCCGACGAAACACTGAAGAAAATCGCTCACGAACTCACGGAAAATCTGCGCCAGAACATGACCGTCGACTGGTCCGCGCGAGAAAGCGTACGTGCGAAGTTGCGGCTGATGGTCAAGCGCATCCTGCGCAAATACAAATACCCGCCAGATCAGCAGGAAGCCGCCGTTACCCTGGTACTGCAGCAGGCTGAGGCGCTGGGGGAAAGCTGGGCTTAGACAGGGAAAGAACCAGAACCCAAAAACGAAAAGAGGTTACGCGCCGAAAGCACGTAACCTCTTGAATTTTTTTGGGGTGGCTAATGGGACTCGAACCCACGACAACCGGAATCACAATCCGGGACTCTACCAACTGAGCTATAGCCACCGCAGAAGAGGCGCGAATTATAGGGGGGCTGGCGGGTTGTGTCCAGTGTTTTCCGAGATTTTTTGTTTTTCGCCGTTGACCGCAATACCGCGTCGAATTGCTGCAACGCACCAAAAACAGTCGATTTCGCCGCCTGTGCGCACCAATTCAAGGCCAGTCCGGCCAAGCCGCTCATCAATAAATTTCGAACATTCAATACCTTACACAAGAACGCAGATAGAAAATATCAGGCACGAGTTTCGCTTGGTACAACAAAAAACCAACCACCCCAACCCCACAGAGAATTGGCAACAGCGAGGGATCGCCACATGGATAACAAAATGGAAATGGCCCAACTGCTCGTCCGCTTCAAACTCCAGGTCAAACGCAGCCTGGGCGAATCAATTGATCTGGAACGAATGAGCACCGACCAGGAATACGCCCGTCAGCGCCTCAAGGATATCGAGGAGAGCAGCGAAGACGAGGCCTTGCTGGTCATGGTCGTTCGACTGCGCGACTACCTTGCGCGTGCGAGCAGCACGCCGGCGGAACAACCCGGCAGCGCCAATAAATCTGCCCCCATGCGCAGTTACACCATGGGAGCGCGGGCTTGGTAATCAACGCAGCCCGATCAATTTTCCAAACGCTCCCGCCAAGTCAGCATTTCCTGCAGCAAACCTCGCAGCTCGCTCACCTCTGCCTCAAGTTGGCTGACGCGAACGGCGAGGTCGTTTTCAGCCTTGCCCTCAAGCACGGAAGAAACGGCGCTTTCTTCTAACGCATCGCCCAGCAGATGCATCCAGCGATTTTCCCGAGATCCGGGTTGGCGCGGCACCTCGCGCACCAGCGCGCCTTGCGGTCGACTGGCCAATTCGGCCAAAAACGCCTCGACGGAAGAAATATCGGCAAATTTATGCAGCCGCTCGCTATTCAGCCGCAGCTCGCCAGCGGTCTGCGGCCCGCGTAGCATCAGAACGGTCAGCAAGGCCGCCGAC
>JAVEXE010000188.1:0-4489 GCA_034004105.1 Azonexus sp. | reverse complement strand
GGTCATGCCATGGCCGCGGGCGCAACCTTGCGTGAAAACGACTTCGACCGTTTTCAGGCCCTGTTTGCCGAAGTGGCGGGCGAACTCCTTGATCCGGCAGACCTGACCCGCACGCTGGAAACGGATGGCCCGCTCGAAGGCGGTTACATCAGCCTGGAAACCGCCCGCCTGCTGGAAAATGAGATCTGGGGCCAAGGCTTTCCAGCACCGCTGTTCGTTGATGATTTCGAAGTCGAGCACCAGCGCGTACTGAAAGAAAAACATCTCAAACTGCGGCTGAAAAAAGGCAACAGCCGTATCGACGCCATTCAGTTCAATTACGCCCGCAGCCCCGGCAACACTACCCGCGCCGCTTACCGTCTTTCGGTCAACGAATATATGGGTGTCGAAAACCCGCAGTTGATGATCGAGTATCTGGAATAAGCTTCAACGGCACTGAAGAAATTCACCCATCGCCGGAACCGACAGCGGCTTGGCAAACAAGTAGCCCTGAAACTCGTGACAGCCTAGGGCGTTGAGTACGGCAAGCTGCGCCTGTTTCTCCACGCCCTCGGCCACAACACGCAAATTCAGGCTTTGGGCCAATGACACAATGGCGCGTGTAATCGCCAACCCCCCGTCCCCCAGATCACACTCCATGACAAAGGAACGATCCACTTTCAGGATGTCAATGGGAAAGCGCTTCAGGTAGGCGAGCGAGGAGTAGCCGGTGCCGAAGTCATCGATGGCAATATCGACACCCATGGCCTTGAGTTCGGATAAAACGGCAAGACTGCGTTGCACATCCCCCATCAACATGCCTTCGGTAATTTCCAGTTCCAGATTGCGCGCCGGCAAACCCGCCTCTTCCAGCACGCCACCGACCATGGCTGCCAGATCGCGTTCCCGGAACAGACTGGGCGAAATATTGACTGCCATTCGTAAATCAGGATTTCCCGCAGCCCGCCAAGCCGCTGCCTGATGGCAAGCCTGACGTAAGACAAACCAGGTTAATTGGCCAATCAGGCCATTTTCTTCCGCCAAGGGAATAAAACGCACTGGTGAAACCTGGCCAAACTCGGCGCTTTCCCAACGCACCAGCGCCTCACACCCCACTGCCCGGCCACGCGCGTCCACCTTGGGTTGATACACCACCGACAATTCCGATTGCTCGACAGCACGCCGAAGCGCGGAATCAAGCGCCAAGCGCTCACGAGCGGCGATGTTGAGCGACTCTGTGTAGAACTGGAACTGACCTTTACCCAATTTTTTTGCATGATGCATGGCAGCATCAGCGTGACGCAAAAGCATTTCCAGGTCCGTCCCATCGTCAGGAAACACACTCACACCAATACTGCAATTCACTCTCACCTCCTGAGACTCCAGCTGCATGGGCTCGGCAATCGCGGCTAACAAGCGATGGAGAATGTTCAGGGTTTCGCTCAGGCCATCGTAATCGCCGAGTATCAGCACAAATTCGTCGCCGCCGTAACGCGCTACCGTATCGGAAATGCGCAGGCAGGATTTCAAACGACGTGCTACCTCAACCAGCAATTGATCGCCCGCCCCATGCCCGAGGCTATCGTTCACCCATTTGAAATTGTCAATATCAACAAAAGCCAGTGTCCCTTGCGTTCCCCGGCGCTTTGCCAGACGCAATACCTGCTTCAGACGATCCTGCAACAAATTCCGGTTGGGCAAGGCGGTCAGCGGATCGTGCGTTGCCTGGTATTCAAGCTGCTCTCGATAGCGGTACTGGGCCGTAATGTCTTCAACCGTACCTTCGTAATAAAGCGGCTCGCCAGAAGGCGCATAAACGACATGCGCGTGTTCGGAAATCCAGATCCGGGTGCCATCGCGACGAAACACTTCGGATTCAAAATCGCTGACCCGGCCTTGCTCGCGAATCAAGGCCTTGAATTCATCACGCCGACCCGGCTGAACGTAGAGATTGCGGGCAATATCGGACAGTTCGCTGATCAAGTCGCCTGGGGTTTCATAGCCATACAAGTGCGCTAAAGCGCGATTGGCGGCCAGATACCCCCCATCGATCTGGGTCTGAAACATGCCGACTACCGAGTCCTCGAAAATGCTCCGGTAGCGTAGTTCAGCATCCGCCAGCTGACGCTGACTGAGCACCTGCTCGGTAACATCCTCGACAAACCCCTCCAGCACCCGCCTGCCCTGTTCATCAACGACCAAAGCACCGCGCTCCAGCACCCAGCGCTCCGTTCCATCCCGGTGCTGGAGTCGGTATTGCACCCGGTAACGCCCTTGACTTGCTTGAGCCGCTTTGACCGCGTCCCGAACCAGGGCAC
The DNA here is from genome assembly GCA_034004105.1 of Azonexus sp. Taxonomy (GTDB): domain Bacteria; phylum Pseudomonadota; class Gammaproteobacteria; order Burkholderiales; family Rhodocyclaceae; genus Azonexus. Next base: position 2,192 of record JAVEXE010000188.1, on the reverse strand, counting down.
GATCTTCGGGATGAATCAGGTCTTCAAACGACAATAGACGGTTGTGCTCAAGCTCGTCCGGGCAGTAACCCGTCAACTGCGCGCAGCCATCACTGACAAAATGCAAGGTCCATTGCGCATCCAGCGCACAACGAAACACCATTCCGTCGAGATTATTGACCAGGACCTCAAGCACCCGTTCACTATCGATTCTTTGCCAAACCGAATGCCGGCGGCGCTTGAGTACGGGCAAAAAACCACCAGACTGTGCGAACTTCATCAATTTAACCGATTTGCCAATTCAACCTGTAGTTATAAGCAAAATTCTCGCCAAGCAAGAAATTGAAGCATTTTTAGCAAATTGGTACGGTCGACCGGAAAAATACACCCAATACGCCGCATGCACGCACTAAACCAGTGCAAAACTCATGGCAAATCGGCCCTTGAGCGCAATGTATAATGCCGCTCTTTCGTAATTTATCGGTTAAGAACAATGGACGCAGAACGGATCAACAGCATCGCTTACACGCTCGACGACTTGGCGCAACGCGCCGATGAGCTACGGAGGTATCTTTGACTACGATCACAAACGCGAACGTCTGACCCTGCTCAATCAAGAACTGGAAGACCCGAAGGTCTGGGATGATCCGAAAAACGCTCAGGAACTGGGGCGCGAGAAAAAATCCCTTGAAGATATCGTTCTTGTGCTTGAAGAAGTCGATGCTGCCATTAACGATGGACGCGAACTTTTCGCCATGGGCAAGGAAGAAGGCGATGAGGACACCTTGCTTGCGGTAGAAGCAGACAATGCCAGTATCGAGGCCAAAGTTGGCAAGCTGGAATTCCGCCGGATGTTCAACAACCCGTCTGATCCGATGCCCTGCTTCCTGGAAATTCAGGCCGGTGCCGGTGGCACTGAAGCCCAGGACTGGGCCGCGATGTTACTGCGCATGTACCTGAAATTTGGCGAAAAGAAAGGCTTCGGCGTCGAAGTCATGGAAGAATCGGAAGGTGATGTCGCAGGCATCAAGAGTGCCACGGTGAAATTCACAGGCGATTACGCCTACGGCACGCTGCGCACCGAGACCGGGATTCACCGTCTGGTCCGCAAATCCCCGTTTGACTCCAATGCTCGTCGCCATACGTCGTTTACTTCCGTGTTCGTCTTCCCGGAAGTCGACGACTCGATCGAAATCGAGATCAACCCGGCAGACGTGCGCACCGATACCTACCGCGCTTCCGGCGCCGGCGGTCAGCACATCAACAAGACAGACTCCGCCGTGCGACTGACCCACGTCCCGACCGGCATCGTCGTCCAGTGCCAGAACGACCGTTCGCAGCACCGCAACCGCGACGAAGCCTGGCAAATGCTGCGCGCCCGCCTCTATGAGTTCGAGCTGCGCAAGCAACAAGCCGAGCAGCAAAAGCTGGAAGACGCCAAATCCGACATCGGCTGGGGCCACCAGATCCGCTCCTACGTGCTGGACCAGTCCCGCATCAAGGATCTGCGTACCAACCACGAAACCGGCAACACCCAAGCCGTGCTCGACGGCGACCTCGACGACTTCATCGAGGCCAGCCTGAAACAGGGCGTGTAACAAGGCGATCCACATGCCCCGACTCCTGCGTTCCTTGCTTCTGATCCTGCTGGTTTTCGTCCTGCTGGTCGTGGCGCTGTTTTTCACAGCGACCAGCGATCAGCCGCTGGTTCGGCGTACGGATCAGGTTTCGCAGGAGGCGGTGGCGCAGGTGCGCACACTTTGGCAAAGCCATGACCCGCGCCGCCTGGCCGCCGGGGAAGCGGTGGTCGAGTTGCCTTTCGAACTGGTTGATAACGCATTCAACTACATCACCACCACGCGCTTGAGTGCTCGATCGGCGATCCGCCTCGATGAGAGCAAGGCGGCGGCCCGTTTTTCCCGTTCCTTTAATAGCCCGCTGGGCCGACGCTTTCTGAATCTGGAAGCCGTTTTCTCGGAAACCGGTACGCTACCGAAGCTGGAATCGGTGCGCATCGGGGCCTTGCCGGTTCCCGGTCCGCTGGCCCGTTGGGCGTGGAATGAAGCCCTGCAAAAAACCGAGTGGCAGGCGCAATGGACAACCGCCATCACCGCCTTGCAGCAAGTCGAACTCGATGGTCAGGCGAAGCGGGTTCGCGTGCGTTTCCATTGGGACCCGGCCTTTCTGACTCAGGCAGTGCAATCGGTCATTCC
>JAVEXE010000187.1:0-4514 GCA_034004105.1 Azonexus sp. | reverse complement strand
GCGTTGCCATGACGAAATGCTGGTCGCCGATGGCCGGGGCTTCGTCTTTCAGCACCCATTTGTCGAGCAAGTTGTAGAAATCGGCCTTTTCCTTGGGCTGGCGGTAGGCCTTGCCTTGCGAGGTGACAGAGCCGTAGGGTTCAACGGCGATCGGGCCGAGGTCGCCACTTTCTTCATCCTGCGGATACCAGGTGTCGATGGTGCGCAGGGCGTTGCCGATTTTCTGGCTGTGCATGGCGGCCACGTCGCCGACTTTGTATAGCGTCTTGCTCTTCTGGCCCTTTTTGTCGCCCTTGTCGAGGATCAACTCTTGCGAGGGGTAAACCTCCTGGCCGTCGCCGATGCGGGCGTAGGCAATGATTTCCAACAGAGTGTGTTTCTCCGGATTGCTCAGGCCTTGTTCAATGGCTTGGCCCAGGGTGTCGAGCGTGGGTGATGCGTTGTTGAAGTCGTCGCGAAGCGAAAAGCTCAGCGCGTTGAATTCCCAGCTTTGCGCGGTTTCGCCCTGAGCGAGTTGGCGGACCTGGATTTCTATCTGCTCTGCGCCCATGCGGTTGCGCCACAAAAAGCGCCCGTTAGCAAGGTTGGTGGCGTAGCGGCGGGCGAGTTGTCCAAAGCCGGTAGTGCTAACGTAGTTCTTCACTGTGGCTTGCAGCTTGGCCTGGTAGTCGGCGTTGTTGCAGGCTGAGGGTGTGCCCGCACCGCCCAGAACGCGCAGGGTAAAGCGGGTGCGCAGGGTGTCGGCATTGTTAGGCAGGGTAGCGACATCGACGGTTTGCAAGTTGGGCGACTGGATAGAGGCATCAAGCTTGGCCGGGTCCTGATCCTTTTCCGATTTAAGGCGGTTGGAAATAGTACCCCGCACAGATTTGGTATTGATGCCGATGCTGGGCCAGTTGTCGCCATTTTTTCGGTCGCCCCACTTTCCTGCACTAAAAAGCGCGTCGGAAGGGTCAAGCTTGCGTTCAAAAGCGAGAACGGATGCGGTCTTGAGATCGGTTTTAGCCATGATTTTGCTCCTGGGAAGATGTTTGCGATTCGGTGTTGTCTTGAGAAATGAATTCGGCGTGGCGGTTGTGGCAGCGGTAAATACCCTTTTCGGCATCGGCCTCTTGCGTCCACAACAGTTGCTCAAAGCACTGGATGCGATGCGGGCTGACCCATTCGCCGAGGGAATACAGGCTTTCAACAAAGCGGAAGGGCGTGCTGGTGTCGCGGGTATTGGCGACCTTTCCAGGCTCATACAGATCGGAAATGCCGGCATAGCCAATCGGCAAAGGCACCAGCCAGCCCGTTTTTTTGCGGATTTGCCAGTCGACCGTGGCAGGCTTGCCGGCCTCACTGGCCTGGGTGACGACCGGCTCGAAGTTGAGACGCAAGAGGTCAAGCAAGGCATCCAGCGCCGTGCTGGCGGGGGCGGTTTGCCGCATTTCTGCCAGATGCGCCTTGAGCAGGTCATCGCGCTGTACCAGGGCAAAGCCGGGCAGCAGGCGGCGGCGGAGTTTGCGGAAGGTGGCGGTGTCGGATTTGACGTTGCCACTCAATGTATTCCAGCTTGCCTGATAGCGTTCGCCTTCGCGGTAGAGCGGACTGCCGCCCGCTAGACGCATGCCGTAGGCGGCATCGTGGCATTGCTTTGCGAGCTTCTCACCATTTCTGGTCGAGCAGTTGCTCACGGCAATCAGCAGGCTGATTTCCATGTGGCTACGGCCTTCTTCGACGATTGATGCAACCTTGTCTTCGTATTTTTTATAGCCAGCAATAACCGGGTTACGGCTCAGGCAAAAAACGCGGTAGTTACGGCCTGCTGGCTTTGATACCTGCGGCTCGAAATGGTGGCAGATGATGCCAACGCCGGAAAATTTAGCCGACAACTGGCCGACGAATTTGCGCTCCAGTGCATGAACAAAGCCGGTAAAGGCCGTGGGTGAAGGAAAGCCCCAGCTCAAGGGGCCGGAGATTGCGTTGGCGTTTTGTACCAGTATGCGGGGGAGCAGGATGAGTCCGCTGAGGTTATTCATGATCAGCAAGCTCCTGGCGTAGTTCTTTTTGCCAATGTTCGGCTTCCACCGCGCTCATCGGTAACTTGTCGGTCGTCAAGCGGGCGTTGAGCCAGTTGCCGAAACGGCGGCAGATTTCATCGGGCCATTCATCGCGTTGGTACTCGCTGGCAAAGTCCGGGTCGTCTTCGCCGCGCAATGGGTCGAGCCAGAGCTGTTCGGCACGGTTGAGCTGGCAGCGTTCGTCGAGCGTCCAGCCAGCGGCAAACTCGCCAGTTTCAACAGCATCGCGCAGCTCGGCGGCGTAGAGCAGGGCTTCGTCGCAGAGGTAGGCAGTCAGTTCGGTGCGCTTTTTTCGGATTCGGTCATTGTTGTAGTTGGCAACGCTTTCGAGAAAATCGCGCAGGGTGCGTACCAGCTCACGCACTCTTGGCCGGTTGCTGAAAATGCGGTCAAAAACGCTGTTGACCGTAAAAGGCGGGCGGATGGCCGGGGATTGCCAGTTGGGTGGCAGGGCGGGTAGAAGATAGTTCTCGCCGTAACGCTTGGTGTTCAGCCAGCTGATGTTTTGTGGCTTTGTACCGCCAAAGCTCTGGATGAGCAGTTCCGGGTACTCTCGAAATCCGTGAGCATGGGCAGCCTTCTCGTTACGGGCTTTTCTGGCGGCTTTTGCTTTGTCGGAAAAGCGGTCATCGCGGATAGTTTTCCAGAGATGGTTGGACAAGGCGCTGGAGAACAGCGGGGAAAGCAGGTGATAGGAACCATCGCCAACGGGCCAGTAAATTTGCTTGATCAGCCGGTGGGAGCATGGCTTTTCCTGCGGGATGGCGATGTTGGCGAACTCACGCAGCCATTGACCATCGATATCGCCCAGTTCATTGAGAGCTTCCGCGAATGCTTGATCTTGGCGGGATGCGAGATCAAGAAAGCTTTCTCCCCTAACTTCAGTTCGCAGGAAGGTATAAACGGGATGCCATGCCGAGTTTCCTGCGGCATCGATATTTGCAAAGGCATCGATTAAGTGCGTTCCAACCAGGAAGTCAGGAGCGGACGCATTCCCTTTTGATCTGCCGTGTTGCGCAAATACTTTGACGTCGGCCTTGGCATCAGGGTGCGAATACTTGGCGACATGGGTGACTTCCTTAATTTGCCAAGCGTTATCTGCGTAGTCGGCCAGCTTTTTTCGCATTTCCTCCTCGCTGTAGTCCGCTTTCGGACTGGCTTTGAAGAAGTCTGCGATTGCCGTGAGGATGTCGTCTTTGCTCGGTGGCGGTGCCAGTGCGTTGCTATCTTCTTCTGTCATTCGTCACTTCTCCTCTATGAAAAAATCGATTTCTGATGCAGCAGCAACTATCTGCCGCAGGCTCGAAAGACATCTTGCAGTTCTGGATGCCCTTCGGCTGCAGCAACCAGTTTGTCCGCAAGGGGCTGAATAGCAGCAAGCATTCCGCTGGGGATGGCTTGCCATGCTTCGGTCAATAAATGTGCTTCACTTTCTGCCAGCAATCCGGCCAGGACAAGGGCTTGCTGCCGGTCTTTTTCGGCTTTTTCCTTGAAGCCACGCCGCTGGGTGCTGGCGTATAACTTGTGCCAGACAAAGCGTGCAGCCTGCGGTAACTTGACCGGGATACAGTGTCCACCGGCCAGCATGGCGGCGGGCTCAGGGGCTTCAAGCAGGTAGTCGTAGAAAGGAACGGCCTGGGCACACCATTCCAGTTCGGGGACTGCGACAACAGCACCGAGGGCGTTACCGGAGGTGAGCACATCGACACGCAGCCCTTGCACACCGGGTAACTTGACCGAGGTGGACGGCGTGTGCGACGGCAACCCAGGAACCGGAAAAAAGGGCAGGCCTGTGGCTTTGATCGTTTCGAGAAAAGGAAGCGGGGCCGCGAGCTTGAGACGCTGGCCTCTGGCAATGTCCACATCTTGCGTTCGTGCAGCGACGGTCATGCCGCCGAGTTCGTTCAGCCAGGCCATGAATGCCAGCGTGCCAACCAGAACGAGGCCCGCATCGAAAGCCTGTCGATTGTGTAATTCAACCAGCACCCGCGCGACCGATTTGTCCGCCACCTGAAAACCGAGCTTACGAAGATTGGAGACTTGTTTGGCCACCCATTCGTGAAAAGCCATCTGCTGACGCAAGCTTTCAAGCACCTCGCCGTCGTTTTCGGCACAAACAAATTTTTCTTCGGTTTTTCCTGGGACGGGGTAAAAAACACGGTACCAATAGGCGTGACCGGTTCCTTTCCTGAGCACGAGGGAGCCGGGCGTTCCCGGCAGCAGCTCACCGGCTGACAAGCTGCGTTCCTTGAGTTCTGCATACTGGGTGCGAAAAGCAAGTTCGTGAATTCGGTACAAGGCATTACCCCATAAAATTTAAAAACATGGGGTAATACTAACATTACCCCATAAAATCCTGATTTGTTGGGTAGGTTGCAGTGGTGCGTTCATCGCTTTCGTGAAATGCCTAGAAGGTGGTTGTATTCCCACTCGTAAGGGATGCCTTGTCCA
>JAVEXE010000186.1:0-4523 GCA_034004105.1 Azonexus sp. | reverse complement strand
GGATTCAATCAGCGCCTTGAATTCAGCCGAAACTTTGCTGTGACCAGGTAACCCTGCCTCTCCCGGAACCGGTGGATAGCGAGCAATCAGGCCAGTATCTGCATGACGTAAAACCACCGAACCAGCCTGTCCAACGTCAAAATTCTGCATCATCGCTGTGAGGCTGCTCACTCTAAGGCCCGCGCCCACCATGCCAGCGAAGCGTCCGTCCGGGTGACGATAGGCACGGGCCAGCGCCATCGCCCACTGCTGTGTACTCTTGTCGAGAAATGGCTTGGCGATGTATAAGCCTTCGTGCCCTCCGGTAGCGAATGCCTGAAAGTGCTCGCGGCCGCTCAGATCGAGAAAGCCTCCTGCAGCCTTGACATCTTTGCCCCAGCGAGCAGTCCCCTCCGCATCCGTGGCCCGCAAGCCAAGCACTTCAGGCAACTGCGTCGTTTGCCGCTCAATGAAAGCATCAAGGTCGCGCCCTTCGATGCCACCTTGACGCAATTCACGCTCTGCTTCCCACTGCAGGCGTAGCAAGGCGTCGTCGATGACGCGGATTTTTTCGAGAATGCGTGCTTCAAGGATTTCAGCGTAATTCGCCGCGACGATTTCGACCCGCGCACGGTAGTGTTCACGGCTTTCTAGCAGCGCGCTGGCACCGACTAACCAAGCGAGTAGGTTGGCGAAGACAATCGCTGCTGCGGTCCAGGCACGCAAGCTGCCCATCTGGCGTTGGGGTATGCGTTGCCGAAGCGCTTCAGCGGGTCGGGTAATATTTGCCACAAAATAGCAAACCACGTGTTTGGGTGTAGAAATTTTAACATGGCTAATACGAAGCCTCGCGACACCACTGCCATATGCAAGGGGTGAAAAGAGCAAAATCGACAGAAGACGCTGACCGCGTCACGGGTTTGGTGTAGCCTTGCGGCCTTTTTTCGACTTTGCCCGTCCAACGGTCATGACGTGCCGATTGCAGCGCACCACATTCAACCGCTCCGGCCTTGTTCGCCTTCTCTCCGACGCTGTCCCGGAAGTTACTGGTCCAAAATACGACTTTGGAGAGCGCCTGGGGCAGTGGCTGGACTTTTCGGACGCACTTGCCCTTTTCTCGGCCCTCAACCAGACGGCTGGCACAGGAACGTTTGCCCTTTCTAGCACGCTGGCTGCGCCGCTAACCGTCCTGTTGCAGCGCACCCGCGCCCAACTCAGTGCCGCTATCCTGGCTGATGGTGTATTTGGCAACGACAATCCACACCTGCGCTTTCCGACCCCCCTCCCGGATAGCAGCGCCGAAGTCGCAGCGGATTACACACCCTATCATCGCTATTACCTCGCCCATCAACGAAACATGAGCAGCGCCATCGGCGTACTGCGTCAGAACACCCGCAAGGCACTGATGCAAGGCACCCCTGCCCAGCGCCAGTTGGCGGACATCGACGCCAGTTTTGAGAAGGCGCTGGCAATGCGAGAGCGCAATCTTCTGGTCAACATCCCCATTCTCCTTGCCCGCCGTTTCGAACAGCGCTACCAAGCACACCGGACCGCCCTACCGGCCGGCGGTAGCGACGACACCGCACGATGGACTCAGGCAGGCAGCTGGCTTGAAGCCTTCTGCCACGACACACAGACCATGCTGCTGGCCGAACTCGACCTGCGCCTGAAGCCCGTTGCCGGCCTGATAGCCGCACTCGGCGAGATAGACCCCCACACGCTGAACGAACCATGAACCGCAACCACACCCTCTCCGCTTTCGTCCTTGGGCTGCTCGCCGCCGTCTGGGTTGCCTTTACCTACATCGGCGGCAGCATGCTGGCACTTGCCGTGACGCTGATCATCACTGCCGTCTATCTCGTCGGCGCGTTGGAAATGCGTCGTTTCCACCGCAACACGATCCGCCTGGCGCAGGCGCTCAACACCATCCCGAACGACCTCGCCCACCTCGGCGAATGGCTGCAACAGGTCCCAGCCGCACTGCAGAACACCGTCCGCCTACGCATCGAGGGTGAGCGCGTGGCCTTGCCCGGCCCCGGCCTAACGCCGTATCTGGTCGGGCTACTGGTCCTGCTTGGCATGCTCGGCACTTTTCTCGGCATGGTCGTCACCCTAAACGGTGCCGTGTTGGCGCTAGAAAATACCACCGACCTGCAAACCATCCGCTCGGCGCTGGCTGCACCAGTCAAGGGGCTTGGCGTTGCTTTCGGCACCTCCGTTGCCGGCGTCGCCACCTCGGCCATGCTCGGCCTGATGTCCGCCCTGTGCCGACGCGACCGCATCAAGGTTGGCCAACTGCTCGACAACCGCATCGCCGGCGTGCTGCGCGACTTCTCGCTAACTTATCAGCGGCAGGAAACCTTCAAAGCCCTGCAATCGCAAGCGCAGACCCTACCCGAGTTGGTCGGCAAGCTCGACGCGATGATGCGCCAGATGACCGAGCAGAACCGCCAACTTGGCGAGCACCTGCTAGCAGGCCAGGAACGCTTCCACAGCGAGGCAAAAACGCTGTACTCCGATCTTGCCCAGTCCATCGACTTGTCGCTGAAGGCCAGCCTGAAGGACAGTGCCACTGTCGCCGTCGAAGCCATCCAGCCGGTTGTCGCCGCCACGATGACCGGCATCGCCAACGAAACACGCGACCTGCACGACAAACTGTTCGGCACCGTGCAAGACCAGTTAGAAGGCATTGCCAGCCAGTTCACGCAGGCCGTCGATAACGTTAGCGACACCTGGATGCAGGCGCTGACCCAACACGAGCAGGCCACCGACAGGCAGCACCAACAGCTGCAAAGTGGTCTCGCTAGCTACGCCGACAGTTTCGAGCGCAGCACTACCGTACTGCTGACCAGCGTCAACACGGCCCACAGCAGCTTGCTGGCCGAGTCGGCAAAGCAGCGTGCCGATCTGGATGCCGAATTAGCGCTCCGGCAGGCAGCAATGGCACAGGCAGCCCAAGCCCAGCAAATGGCCTTCACACAACAGCTTACCACCCTGCTTGGCGACCTGCAGGCCACACAGGCCGAGTTGCAGCGTGACTGGACAAGCGCCGCGATCGCCCAACAGCAGGAAATCACGCAGACACTGGGCAACACCGCCCGCGATTTCGTCACCACCACTCAGCGACAGGCCGAAACCACCATCACCGAAGTCACCCGCCTGATGCAGGTGGCCGCAGAAGCGCCCAAAGCGGCTGCCGATGTCATCGGGCAGCTACATCACGCGCTATCCGCCAGCATGGCGCGCGACAATAGTTTGCTTGAGGAACGCGCCCACATTATGAAAACGCTGAGTGCCCTGCTCGACGTGATCAACCACGCCTCGACCGAACAGCGCAGTGCCGTCGACGCACTGGTGGCATCCTCGACTCTCCTGCTCGAACGCGCCGGCAGCCAATTCGCCAATAAGGTAGAAAGGGAGGCCGGCAAGCTGATCGAAATCGGTGCCGGCATCGCCGGCGGCGCGCTGGAAGTGGCCAGCTTGGGCGAGGCCTTCAGCACCGCCGTAAAACTGTTTGCCGAGTCCAGCGACAAGATGATGGGAACCCTGCAGCGCATCGAAAGCGCGCTGGCCAAATCGTTGACTCGCAGCGACGAGCAGCTTGCCTACTATGTTGCCCAAGCACGCGAAATCATTGATCTCAGCATCCTGTCGCAAAAGAAAATGGTCGACGACCTGCAGCGCGTCGCCGTCAACCAAAGCGTGGCCTGAGCATGGAACATATCGATGCCAGCGTCGAGCACAGCACGCCAATCTGGGCCGTCTTCGGCGACCTGATGTCCGGCCTACTCGGTGCCTTCGTGCTGATTCTGGTCGGCGTACTCGGCGTGCAGCTCGAACTCGTCACCAGCCTCGAAGCCGAAATCCAGAAGCGGCAACAGGAAGAACAACGCCGCCTGGCGCTGGAGGAGGCACTGGCCGGCCCGCTCGCCTCCGGCCGGATTACGCTCGACAACGGCAAGATCGGCATCAGCGGCAACGTGCTCTTCGCGCTCAACTCCGATCAGCTCCAGCCGGAAGGCCGGCAGGTGCTCAAGGGCCTCGCCCAACCCATCGCCGACAACTGGGAACTCTCTGCCCAGCGGGCACTGACCGTGACCCGCACACTGATCGAGGAAGGCGTTCCGGCCGACGCCGTTTTCGCCGCCGCCTTTGGTTCGCAGCAGCCAGTGGCAGCGAACAGCGACGCCGAGGGCCGCGCCCGTAACCGCCGCGTTGAAATGGCTCCCGTACCGAAATCCGGCCAGCCTGAGAAGGAAGCCAATGGCTGATACGTCCAGCGCAGCTGACTTTTACACTAGGGTCTGTTGACATTCGCGGTCATCGGTAATGCCAAATAGTTTCTTGGTGGAAATAATCGTTTACCGTCAATGACTTACAAAGGGGCTGTTCACAGTCGTTGATTTCTGCTTATATGCTGTCTTTTGGGTGGAGATCAGGATGGTTCGTTACTGGCTGCGAGATGATCAATATGACCGTATTGCCCCATTGCTGCCGGGTAAGAAAAGTGACCCCGGTAGAACAGGCAAGGACAACCGTTTGTT
>JAVEXE010000185.1:0-4524 GCA_034004105.1 Azonexus sp. | reverse complement strand
AATCGATCACCGTTTCGCTTTGCAGACCGGGTGCCAGCTCGGTTCGGTAGCGCGCATGCCAGGTGTCGATGGTGGTATCCCAGTAAGCGCTATTGAGATAGAGCGTCGCTGTTGGCCGATCCCCGGTGCTCGTCAGGCTGCGGAAGCGGTTGCGATAAAAGCCAACCGTCAGGTTTTCACCGGCATCAACACGCAGGTACTGACTCTGGCTGCTGACTTGACCCGTATAGTCTTCGCGTTGTGCTGCTGGGACAATCACCGCGCCACCGAAGGTTCGTGCATCGACTTTTGGAAAATCCTTGCGGTAGTACTCGTCCAGCGGGGCACGGTCGCTTTTCTGGTAATGCGCCCCGGCGGTAACGGTGATTGAATCTCCGAACTTGCCATTGGCAAGAAAGTCGCCCTCCAGTGATCCAAAACTACCACCGCCTAGGGCGATTTTGCCGCCGCTTGCTGAAGGCTTTTCCGTAATGATGTTGATCACGCCACCGAGTGCATCAGCACCATATAGGGCGGCGGCGGGGCCGTAAAGTACTTCAACCTGTTTGGCAAAATAGAGCGAGAAATTTTCTGCAATGGGGATTTTGCCGCCTGCCGGATGGTCGATACGCACGCCATCGAGCAGGATCAGCAATTTGTTGTTGCTGACATTGCCCTGAAAAACGAAATGATTGTACTGGCTTGATCGCGTGCCACGCTGAAAGTCGACGCCGGGCAGGTCTTCAATCAAATCTGCAAGGTTCTTGTAGCGCCGGTCGCGCATTTGTTCGCGGGTGATGACCAGGATATGCGCCGGGGTGTGTTCACGTGTTTCGGCACGGCGCGAGGCGGTGGTTACCGGTGTGGCGATCAAGGCATCGAGGGAGAGTGGGAGCAGGGGCAGCACGTCGTCGCTGGCAGACGCTGGCAAGCTCAAGGCAAACAGCAGGGCTGGCAGGCTGGGGGAAAATTTCAGGCGGCGCATGGCATTCTCCAACAATGACTTAACGGCAGCTTACCTTGAAGTCAGCGGGTTTGGTCTGACTGGTGGGCAGAGCATGATAGCGATTTGCTGGAATTCTTCCCATAGATCTCCCTTGCCAATGCCTTTGACCAGACGGTCGATCTGCCCGGCGTGTCGCAGCGCAGATTCCAGTGTTGCGGTCGACAGGCGTTGCAGGGCTTTTTTGACCGGTAACAGGCGGGGGCCCCAGACTTTGGCTTCCTTGAGCAGGACTTCCAGCGATTGGCCTTGATCCAGGCCGCGACGGATAGCGGCGAGGGCGCGGATTTCTTCGCTGATCGCCCAAAGTATCAAGGGTGGGGCTTCACCTTCCTGGCGCAAGCCGTCGAGGGTCCGGGTCAGGCGGCCCAGGTTGCCGGCGAGCAGGGCTTCGCGCAGGCCGTCGATATCGTAGCGGGCGACATTGAGCACCGCATCGCGAATCTGCGCGTGACTCAGTTTGCCTGCCGGGTAAAGCAGGGAGAGTTTCTGGATTTCCTGATGCGCGGCGAGCAGATTACCTTCGACGCGCTCGGCGATGAATTTCAGGCTGTCGACGTCGGCGCTTTGCTGCTGCCGCCGCAAGCGACCAGCAATCCAGCCGGGCAATTCGTCGAGTGGTGGTGCATTGAGCTTGAGTGCCACACCAGCGTTCGCCAGTGCGCTGTACCAGGCGGATTTTTCTTCCCGCCAATCGAGTTCGGGTAGGGTGACCAGGAGCAGATTGTCGGGCGAGCGTTGTTGGCACCACTGCTGCAAGGCGGCGCTGCCTTCCTTGCCCGGTTTGCCACCGGGAATGCGCAGATCAATCAGCTTGCGGTCGCCAAATAGCGACATATTGCAGCCGGCCGCCAGCAATTGTCCCCAGTCGAAATGGGGCAGCACAGTCAGAACTTCCCGTTCGGTGAAGCCTCGCTGGCGGGCGCTAATGCGAATGGCGTCGGCAGCTTCAAGCACCAGCAAAGGCTCGTCGCCATGTAGCAGGTAGAGCGGACGCAACTCGCGTTCGAGATGCGCCGCCAGTTGCTCGCCCTTGAGCAGCATCAGTTGGGAGCCTGGCCGGGCACTTTCGGTTTGATGAGGCTCAGGCGACGCATGATCTGGTTCACCAGATCGCTGTTCATGTCACGCCAGAGCAGGCTTTCTTCGATGTCTTTGGCTAGTACGCTGGAGTCGTCAAAGCTGATGTCGCGGCTCAGGGCAATCGTGTTGGCAGCCACCAGTTCCTGCCCCTTGGCATCGACGATCCGGAAGCGGTACGTCATCTGCAAGCGGTATTCTCGTACGCGGCCCTGCGCATTGACGCTGAGAATGGTTTTTTGTCGACTGTCTTCGACTTGCTGGAAGATTGCCTCGGCATTCTTGCCATCGTCAATGAGTTCAGTGTTGCCGCTGGCCTTGATGTAGCGTTCAAGCCAGATGCGTACTTCGGCGGTATCTGGCAAGGCGATGTGCATGGTCTTGTAGGGCAGGTTGGCGCTACCCGCACCGCGCAGGTGAAAACCGCAGCCAGCCAGCATGACGGTCAGAAGCAATGCAATCAGGCCAGGTAGCAGTTTCTGAGGCAGATTGAGAAGCGGGTAGCGCATGATGGTCCCTTGATTTCGTCCTGATTTGGTGTCAAACAACGATATTGACCAGTCGGCCGGGCACGACGACAACCTTCTTCGCCGGCTTGCCTTCCATGAACTTGATAGCACCTTCCGAGGCCAGCGCGGCAGCTTCAATACTTGCTTTGTCGGCCTCGGCTGGCACGCGGATGCTGCCGCGCAGTTTGCCGTTGACCTGCACCATCAGTTCGATTTCGTCCTGCTTGAGGGCTTCCGGGTCGGCCTTGGGGAAAGCAGCAAGGCCGGCGTCGGCACCCGGCTTCAGCTCGGCGTAAAGCGCATGACCAATGTGCGGGACAATCGGGAAGAGCAGCAGACTGGCCGTTTCGAGAACTTCCTGTGCCAACGTACGGCCCGTGGTGTCAGAGAGTTCGGTCTTGTCGTAGGCGTTGAGCAACTCCATCACGGCGGCGATGGCGGTGTTGAACTGCTTGCGCCGGCCGTAATCGTCGGCCACTTTCTGCATGGTTTGATGCAGCTTGCGGCGCAAGTCCTGTTGTGCGGTCGACAGCGTTTTCGGGTCGATTTTGGCGTCGACCGTGCCAGTGGCGACGTGGTCATGTACCAGCTTCCACAAGCGGCGCAGGAAGCGGTAAGCGCCTTCGACGCCAGCGTCGGACCATTCCAGCGACTGGTCGGGGGGCGCGGCGAACATCATGAACAGGCGGGCGGTGTCGGCGCCGTATTGTTCGATCAGTGACTGCGGGTCGACGCCGTTGTTCTTCGACTTCGACATCTTTTCGGTGCCGCCGATGATCACCGGCTGGCCGTCGGACTTCAGTGTAGCGCCGGTCGGGCGGCCACGCTCGTCGGTGACGACGTCGACATCGGCCGGGTTGAGCCACAGCTTTTTGCCATTCTCACCCTCACGGTAGAAGGTCGGGGCGACAACCATGCCCTGGGTCAGCAGGTTGGCGAAGGGTTCGCCCAAGTCGCCTATCAGGCCGACGTCGCGCATCAGCTTGGTGAAGAAGCGCGAGTAGAGCAAATGCAGGATGGCGTGTTCGATGCCGCCGATGTACTGGTCGATGCCGCCCTTGCACCAGTAGCCGACGCGCTCGTCGACCATGGCCGTGGCGTTGTCCGGGCAGGCGTAGCGCAGGAAATACCAGGACGACTCGAAGAAGGTGTCCATGGTGTCGGTTTCGCGCCGGGCGTCGCCGCCGCACTTCGGACACTTGCACTCGTAGAACTCGGGCATCTTCGCCAAGGGCGAGCCGGCGCCGGTGATTTCGACGTTCTCGGGCAGCACGACGGGCAGTTGGTCGTCCGGCACCGGCACGTCGCCGCAAGTTGGGCAATGAATGATCGGGATCGGACAGCCCCAGTAGCGCTGGCGGGAAATGCCCCAATCGCGCAGGCGGAACTGGGTTTTCTTCTCGCCCAAGCCTTTGGCGGAAAGATCGTTCGCAATGGCGTCGACCGCAGCTTCGTAGCCTAGGCCGTCGTATTTGCCGGAATTGACCAGCGTGCCCTTAACCTTGTCGGCGTACCACTCGGCCCATTGCTGGTCGCTGAAGGACTCGCCCTCAACGGCGACGACTTGCTTGATCGGCAAGTTGTACTTGAGCGCAAACGCAAAATCCCGCTCATCGTGCGCCGGCACCGCCATCACCGCGCCGTCACCGTAGCTCATCAGCACGTAGTTGCCGACCCAGACTTCGACCTGTTCGCCGGTCAACGGATGGCTGACGTAGATACCGGTCGGCATGCCTTTCTTTTCCATCGTTGCGATGTCGGCTTCAGCGACACCGCCCTGCTTGCATTCCTCGATGAATTTTGCCAGTTCGGGGTTGTTGACCGCTGCACGCTGGGCTAGCGGGTGTTCGGCGGCAACGGCGACGAAGGTGACGCCCATGATGGTGTCGGCGCGGGTGGTGAATACCCACAGCTTTTCTTCGGTATTGTCGGCGAGCGGGAAGGCAAAACGGA
>JAVEXE010000184.1:2974-4534 GCA_034004105.1 Azonexus sp. | reverse complement strand
GGCAATCGCCATTTCGGCCTCGGCGGCGCTGTAGCCCATGTTGCCGATCAGTACGCCACGATAGACCTCCCGCGCCGGCTTCATCACGTCGCCCTGCTGCTTGCCGAAAAAGTCGCCGCGCATCAGGTGCAGGTAAGCCAGCTGGTAATCGTTCAAACGATTGGCCAGCCAGCTGATCAAACCCACCGGATCGCTGTCGGCGATATCGTTGTAGCTGTTGAGCGGTGACAAACGCACGCCAACACGATCACTGCCCCAGACCGCGCAATGCGCTTCGATGACTTCGAGCAGCAAACGGGCCCGGTTTTCCAGCGGGCCACCGTAGGGGCCGGTGCGTTTATTGACGCCATCGCGCAGGAACTCGTCCAGAAGATAGCCGTTGGCCCCGTGCACTTCGACGCCATCAAATCCGGCTTGCAGGGCGTTTTCAGCGGCTTGGCGGAAGCCCGCGACGATGCCCGGAATTTCCGCATCCGCCAGCACCCGCGGAACAACGTAAGGTTTCTTGCCTTCCGGGGTGTGCACCTCGTCGCCCTGAATCGCCAGCGCACTGGGTGCAACAGGTTGTGCGCCGTCGTTGAGCAGCGGATGACAGGCCCGACCGCCGTGCCAGACCTGCAGGAAAATCCGCCCACCCGCGGCGTGGACCGCATCCGTCACGCCTTTCCAGCCAGCGATTTGTGCCTCGTTGTAGATGCCTGGCTCCTTCCAGAAGGCGGAATTGCCGGCCATGGCCATCGTGGCTTCGGCAATGATCAGGCCGGCGCTGGCACGTTGGGCGTAATGTTCGGCCATCAACGCGCCGGGCACATGCCCCGGTTCGGCCCGACAGCGGGTCAGTGGGGCCATGAAAATCCGGTTTGGAACGGTCAGCGAACCCAGTTTGAGACGATTGAAAAGCATTGCCATGGATATTGTCCTTATTGTGAAGTGGCTCGTTGACCACAAACTGCCGGGTTCATTCCCCGCGCCGTGCCACCAGTACGATAGCCTGAGCCTCAATGGCTTCTTCCCGGCCCAGGTAGCCGAGTTTTTCGTTGGTCTTGCCCTTGATATTGACGCAATCCGGCGCGATGCCGAGATCGGCAGCGATATTCGCCACCATTGCTGGCGCATGGGGGGCAAGTTTGGGTTTCTGCGCAATCAGCGTGGTATCGACATTGACCGGCTGCCAGCCCTTCTCTGCCAGCAGCGCCACGGCGGCGCGCAGTAGCACACGACTGTCAGCGCCCTGATAACGCGGGTCGGTATCCGGAAAATGACGGCCAATATCGCCCAGGGCAACCGCCCCGAGCAAGGCATCAGTAATGGCATGCAGCAAGGCGTCCGCGTCGGAATGCCCGAGCAGGCCGGTGGAATGCGGGATTTCCACACCACCGAGAATCAATTTGCGGCCAGCAACCAGTTGATGCACGTCGTAGCCCTGCCCGACACGAAAATTCATTTGCGTCCTCTCAGAATCATGGCGGCCAAGCTCAGGTCCGCCGGAAAAGTGACTTTCAGGTTGGTTGAATCACCGCGCACCAGTTTTGGCTTCAAGCCAAGCGCCTCAATCGCGCC
>JAVEXE010000184.1:0-2874 GCA_034004105.1 Azonexus sp. | reverse complement strand
CGAAAATTCATTTGCGTCCTCTCAGAATCATGGCGGCCAAGCTCAGGTCCGCCGGAAAAGTGACTTTCAGGTTGGTTGAATCACCGCGCACCAGTTTTGGCTTCAAGCCAAGCGCCTCAATCGCGCCCGCTTCGTCGGTGACGGCATTGTGATTTTCGAGCGCTTCGACCAGTCGACCGTAACGAAACATCTGCGGTGTCTGTGCCTGCCACAGGCCGTCACGCGGCTCGGTGGCGGCCACACGTTGAGCGCTGTCGGCCCGCTTCAAGGTATCCGCCACCGGCACCGCCAGAATGCCGCCGACCGGGTCATCAGCCAGTTCATCGCAAAGTGCGTCGAGCATGGCCCGTGAAAGGCAGGGCCTTGCCGCATCATGGACAAGAATCCAGTCATCGTCGGTGGCCACCGTCGCCGCTGCGAGCAAGCCATTACCGACACTTTCAGCACGGGTCGCACCGCCGCAGCGCACGGTTTCGAGTTTATGCCCCAGTTCGCTCCAGTCGTAACGCGGCCAAAAAGGGTCGTCCGGGGCCAGTACCACCCAGACACGATCAATGGCTGGATGTGCGGTCAACGCCGCCAAAGTATGAAAAATCAGCGGGCGGCCAAGGAGGTCGAGGTACTGCTTGGGCCGTTCGGCACCAAAGCGCGAGCCGCTGCCGGCAGCGGGAACAATTGCGTAATATCGAGTCATGGCTTAATTTTAGCGAAGAACACGAATAAGCGAGGCAAGGCATGAGTTTTGTTGTCCCTGAACTGGCTGGGCCCGTTGAATCTTTCGCCACGGCGCTAGGCATCGGCCTGCTGATTGGTATGGAACGCGAAAGGCGGCCAGATTCAGCGGCTGGGCTGCGAACCTTCTCGCTGGTGTCGATGCTCGGTTGCCTGTTTGCCATGCTGGGTGAGAAAAGCGGCGGCCCCTGGCTGCTGGCCGTCGGCATGGTTGTTCTCGCCGCTTCAATGGTTGCCTCGAATTTTTCCAGCCAGCAGGAAGAAAAATACCGTGGCTTTACCTCGGAGGCCGCAATTATCGTTACCTACGGTTTGGGTGCGGCGGTCTGGTTCGGTTACGCCACGCTGGCCGTCATGCTGGCGATTGCGACAACGGTTTTGCTCTATTTCAAGACCGAGCTGAAGCAATTCAGCGAACAGATGACACCCAAGGACATCAATTCGATGTTGCAGTTTGCGGTGTTGTCGCTGGTCATTCTGCCCATCCTGCCATCCGATGACTTTGGCCCTTATGGTGCAATCAACCCGCGCCAGGTGTGGTGGATGGTGGTGCTGATTTCCGGTCTTGCGCTGGCGGGCTACCTCGCATTGCGCATCATCGGCGCACGGCACGGCGCGGCAGTACTGGGCATTTTTGGCGGTCTGGCCTCGTCGACCGCAACAACGATGATGTTTTCCCGCCACGCCGCCGAACACGCTCACCTGGTGCGCATGTCGTCCATCGTCATCCTGATCGCCAACGTGATGGTGATGATCCGGCTCGGCATCATCGCCGGCATCGTCGCGCCGGGGATGATCGGTCCGATTGCCATCGTTTTTGCTTGCGGCATCGTACCTGGCGTTGTCATGGCGGCGTACGGCTGGAAAATCCTCAACGAGGCGGGCGAATTGCCCATGCCGGAAGTCAAGAACCCCACTGAACTGAAAACTGCCCTCTCCTTCGGCGCGCTGTACGCCGTGGTCTTGCTGGCCGCTGCCTGGCTGCAGGATATCGCCGGCAATAGCGGTCTGTTCATCGTCGCGCTGGTGTCCGGCCTGACCGATGCCGACGCCAGCGTGTTGTCGACCTTGCGCATGTTCAACCTGGAACGCGTGGCTTTTAACGAGGCAGTGATTGCCGTGACATTGGCCCTGGTAGCCAACCTGATTTTCAAGATTGGTCTGGTCATCAGCATTGGCGGCAAGCACCTGGCGCGGCACGCCTTGCCGGGCCTGTTGGCGATTGGTTCAGGACTGGGCTTGGGCTTGTTGCTGATTTGAGCCGCTATAATCCAACCCCCGCCGTCGTCCACGATTTGATTTCACGTGTCTGCTGCTTCTCGCTTGTTGCCTGACCTTCCCCAACTGCCCCGTCCGGGCGGTCGTATCGATCTGCCGTCACTGGGTGGCTCCGGCGATGCCCTGACGCTGGCCGAAATCGCCCTGGCCCATCCGACCCGCACGCTGGCCGTGGTCACCGCCAGCGCCGCCGACGCGCAGCGCCTGCTCGAAGAAATCCCGTGGTTCGCGCCGCAACTCAAGGTGCGCCTGCTGCCGGACTGGGAAACCCTGCCCTACGACCATTTCTCGCCGCACCAGGACCTCGTTTCCGAACGTCTGGCAACGCTGTGGGCAGCGTTACAGGGCGAGGTGCAGATCCTGCTGGTGCCGGCGGCAACCGCGGTCAACCGGCTGGCGCCGCCGGAATTCATGGCCGCCTACACCTTTGAATTCAAGAAGGGCCAGACGCTCGACGCCGAGAAGTTCCGCGCCCAGGTGACGCTGGCCGGCTACGCCAATGTCACCCAGGTCGTCACGCCTGGCGAATACTCGATCCGCGGCGGCCTGATCGACCTCTTCCCGATGGGCTCGCAACTGCCCTACCGGCTCGACCTGTTCGACGACGAGGTCGAGAGCATCAAGACCTTCGACGTCGACACCCAGCGCACCGTCTACCCGGTGCCGGAAGTGCGCCTGCTGCCGGCGCGCGAGTTCCCGCTCGACGACAAGGGCCGCACGCATTTCCGCCAGGCCTTCCGCGAGCGGTTCGAGGGCGACCCGGCCAAGTCGGGCATCTACAAGGACATCTCGACCGGCATCGCCAGCGCCGGCATCGAGTATTACCTGCCGCTGTTCTTCGACGAGACGGCGACGCTGTTCGAC
>JAVEXE010000183.1:1660-4544 GCA_034004105.1 Azonexus sp. | reverse complement strand
AATGACTGGATTATTGATGGCAAGAATCCCGGCGGCAGGGACAATTGCGATACAACGGCGGTGACGCGTAATCAGGAGTATGGTCGGCGCTTGAACATCACAGGGACGCCAACCGTGATTTTTGCCGACGGCGAGCGCGTACCTGGCGCAATTCCTTTGAAGGTGCTGGAGCAAAAGCTGGCTCAGCAACAGTAAGTCTGGCGCGCTCCTGAGGGAGCTTGCACAAAAGCAAAACGGACACGTTCATACGTGTCCGTTTTGCTTTTGGTGATCAGGTGAATATTTTAATGTAATTGTTGTTTGTGTTAGTTTTTATCGTAATACTCTACTTTAATTGAATGTTGCGAGTCATTGATTTATATCACTAATTTCTTCTTGCGCTGCTTTTCAAAACCTTTCTAAGTCATTGTTGCGTAAGAAAAAAACCTGGTTTTCACTATTGACGCTCTCAAAACCATCCTCTAAAGTGGGAAAACGTGTCGAAAAGTGGGTAATTGGGGATTTTAGGGATGTTTGAGGGGGCTACAGCGCTCAGTCTGGATGCGAAGGGACGCATTGCCATTCCGGCAAGGCATCGTGACGTCCTGCTCGCTGCGGGCGAGGGTGCTCTGGTGCTGACGGCCCATCCGCATCGCTGCCTGCTGCTGTATCCGGCGCCGGCTTGGCAGCCCATCCGCGATCAGATCCTGAAGGCCTCCAGCCTTGATCCCCGAGCTGCCGCGATCAAGCGGGTGATGGTGGGTAATGCCCGTACCGAAACGCCGGATTCTGCCGGGCGTCTGCTCGTGGCGCCGGAATTGCGTACTTACGCTCAGTTCGACAAGACGGTTTATCTGGTCGGTATGGGAAGCCATTTCGAAATCTGGAGCGAGGCTGGCTGGCAGCAACAAAACGACTTGGCAGCCGAGGTATTTGCTGGAGATTTGCCGGCGGGCCTTGGGGATCTGGTGCTGTGAGTCAGTGCAGTGCTCATGTCACGGTGCTGCTTGAGGAGGCAGTGAGCGCGCTGGCGATTCAGCCTGCGGGGGTTTATGTCGACGCAACCTTTGGTCGAGGCGGGCACAGTCGGCGCATTCTGGATGCCTTGGGCGAAAAAGGATGCTTGATTGCGGTCGACCGCGATCCGCAGGCCATTTTGGCAGGGGAAGCAATTACCGACCCGCGTTTTACGCTCGTGCACCGGGCGTTTGGTGAGTTGAAGGAGGCGGCTGCCGATACGGGTATTTCGGCAGTTGATGGGGTGTTGTTTGATGTAGGGGTGTCGTCGCCACAGATTGACGACGGGGAGCGCGGCTTCAGCTTTCGCTACGACGCGCCGCTCGACATGCGGATGGATACGACGCAGGGCGAGACGGCTGCCGAGTGGCTGGCGCGGGCCGAATTAAGAGAAATTACAGAGGTCATCAAGAATTATGGCGAAGAACGGTTTGCTTTCCAGATTGCAAAGAAGGTTGTGTCTGCTCGGCTCGAACAACCCATTGTCAGTACAGGGCAGTTCGCGGCTCTCGTACGCGAGGCCGTGCGCACCCGTGAACCAGGGCAGGACCCGGCGACGCGCAGCTTTCAAGCTCTACGGATTCATATCAATCAAGAACTCCGCCAGTTGGAGGTAGCCCTGCCGCAGGCGCTTGAGTTGCTCAAGCCTGGTGGCCGGTTGGTGGTGATTTCCTTTCATTCGCTCGAAGATCGCATCGTGAAAAACTTCATGCGCGCGCAGTCGACCGCAGATGCCTTGCCCAAGCATCTGCCGTTGCGTGCCGATCAGTTACCCAAGCCCAAGTTGCGCTTGTTGGGTAAGGCGATCCGTCCTTCCGTCGAGGAAGTGGCGGCGAATCCGCGTGCGCGTAGCGCAATCATGCGAGTGGCGGAGAAGCTGTAATGTTCCGCGTCAATCTTGCCCTGCTTTTTGTCTTGGTGCTTTGTGCCCTGGCGGTCGTGACGTCTCAGCATCGCGGGCGAAAACTCTTTCAGGCGCTGGAGGCGGAGCAGGAAAAGGCGCGTCATCTTGAGGTGGAATTCGGTCAATTGCAGATCGAGATGTCTACCTGGGCTACCCATCCCCGAGTCGAGAAAGTCGCACGCGAGCGCTTGCACATGATTACGCCGCGGCCTCAGCCTGTGCCGGCCACAGTTCCGGCGGGGGCGCGCTGATGGTTGTCCGTCGCCGCCCACAGCGGGCCCATCGCTTTGCCGAAAGTCCATTACTGCAACTGGCCTTGCAGGGTTGGCGCTCGCGCATGGTTGCTGTGTTGTTCATGCTGGCTTTTCTGGTTTTGATCCTGCGGGCGTTTTACCTGCAAGTCATCAATAACGATTTTCTGCAGGAAAAGGGCGACTCTCGTTATTTACGTGATATCGAGATATCCGCTTCACGAGGCAAGGTGACCGACCGGCATGGTGACATGCTGGCAGTGTCGACGCCCATGCGCTCGATCTGGATGATTCCTGCCGATGCCCGCACCATGAGTGGGGCGCAAAAGCGGCAATTGGGCGAGTTGCTGGATATGTCACCACGGGATATCGATGCGCGCTTGGCCATCGAAAAGAATTTTGTTTTCGTCAAGCGGCAAGTGGCGCCGCAAATTGCCGAGCAGGTCGCTGCGCTCAAGTTGCCTGGTGTGCATCAGGAAAAGGAGTATCGCCGTTTTTACCCGGCCGGAGAAATGACGGCCCATCTCGTTGGTTTTACCGGTGTTGATGACAAAGGCCTGGAAGGGGTCGAGTTGGCGTTTCAGCAGGCGTTGCTGGGTCGTCCCGGTGCGCGGACAGTGATTCGTGATCGGCGTGGCAGCATCATCGAGGATGTGGGAGCAACGCGGCCGCCGCGTGATGGTCAGGATATCGCGTTGGCGATTGATTCCAAGATTCAGTATCTGGCCTACAG
>JAVEXE010000183.1:0-1560 GCA_034004105.1 Azonexus sp. | reverse complement strand
CAGCCCGTGATGCGTGGCGCTCCCGTTTTTTCGCCACAAACGGCCAAGGAAATACGGGCGATGCTTGAAATGGCTGTCGGCCCCGGCGGTACAGCACCCAAAGCGGCTATTCCAGGTTATCGCGTGGGGGGTAAAACCGGGACGGCGCACAAGCTTGAGGGCGGTGTCTATGCCAATAAATACATTGCCTCCTTTGTCGGCTTGGCCCCGATTTCCAATCCACGTTTGATTGTCGCTGTCATGATCGATGAGCCCGGTGGCGCTCAGTATTTCGGCGGGCAAATTGCCGGACCAGTATTTGCCAATGTGATGGGAGGGGCGTTACGTGCCCTGGGCATTCCGCCCGATGCGCCATCGATGCAACTGGCGTCGCTGCTTGTAGAGCGGGAGGCGCTGTGATGCAAGTACAGGCGTTACTTGAACAGTTGGCCGAACGCGGTGTTTCGCCCACCGGTGTCGCTGATGACAGTCGTCAGGTTCGTGCGGGGGATATTTTTCTGGCCTATCCTGGCGCTTTGGCGGATGGTCGTCGTTTCATAGAGGCTGCTTTGGCGCGCGGGGCCTCAGCTGTTTTATGGCAGCCGGGTGGGGATTTTGTCTGGAATCCGACGTGGACCGCAGTAAATCTGCCGGTGGCGTCACTCCGTGCTTTGGCGGGTCCTCTGGCGCATTCGGTTTATCAACATCCGAGCGAGAGCCTGTCGCTGATCGCGATTACCGGTACGAATGGCAAAACCACGGTGAGCCAGTGTCTGGCACGAGCCTATCCGCGTCCTTGTGCTGCTATTGGAACGCTGGGCGCTGGTTTTCCGGGTGAGTTGTCCGAGACAGGTTTCACCACCCCTGAGGCGACGGTGTTGATGCGCTATCTGGCCGAATTCCGGGATCAGGGGGCGGCGGCTTGTGCGCTGGAGGCCAGCTCCATTGGGATTGAAGAAAGCCGGATGAACGGTTTGCGGGTGGACGTGGCGGTGTTTACCAATCTGACGCGGGATCACCTCGATTATCACGGCACGATGGCTGCTTACGCAGCTGCCAAAGAGAAGCTTTTTCACTGGCCCCGCTTGCGCACCGCGATTATCAATCTCGACGACGAATTCGGGATTCATCTGATGCGGGAAAGTTCGGCCATGCGTTTGATTGGCTATTCCTGCGGCGAACCTCGGCGTGACTTTCCTGCTTTGGTCAGGGCTGAAAACATTGTGGCAACGCCATTCGGGCAGCGTTTCGAACTGCTCATGCCGAATGGTCGTTGTTTGGTCGATACGACCCTGCCCGGGCGCTACAACATATCCAATCTGCTGGCCTGCGCGGCAGTGCTTTACGATGCGGGCGTGATGCCGGCTGAAATTGCCCGCCGTTTGTCGGAACTGACACCGCCCCTGGGCAGAATGGAGTCTCTGGGAGGAACTGCCGAGCCCCTGGTCGTCGTTGATTACGCGCATACGCCGGATGCACTGGAAAAAGCCTTGCTGGCTTTGCGCCCTTTGGCGCTAGCTCGGGGAGGGCGTTTGACGGTGGTTTTTGGTTGCGGCGGCGATCGTGATCCCGGCAAGCGTC
>JAVEXE010000012.1:17507-21976 GCA_034004105.1 Azonexus sp. | reverse complement strand
TCAATTGCTGGAGTTGGCCGGCTTGTCCACCGAGTTCTTCGGCTGTGGCGGCAAGTTCTTCCGAGGCCGATGCATTTTGCTGGGTGGCCTTGTTGAGTTGTCCCATGGCGTTGTTGATCTGCGAGACCCCCACCGACTGTTCCTGGGAAGCGGAGGCGATTTCCTGAACGAGATCGGAGGTCTTCTGGATGGAAGGGACCATTTCTTGCAGCAGATTGCCGGCTTTTTCGGCCATTTTGACGGAAGATCCGGCGAGCGTGCCGATTTCCTGGGCGGCAACTTGCGAGCGTTCGGCCAGCTTGCGCACTTCGGCGGCGACAACGGCAAAGCCCTTGCCATGTTCGCCGGCACGGGCGGCTTCGATGGCGGCGTTGAGGGCGAGCAGGTTGGTCTGGTAGGCGATGTCGTCGATGATGCCGATCTTGTCGGCAATGGACTTCATGGCATCGACAGTTTTGCCGACGGCTTCGCCGCCTTCGACAGCCTCTTTGGAGGACTTGCTGGCCATGTTGTCGGTGACCTTGGCGTTTTCGGTATTCTGGTTAACCGATGCGGTCATCTGTTCCAGCGATGCGGTGGTCTCTTCGACCGAGGCGGCCTGTTCGGACGAGGATTGCGACAGGGACTGCGCAGTCGCCGAGACCTGACCCGAGGCATTCGACAGTGCATCTGCCGCCGAAATGATCTGCGAGATGGTGTCAGACAAGCGGGCGATGGTGTTGTTGATGGCTTGTTTGAGGGTGTCGAAATCGCCGTTGTAGGACTTGCTGATGGTTTGGGTCATGTCGCCCTGTTCCATCGCCGCCATGACGCGCTGAACATCCTGAATTGGTGCAACGACGTTGTCCAGAGTGTCATTGACCCCTTGGACAATGCGACGGAAGTCACCCTGGTGCTGGCTGACATCGGCACGGGTATCGAGTTTGCCCGCGACCGCAGCGGCGGACAGCATGTTGGCATCGGCAACCAGTTTGTTGACAGCTTCAATACAGGTGTTGAGATTGTTCTTGATGGTATTGAAATCGCCGTTATAGGTATCGGTGATTTTGTGTGGAATGTCACCTTTCGAGATGCGGTCGACATAGTTGGCGGCAACATTCAGGGGGCCGATGACGGCATCCAGGGTATGGTTGACGCCTTCAACGATGGCCTTGAAGTCGCCTTTGTGTTTGCTGGCATCGGCACGGGTTGCCAGCTTGCCGGCGACAGCGGCTTCTGACAGGGTCCGGGCATCGGCCACCAGCGCCTTGATATTGCTGCGTACTTGTTCGATCGTATCGTTGATGAAGCGCTTCTTGCCCGGGAATTGTTCCAGCGGGGCGTCCATATTGCCTTCGCCGAATTCCCTGACGCAGCCCATGGCTTTTTTCTTGACGTTGATGTGGCCAAAGACCATTTCGTTGACGCCTTGCGCCATCGCCGCAAAGTCATTCTTGAACTTGCCTTCATCGACCTTGACATCAATATCGCCGAGATCGTGTTGTTTGGACATGTTGTTCATTTCGGCAATCAGCAACTGAACATTGGTCTGAATGGCACGAACAGCGTTGGCGAGCGTCCCCATTTCATCTTTCGAGGCAATGTCGAGTTTGAAATTGAAATCGCCTTCCGCCATCTTGCCGGATGCATCGACCACTTGACCAACCGGCCGGGTAATGCTGCGGGTAATAACGGTGGCAATACCGACCGCCAGCAGGATCGCGATGACAGTGAGGGTGATGAGCAGGTTACGGGCATTCTCATAGGCGGATTCGGCGTCATTGCCCGCTTTTTCCATCAGGGCATCTTGAAATTCAATTAGCTCACGAACGGCATTGAGGTAGTTGTCGCTGATTGGTCTGAAGTCTCCGTAAAGCAGCTTGATGGCGGCATCACGCTCGTTGTTGCGGACCATGCCCAGAAATCTATCCAGGGTGCTGACGTAGGCGGCACGGGCTTCCTGAATCTTTGCCAGCCGTTTTTTGCCGTCTGCAGAGGTGATGGTTTCGTCGAGTTTGTTGATGCGCTCGGTAATGATTTTCCGCTGCTCATTCTGTCGGGTCAGTTGTTTTTCTACCTCGACTGGGTCGGTGATGATCATCAGATTGCGGTTGATTTGGGCAACCATGTTTAGTGCTCGGATCAGATCGGTTGCCCAAACAGCTTTGGGATATTTGTCATGAACCATGTTGTCGATTTCGTCGTTCAGACTTTTCAAGGCACTGGTGCCAGTCACTGCGATGATTACCAGCAAGATCAGAACGACGGCGAAGCCGAGATTCAATCTCGGGCCGATCTTCAGGTTGTTGAACATGATGCTTTCTCCGTGTTGAGACAGGGCATTGCGTGAATGAAAAGGGTAGGGAATTAATGCGCTTCCAGTTGTCGACCGGGTGAGGCGTGTGCCTTTTGGTCTTCGGCGCGGGCATTGCGATGGATCAGGGCCTGGACATCCAGAATCAGTGCAACCTCGCCGGTTCCCAGGATGGTTGAGCCACCGATGCCGCGCAGATGGCGGAAAATGCTGGAAAGGGGTTTGATGACGGTCTGGAATTCACCGAGCAACTGATCAACGACAATCCCGGCTTTCTGACCCGCATATTGCACGACGACGATGTTTTCCCGAATGGGGCGATCACCATCAATTTCGAACATTTCGCGCAGGCGGACGAAAGGCAGGACTTCGCCACGCAGATTGAGGAAGTCACGATCAGCGCTTTCTTCCTTTAGTTCGATACACTCGATGACCATGTCCAGCGGAATGACGTAGGACGACTTGCCAACGCCGACCAGGAAACCATCAATGATTGCGAGGGTGAGTGGCAGGCGTATGGTGAAGGTGGCGCCTTCGCCTTCTATCGAAGAAACTTCACAGCTACCGCGCAGGCTCTGGATATTCCGGCGAACCACATCCATGCCAACGCCCCGGCCGGAAAGATTGGTCACTTGTTCGGCCGTGGAGAAACCTGGCTCCCAGATCAGGTTGATGATTTCCTGATCACTCAACTGCTGAGTGGGTTGAACCAGACCCTTATCAATGGCTTTTTGCAGAATCTTGTCGCGTGGCAGGCCTGCGCCGTCGTCCATGACTTCGATGACAATGCTGCCGGAATCGTGGTAGGCATTGAGTTGCACCGTGCCGCGTCGAGACTTTCCTCTGGCTTCGCGGGCATCTGCTTTTTCGATGCCGTGGTCCATCGAGTTGCGTACCAGGTGCATGAGCGGATCACCAATTTTCTCAACGACCGATTTGTCCAGTTCGGTCTCTGCCCCGGTGATGATCAAGTCAATTTCCTTGTCCAGTTCCTTCGAGACGTCACGAACCACCCGGTTGAAACGGTTGAAGGTTTCGCCAATCTGAACCATGCGCAATTGCAGCGCGGAGTCGCGGATATTTTCGACCAGGCGGGAAAGGATGGAGGTTGACTCGAACAACTCCGACTGGCCGCTGCGCTGGGCCAGCAGATTGGCCGATGCGCCGGCGATGACCAGTTCGCCAACCAGATCAATCAATTGATCCAGTTTGTCGGCCTGTACCCGTATCAGGCGGGCTTCGACGGCTTTTTTCTCGCTGACCTGAGCTTGTTTGCTGACCGCGGCTTCGACGACTTCCTTGTGCACCACTTTGTTGTCGACGAGAATTTCTCCCAGCGGCGGTGTGGGTGGCGTGCTGTCGTTAGCCGGGTCTGCGGGAGCCTTGCTTTGTTGTTGGGAAAACAATCCGGCTTCGAGCTCGCCTTGTGTCAACGCGCCGCAGCGCACCAGCATTTCGCCCAGCCGCATGTCGTCTTCGGGCAGCTCGCGTATGAGTTTGACGTATTCGGCGAGCTTGCTGTTTGGCGGCAGGATGCGCAATTCGCAATCGTCCCGGCAGAAATCAAAGACACGTTCGATATCGGCTTTCGATGAGCGGGTCTGCAAGCGGATTTCGAAACCCAGATAGCAGGACTCCGGGTCCATCTCGCTGGCTTCGGGCATGGCATCTGGCACGGTTTCCAGCGCCAGAATCTCGCCCAGTGAAGCGAGGTAGCGCAGGAAGGAGAGCGGGTCCATGCCGCCACGCAGCATGTGTGGGCCAAAGCGTACGGAAATATGCCAGCTATCGGTGTTGACCACACCACCGCCCAAGGCCTCAACTTCGGCTTCGGCTTCGATCAAGGCGTGATTTTCGGGAGAGGCGGCATCGCCTGCCTTGTCATCCGTGACTGCTGCCAGTTCGTTTAGCAAGGCCTGGCCACGCTGGCTGATCTCGTCGGGTGGGGCAGCTGCCCCGGATTCCAGGACATCCATCAGGGCGCTGAGATGGTCACAGCTGCGCAGGAGAACGCCTGTCAGTTCGCTGGAAACATGGATCTCGCCATTGCGCAGCCGGTCGAGAATGTTTTCGACCTTGTGCATGAATTGTTCGATGAAATGGCATTCGATGACGCCAGAAGCGCCCTTGATGGTGTGCGCAGCGCGGAATATGCCGTTGATTACATCGTGATTGT
>JAVEXE010000012.1:6335-17407 GCA_034004105.1 Azonexus sp. | reverse complement strand
CGC
Source organism: Azonexus sp. (assembly GCA_034004105.1). Taxonomy (GTDB): domain Bacteria; phylum Pseudomonadota; class Gammaproteobacteria; order Burkholderiales; family Rhodocyclaceae; genus Azonexus. The sequence continues at coordinate 17,404 of JAVEXE010000012.1, read as the reverse complement.
AGCCGGTCGAGAATGTTTTCGACCTTGTGCATGAATTGTTCGATGAAATGGCATTCGATGACGCCAGAAGCGCCCTTGATGGTGTGCGCAGCGCGGAATATGCCGTTGATTACATCGTGATTGTCGGGCTGCTGTTCCAGTTCCAGGAGGCCGGTTTCCATCGCCTGAAGTTGCTCTCGGCCTTCCTGAATGAAGACGCTGGTCAGTTCATCCATGCTTATTAACTCCTCAAGCCTGTTCGCGAGCGGTAATAACGACGGGGTCGCCGAAGAAGGTCATCAGATGGCAGAAGTCGAGTGTCTCGCGGACCGCCGGACTATGCGCAATGATGGCCAGCGACTTGTTGCGCTGGGCGGCTTCCCGTTTTGTCAGAATCAGCAGTTGCAAACCCGCGGTGTCGATTTCGCGCACTTGCGACAAGTCAAGTTCGAGACCGTCGGCTGCATCCAGGGCATCCATCAAGCGAGCCTTGTGTTCCAGGGCGTGATAGATGGTGAGATCTTCGGGAATGCTGAGGCGGGTTTGCGTACTCATGGCGAAGGCCCTTAGAACAGTTCAATTTTGGCTGAGCCGCCACCAGGCTTGCCGCTTGTTTCGTGCGACTGATTTAAGGCCTGATCGTGACTGATGCGTTGTGCCTCCATGACGTAGTTGCCATACAGTTCGTCAAGGTGCACATTGAGTGGCGTGTATTTGAAGTTCTGGTTTTCCGAGTCGAGGATGCGCTGGGCCAGTTGTACGGCGTGGTTGTCGAGCTTTTCCAGGGCGTTGCAGACGATTTCGATCTGCTGTCGGGTGATGTCCTGAAACTGTACGCTGGCCAAGGCATCCATGAACATTCTCGCCAGGTCCGAGCTGGCACCTTGAACAGTGCTCAGGACATTGCGATCGTGGTCCAGCAACTGCTGGTAGCCTTGCCCGAGATGCGTCAGCTGGTTGGAAATTTCGAACAAGGCAGCGCGTTCTGCCTGGACGTTACTGGATGCCAGTTTGTCCTGGAATTGCTCCCGGATTGAATTGGCAACGCCGTGAATTCCCTCGTTGATCTTGTTGACCGCAGCATCGGTCTCGGTCGAAAGTTTGCGGACCTCATCCGCGACGACAGCAAAGCCACGGCCCGCCTCGCCGGCGCGAGCTGCTTCAATGGCGGCATTGAGTGCGAGCAGGTTGGTTTGACTGGAAATGTTCTTCACCAGCTGAACCAGATCGCCTAGACCTTGAGCTTCGGCCACGATCTGCTCGATTCGTTGCTGATCCTTGGTCGCTTCGTCAATCCGTTTGCGGATATAGGATTCCATCCGTCCGATCATGGCCTGATTGCTGGCGATATCGTTTTCCGAGCTGGCGGCCAGTGCGGTTGAGGCTTTGGTGGTATCGCTGACGAAATTGTCCAGCTGCGTGACGACAGCATCGATGGCCTGCAGGCGCTCGGTAATATCGTAGGCAGCTTTCTCTGTTTCCTGAACAATACTGCCGAGCTGTTTGCGCAGTACGCCGTTGTAATTGGCGACGCTGCGTAATTCACGGGCGATTTCCTCTCCGACGGTTTCGACGTCAGAGAATTTGGTCATGATCTCTTTTTGCTCATTGGCGAGCCCGAACATCATGTCGCGATAAAAGGCCAGGGAAACGGCACGCTGGGCGACATAGGCAATGATGACAATCAGGGCTGAGCCTAATGCGTCCCCCAGCGGATAAGGCAGGCCAAGACTGGTCAGGACCGTGTGCGTGAACCAGTCGTTCAGGAAGTAGACCGCGACAAACACGCCTGTTGCCACGGCAGCACCGGAGGCGAGAAGCCGCAACTGGAGATTGGGCGAGGACATGATCGGTCTCAGCGCAAAACCAGTTTGATGGTATTGAGCAACTCGTCAGCTGTCGCCGGTTTGACGATCCAGCCTGAAGCTCCCGCCGCCTTGGCTTCCATTTTTCGGGATTGTTGCGACTCGGTTGTCAGGAAGAGGATGGGCATGAATTTATAAGCAGGCAGCTTGCGGACCTCCTTGATCAGTTCGATGCCATTCATACCCGGCATGTTCAGATCGGTGATCAGCAGGTCGACTTTGACGCCAGATTGGAATTTGCGCATTGCCTCCTCACCGCTGGCAGCTTTCTCGGTGGCGTACCCTGCCTTGGAAAGGATATTGGAAATGCTGAGCAGGATGGTGGCGGAGTCATCGACTAGAAATATTGTTTTCATTTTGAAACTCGATCAGTAAGACTACGTTGGACAGACCTTGCGGTGTTGACGTATCGAACTATAGTACAAAACAGCTTGGTTTAATGCATTGGTATTTTTTTTGTAATTATTGTTTTTTTTGCGGTATTCGTTTTGTTCCTTTTTCAGAATGTCATGGCAGTGGCGAGCGCTCGGACTTCTTCTTCCGATTCGGCCAGGATTTCTGTCAACATTGCTTCGCCAATGGTCATTTCAATCTGTGCTTCAAGGCCGCTGTCGGCGCATGCTTGTGCAGCAGGGCGTAGTGGCGAGCTCACTGGGGCGAGTTGATCTGCCAGTAGCAAGGTGTCGCCCAGACCTGTGGCTGGCATGCCAAGGTAGCCATCCCAGAAGACGTTAATGGCTTGGCGAATGCTTTCCGGGATGTTCAGGGCGACAAGCAGTGGTTCGCCAAGCAGGCGCTCCCCTGCTTCGATCCAGGGGGCGGGGTCGCCGTCGAGGATGCCGGGGTATGCCGGTGCGCGGGAGAGCAGATAGAAACTTGGCAATTCGTGAACCAGCCCGGAAAACAGCGCAGATTCCGGGTCGACCCCAGTAAGCTTGCGGGCGATGACTCGAGACAAGGCTGCAACATGGGTTGTGTGCTGCCAGAGTTGATGGGCCATTTTCTGCAGATCAGGTGGCAGATTGCCCGTGGCCAGCTGTCGCGTCACCAAGGCCATGCTGAGGCTGCGCAAGGTACTAAAGCCAAGGCGGGTGGCTGCTGTTCGTAAATCGCTGACTTCCCGACCATAGGGGTTGTAAGTGACTGAATTGGCCATGGCCATGATTCTTGCCGCAAGGACGGGTTCGGCTTCAATCAAGCGCACCGCATGGCGGATATCACAGTCGGGATCATCCAGCGCTTCCCGGAGCTTCAGGGAAACCTGAACATTGGTCGGGAAGTCGAGATGACCGTCCGTCAGATTTCGATGAATTTCCTGAAACACTTGCAACTTGTCCATAAGTCCGGCTTTCGTTGGCAGTTGATTCGGCGAAACGATTTGGGGTTATCAGTTTAGCAAGTTTATCGAAGGGTGGTACATTTGTTATTGTTGATTTTGTTTCTCAATTGATTTGGCATCAGTGTGCCATTTGCTTCCAAGGGTGCATAGTTGGGAAAATCCGGGTAGGTATCCGTGTAAACCCAGAGGTCCGCCGGTGTGGCGGTCCCGATGAAATCGGTGCATGATGTTCAGCATGTTGTTCGTCAGAATGTCTCATGAGTGAAACGCCCACGGTCGATGTCCGGCATCTTCGGGTTGGACTTTACGTCTACCTCGATTTGCGTTGGTTCGACCATCCTTTTCCGCTCGGGCACTTCAAGATCAAGTCCATGGACCAGATCCAGACCATTCAGGGCTTGGGCTTGGAGCGTGTTCGTTATAGTCCGGATCTGAGCGACCCCCCGGCGATTGGTGAAGCGGAGCGCCCGAAGACGCAGCCTGCGCCGCAGGCTACGGCAAGCCCGGTCATTGCCGAAGCCCTTGCGGCCAAACGGGCGATGATGGAACGCGTACGGGTGCAGCGCGAAGCCGCCAAACGGATTGAAAATGCCTTTGTTGTCACGGCTAACTCGGTCCGTGAGGTGGAGAAGAATATCTTCAGCAAACCGGCAGAAACCTTGCAGTCGGCCAATCAATTGGTGAGTCAGATTTCTGACGCCATCCTGTCAGCGCCAGAACTGGCAATTCATCTGATGGGCGATATTACGGGTGGCGAAGAGCTGTATTTTCATTCGCTCAATGTCACCATGCTCTCGTTGATGCTGGCCCGAGATCTCGGGGTGCCCAAAGAGGCGGTATCGGCCTTGGGTCTTGGGGCGTTATTTCATGATTTGGGCAAGAGTGAGATTCCGGGGCGGATTTTGCTTAAATCCGAGCCGTTGACCGCAGCAGAGCAGCATCTCTACGAAATGCACTGCGAGTATGGGTTGCAGTTAGCCAGGAAGCTGGGGTTTCCGCCTGCTGTACTCAACATCATCTATCAGCATCATGAGATGTACGATGGTTCAGGTTATCCGCAGCGTTTGCAGGGTGAGTCAATCAACTTGCTGGCGCGGATTGTCGGCCTGGCGAATTTTTACGATGGCTTGTGTAACCCGGTGAATATGGCAAATGCCTTGATGCCGCACGAAGCCTTGTCGCTGATGTTTGCCCGTTTGCGCTCCCGCTTCGATTCTCGTTTGCTTCAGTTGATGATCCGGCGTCTGGGGGTGTATCCACCGGGTACGATTGTCCATTTGTCCAATGGCGCTATTGGCATGGTTGCTACGGTCAACACACATTTGCCGATGAAACCCGTGGTCGTGCTTTATGACGAGTCTGTGCCCCGTGATGAAGCCATTCTGGTTGATCTCTCGCTGGATGGTGACCTGAGCATTACGAAAGCCATCAAGCCAGCGTTGGTGCCACGCCAGATTTATCAGTATTTGAGTCCTCGCAAACGGGTCAGTTACTACTTTGACGCCCAGAACAAGCAAGACGGAAAGTCGACATGAGTACGCTGGAGCAGAAAATCCTGGATGCAAGCACGGTGGCGGTATTGCTGGTCGATCCTGCTGAAGGCAGAGTTGTCCGTGCAAATCAAGCGGCAGCGCAGTTGCTGGGTTACGCAATGACGGATTTGTTGGCGTTGAGCATACTTGATATCGAGTCTTCCCTGCAGGATGTTTTTTATTGGGAGGAAGTGTTCAGTGGGACTTTGAGCAGTATTGCCTGGCGCGACGCCTTGTACCGTACGGCCACCGATGAACTGGTCGAGGTGAGCAAATCGGTCTCCTTGCTGGCGCACGACGGTGCAACTTTCCTGCTGGTGCAGGCGATGGATACGCGCGCTTCCCGCCAGGTGGAGCAACGACTGGAGCAAATCCTTTCGCGCTTGCGGGCGACCTTGGAGGCAACCGGAAATGGCATTCTGACAATTGACTGGCAAGGACATGTGGTCAGCATGAACCATGTTTTTTCCAGCATGTGGGGCTTGCCAGATCAACTGCTGGAAGTGGGACAAAACGCATTGATCCTCGAACATCTTTGCGAGCAGATTGCCAATCCTGCGGCCTTGCGCGAACGTTTGTCGGCAATTGTCGATGCCCAGGAGAGCGAGGATACGCTGCTGCTGCTGGATGGTCGGGTGTTTGAGTGCAAGTCACGGCCACAGTATTTGAGCGAGCACATCGTGGGCCGGGTGTTCAGCTTTGCCGATATTACCCGTCGGGTCAAGGCGGAGGAAGAACTTCGGCAGTCCCGGGATGAACTGGAGGCACGCGTACAGCAGCGGACGGCAGAACTGCAGCGTACGAACGAGAAGCTGCATGCGGAACGACAGCGTCAGGCGGATCTGATCGTGAAGCTTGAGGAGGCTCAAAGTCAGTTGCTGCAGTCCGAGAAAATGGCTTCGATCGGGCAACTGGCGGCGGGCGTGGCCCATGAAATCAATAATCCGGTTGGCTTCATCAAATCGAATCTGGGAACCCTGCAACGTTATACGACAGACCTTGTCCGGATGATCCAGGCGTATGCCGCGCGTGAAGCCGAGCTTGCCCCCGCAACTCGGGAAACGGTAGCGACGCTGCGGCAAGCGCTGGATCTGGATTTCCTGCTTGAGGATTTGCAGTCCCTGCTGGCCGAAACCACCGATGGTGTGCAGCGCGTGCAGGACATTGTGCGAGATCTGAAGAGCTTTTCACACGTCAATAGCGCGGAACAAAGTTGGGCCAATCTGGAAACGGGTCTGGACAGCACCTTGAATATTGTCTGGAACGAATTGAAATACAAGGCTCAGGTGGTCAAGGCGTATGCCGGACTGCCGGATATCTTGTGCACTCCCGCGCAACTGAATCAGGTTTTCATGAATCTTCTGGTCAATGCGGCTCAGGCAATTGAGCGCCAGGGAGAAATTCAGATACGAACGGGGTATTCAGATAGCGAGGTCTGGGTTGAGATTGCGGATAATGGTCGCGGGATTTCGCCTGAGCACATGAACCGGCTATTCGAACCGTTTTTTACCACCAAACCCGTGGGCAAAGGAACTGGTTTGGGGCTCTCGCTTTCGTATGGAATTGTCAAAAAGCATCGGGGGCGAATCGAGGTGAATAGCCAGCCCGGTGAGGGAACCTGCTTCCGCGTGGTTCTACCCCGCTAGGCCTCATCGCTTGCAGCGTTGCGTTTTATTTTCTGCTTGATCATCAAGGCAAGACGCCAGAGATAACCGCGCAGGCCTGTCGTCCAGATGATGTTCTGGTCGTGTCGCTCGGTTTGTGTCCAGGAGTATTTGTATTTCTCGGTTCCGCAAAGGAAGTCGTATTCGCGGTGATTACGAGAAATTGCATCCTGCACAATGAAGGAAATCAGCTGTCTGCCAGGGCTGAACTTTGACCATGCATTGTCCAAGGCATGTTGATAGTCATAAAACTTGTTGCCGTAGTGGAAGCCATAGACCGTGGCAATGGTCTGTTCGCCAACCCTGAGTCGATATAAGCCCAGCCAGCCACGTTTCATCGCCTCGATGGCAAAGTTACGGTGAAAATTCAGAAACTGCGCATCTTCAAACGGGGTGTAGGTTTCTTTTTCTGCCCAGCGTTGTCGATGCTGATCAATCAGGCATTCCAGGGCAGGTGCAACGAGTGCGGGGTCGATGACTTGTTCGTAAGTTACCAGCCCCGGATTTTCCCGATTCAGCACGTTTTGCAGATAACGAAGCCCCTTGCTGCGCATGTGCGAACTCAGCCGCTGTTTCTGAAAGGTCTCCCAGTTTGGGATGTCTTGCAGGTCGACGTAGGGGCAAGGCGTGCTGGCGCGGTATAAACCTTTGCCAAGCTGCTCGTCCAGAGCTTTGGGCAAAGGCGATTTTTCATCCAGGCTGTCGAGTTTGAGAACATCCCATTGATGTCTGCAGGATTTCAGCCATTTGGACAAGGCTTTACAGACTGAGTCCCGTTGGTCGGGTAAGGCGATGATGTCGAGATGGTCGGGTTGGGTGAGTCCTGAACCGATGAACCGCACCTGCCGGACGCCTTGGCGATATTCGAGCATCCAGGGGGCAACGCCAACCAGTTGGTCCGTGCTGTCCCGGACCAGAACGACCCAGGGCTCCGCATCAAAACAAGACAGCCAGCTGTGCGACCACTGCCATTCGAGAAAAACGTTACTGGGCTCCATTTGTGCCAGTAGGTTTTCCCACGCTGCCTGGCACTGAGCCAATGCCTCTCGTGTCGTCAGGTGACTGAACTTGAATGCTTCGATGCTGTTCATGAATTCGCCTGCTCGCGATATTTGACGATTTTTGCCGGATTCCCCGCGACAACAGCACCTGCTGGAACGTCACGAGTTACAACCGAGCCGGCAGCCACAACGGCATTGTCACCAATGTTGACCCCTTTGAGGATGGTGACCTGGCAGGCGATCCAGGCATTTTTTCCGATGTGCACTGGTCGGCGAATTTCCTCCCCTTGATTCAGGGAATGAAAGTCACGATCCATGATGTTGCAACTCCAGGAAATCTTGGTGCCATCCTCAATCGTCAATGACAAGCCACAATGTATTTGCGTGTTATCACCGATCTGGACATTTTCGCCAATTGTCAATTCCGCGGGCTTGCTGGGCTTGCCCTCGCAGCTTATCTTAACGCCGGGCCAAAAACGGGTCTTTTTCCCTACGCGAATTTTCCCGTACCGCTGGAAAACGCGGAGTGTTCCGTGTTGGGCAATCAGTGCCGCATGGCTGAAGAAAAACAGGCTGCTAATGGTTCCTCGCAAATAGCACAGAATGTTCAAGATGCGGTTAAACATGAATTGTGCGTCCGAAAATTTTCAAGGATGACAATTTGCCCTGATATTTGAAGCCTGCCTTTTCTATCCCCCGGCGAGAAGCAGTATTCTCTTCGCGGCAATAGATCCAGACTTCTGGATAGTCTTGCAGGAGTTTGCCGCTTAGAGCGCGTAATGTTGCCGGATAGATACCTTTGCCGCGATGTGTTGGCGGCGTCCAACAGTCATAAATAAGCCCGGAGCACTGTTGTAATGGCCAGAGTATTCCTGGCCCCAACTCGTAGTCTGCCTCGAGTTGGTGTCTTGGTCCGAACCACGAGACATGTGCAAGTTCACTTTTATGCATGGTCAAGCAAACTTGATCGCCGGCGAGGAAACGTTGTTCATAAAGCGCCAGCTGCGAGCTCAACTTCGGCCAAGGGCGAATAAATTCCTCGAGATGAGACATTTCTGGAAAGCACGTCTCAAGCTCCGAGGGTAGCGAATGGTCGTGATTTTCTGTGATGGTGAAAAACAAGACTGTCGGATGGTCCAATATCCGGTTCTTGAATGCAGAATGTAGGCGGTGAAGATATGGCATCCGTATTTCACCGTCTATTCGGTTGAACTGGCATCAAGTTTTTGCTGGCGGCGCAACTGGTTTTGGGCCGCAATGAGCATGCCAAAAATCAGCCATAGCGTGGATTCGGTGAAGGGTGAGGTGTGATTGACTTGGTTGTGAATAAACCAGCCTATGAGGCTGGCAAGCATGCCAAATCCCAAAGCGGAATGCTCCTCGGTCTCAGAGAGCGTTAGCACATAAGCCGTTCGTAGAGCAATGACGATCAAGCCGATAAACAGGGCCAGCGAAGGAAGCCCGGTTTCGGCAGCAATTAATAGAAAAGTGTTGTGTACAGGCTGGTTATAAAAAGAGGCGACGTTAGTGGTTGTTCGGTCATAAAACAACATCTCTCCCGTGTAATTCGCGACGCCAACCCCATCGAGTGGATTGGCTTGAATGATCTCTGAGGCCACTTCCATCAACGGGACGCGCACCAGAGCAGCGCCTTTGTCATCTGAACTCAAACGGGTCCGGAAGGTGTCCGAGGCGGCATAAAGTACGCTGAAGAGTACGCTAACAAAAATTGTTAGCGAAAAAAGGGCGACAACAGGGCTTTTCCCTTGCCTGCGATACCAGATCATTACAGAAGTAAATGTGCCAACTGCCAGTCCAAGCCAGGCTCCCCGTGAGCCACTGGCAAGTACAGCGAACAGTCCTAGAAATAACCCGGTTGCCAAGTAAATTCGACGTCTGTTGGTCTTTTCCTCGGCCAATTGGAATCCAACCCAGGGAATGATCAGGTTGAGATACATCGCCATGTTGTTTGGATGCCCAAGTGTTCCTGCCGCACGATTAATCGTCTCCAGACCGGCAGCACTTTCAAGATTGACTTGGCGCCCCAATAGTTCAGCCGTAAAAATGACGCCAAGGAATAATTGTTCCAGAACAATTACCCCTTGGATGATCAAAATGCTTGCAAAAGCATAGCCAAGGATGCGTAAGCTGTGGGTGTCTCGGATGTAGTTGGCGATGAAAAATGCAATCAGATAACACTTCAGTTGTCCATAAATCAGACTGAAGCTGTAGAAGTTTTCTCGTGCGATGAATAGTGCGGAAAATAGGTTGATCGCCAGAAGCGATAGCATGATAGCGGTCCATCGTCTGGGGAAATGAATACTGACCGGCTCGGTCTTTATCCATAGCTGGTACAGCCATCCTGCTAGCAGAGAGAACAAAGCAATGTCGAAGAGATCAATCGGGAATCCATTTGCCAAGACGGAAAACGGGGGGTGCTCCCGAAAGCCGAAGGTGATACTGTATGCAAGTGGCAACGTCGGAATAGAGGCAAAAAGCAGAGTTTCCCGTGTCTGCTTGGTCAGCGTGACGACCAAGACCATGATTGATCCTGCGATCAGCGCAAAGATAATGAAGGTAACCCATTTGGTTGGAAAGCGACCAAATAGAATAACGAGAAACGCGCCTACCCCAAGCCCCAGCAACAGTGGCGCAAATTTTTCTAATGTGTCTAACAGTTTTTCCGTCCAGGACACTTGATGTGAGCGTCCATGGTCAAAATCAAAGTTAGACATAACGGAGAAGCCATTTCGGCAGAGGGTATTGGCGGAAGTTCAGTACTGTGCCGATGATAGGGATGCCCAGCGAGTCGAGATCGGAAACCAATGCTTTCATTGCGGGGTATCGGGTTTCCCCGCTTTTCAGAACGAGAACAACGCCGTCGCAGGCTTTTGCAACGGAATAGGTTTCTGGTGTTGCAAAGAAGGGCGGTGCGTCGACTAAAATCCAGTCGTAATGTTCGCGCGCGTGAGAAATAAATTCGTAGAGCCATCCAGAGGCAATTGAAACCGCTTGAGCACTGTCGCTACGGATTGCCAAGTTCGTTAGAGTCGAGTTGTTTTTATAATATCCGGTTGCATCGAGAGGTTCGCCAATCATCACGGTCGCGTCTGCATTGGGCATTGCAGGGGCGCGAGGGTCAGGGTTGAAGTTGACATAGAGCACGCGCTGCTGATAGCCCTCTGTGGCGATGTGATGTGCGACAAGATAAGAAATAGTTGTTACGCCGGGGCCTCGTTGCAGACCAGAAAACACAATGTGATGTGGTGAATTTTGGTCGCCAGCTACGGGGCGTAAATGGAAGACCACCTTTTGAACTTCGAGTGACCAGCGATTGGGTATTCCGACTAAAGGTGCAGGTCGCTCCAAGCGAATTGAAGCTGCTGAATCGCTCTTTACATCTTGCTCTGGCTCATCCGACATGGCCGTCTCGGCAGGGTTTTCCGAACGACTGGAAGCGCGATACAAGGTATCAAACCACTGGCTCATGATACGCCCTCGGTGACGGTTGTGGCCCCATTGCGTTTAAGACGTTCTCGACGTTCCCCATTTCCATAGGTCGCGTCGAAAGTGCCGAGAACACGAAGATTGCTATGAGCAATGATGTCGCTTGGGGTCCAAAGACGTTGTTCCATGGCATAAGAAATCGCACTGAACGCAAAAGCCAGCATCAGACCAACGACAAAAGC
>JAVEXE010000012.1:3727-6235 GCA_034004105.1 Azonexus sp. | reverse complement strand
AATTCTGTTTGGTCCGAGAAAAACTGCAAACGACCTTCGGTTGATTGATTTATCTTGATGTGGTGCCGAATATAGGCGGATGCAAGGGTATTAAGCTGCTCTGTGATGGCCGCAGCATCGCGGCCTCGCATTCTTACCTCGATCAAGCTTGAAAGGGTTAGTGGTTCGGCTGAGATGCTTCCCTGAAGAATGGCAATTTCTCTCAGAATGCCCTCTTCGTCGTTGGGGTCGGCAAGTTTTTGGGTTAACACGACCTCGCGAAGGACCTCGGGGGCTTTGATCATGTAAATCACGGTATTCAAAGTTTTTTCAGTCACTTCGTTGAATACGTTCATGCGTGACGAGTCTTCGTCGAACACCAAGGGCTTTGCGTTGTACGGTTTGACGACCAATTGCATGTTGGCTTCGTAGATATTCGGGCTTAGGAGGCTTAGCGCCAGTGCTCCGAAGAGAATGCCAAAAAACGTCATCAAGAAAACACGTTTCTTGATGAAAAAGATACTGGCCAGATCACGCGCGGTTTGTTGTTGTAGCGGTCTCTTGTCAAGGGCTCGTGTCATTTTATCCACTCTTTCGATCACCAAGGCAGACGTGCGTCGGGAACGACTTGCTGAGCCAGTCCATAACTGAAACCCAGATCTACAGGAATCATGGCACGAATGAACGAGCCAACCAACGCAGCTTCGCTGAGTCGGGTATTGGGAACGAAGACGACATCGGCCTGACGCAGAAGCGTGTCCTTGCCAAGATTGCCTGTACTCATTACACCAGCGATATCGATAAGGCGTCCAACAGCCATGTTTTCTTCGTTTCGTGTAATCAGCAGGGTACTTGCGCTTTCAGCTGCTGGCGTGAAACCCCCGGCCATCGCAATGGCTTGAGTGACGGTGGTTGGTCCGCGAAGCTCGAAAAATCCAGGCTTCTGAACTGCGCCATAAACATACACGAGGTTGCCTTTCGGATTCAGAAGCACAGAGGAGGTTTGCATACCTGGAATGACTCTTGCGTATGCGGCTTCAATTTCTCGCTCGGCTTGTTCTATTGTCTTACCCGCGGCAAGAATGGGCTTGATCAGCGGCAAGGTGATCCTGCCGTCCGGACCGACGACAGTTAAACGACTTTGGCCCCGAGCAGCGGTCTTGATGGCGTCCTTCAGGTCACGAATTCTTTGGCCATATCGAATCAGAGTGACAGTTGATTTTGGATTTTTCAATAATTTGCTGTAGGCTTCGTCAATTCGCTTGGCCAGGTCGGCGGGGGCTAGTCCGAAAGCTTCGATGTCGCCGACGAACGGCACCGTAACTCGTCCGTCAGGTCGGACGTCGAGCGTGCGATCGAGTTGTGGTGCATTGAACATTTCTACCCGGATCTGATCTCCAATGGCGAGACGGTATTGATCTTGTAATTCCACGGCGGTGTGATAGATGATTTCAAGCTCATCGCCCGGAGATAATAGATAGTCTCGCCCAAGATAGACGACCTCATCCCGATACGTGGCTTGTCCGCCTGGAATCTCCGCCGGGCGATGCGCGACGTAGCCTCCGCAAGCGCTTAGTAGTGCTGTTAGCATTAGGCCAACAAAAGCCTTGACTGTCACGCTGGGCCAAAAAATGTTGAATCGTTGTTTCACAATGACTTCCTGCTCCGGCACGTTAAATGTATCTGGAACAAAAAACTTCTCTGCTGAATTTTTGTACCCTTTATACACCACTTCAGTTAACCACGCTATCACGCTGATTATATTGGTGTCTACTATTACGACTTCTCTGGCAGGAACTTGAGGTACCGCCATGCTAGCAGACGAATGAAAAACAGGGGGTTGCCAAGAATGTAGCGTCTCCAGGTATAGCTTGGCTGCATGGCGAGGCGGTACAGCCACTCAAGCCCATTGTCAGTCATCCAGCGTGGGCCTCTTCGTATATGTCCAGTCAGTATTCTCGCCATTCCGCCGCAAGCAAGTCGAACTTCCGGCTTAAGTCGATGATGATTTCTCGCGAGCCATTTTTCCTGAATGGGCATGCTCATGCCAACCAATAAAACACGGGCACCACTGTTATTGATTTTTTCAATAACAGCGTTGTTTTCACTCCCTGACTTTTCGAAAAAGCCATGCTGATGTCCGGCAAAAATTAGGTCAGGGTGTTTTGTTTCGAGTGTGGCAGCAAATGCGTTGCCGACTTCTTCCGTGTCTCCGAGTAAGAATACTGGCCACTTCTCCTGGGAGCACATGGAAAACATGTCATCAATCCAGTCAGCAAAGGTCAATCGTTCGCCCAACTCCCAGCCCATGATTTTTGCGCCCAGCAAAATTCCTGCGCCGTCGACAAAAACCTGATCTGCTTGATTGAGGATTTCGCGGAACTCCGGGTCGGTCCAGGCCAGGTTGGCGGCGTGAATGTTCAGGTTGAAGATGTTGCCACCTTCTCCAGTCTCCACCGCGTGGCGAATCTGGTTGAGCAAATCCTGCCGGAAAACCCGGTGAACGCGGACTTCCTGGATATTGACGAC
>JAVEXE010000012.1:0-3627 GCA_034004105.1 Azonexus sp. | reverse complement strand
GAGCAGCCGGCGGCGAGGTCGGGCAGGATGGCGATCTGGTGCGGTGCGGTCATGATGTCGGCGACTTCGGCCATGAAATGCACGCCGCAGAAGATCACGTACTCGGAATCGGTTTGTGCGGCCAGCTTCGACAGCTTGAGTGAGTCGCCGGTGAGGTCGGCGTGCTGATAGACGTCGGCGCGCTGGTAATGGTGGCCGAGGATGACGGCCTTCTTGCCGAGTTTTGCGCGGGCAGCGCGGATGCGCTCCTGGCAGGCGTCGTCGGAGAGCGTGTTGAAAGGGGCGAAAGAGAGCGTAGCAGTTTGCATGTTGAGTTCGGTAATTTTGCGGTCAACGCGTCAGTGGGGCGAATTATCCCTGATGCCAGGGCAGCCCGGCATGTCGCCAGCCACCGACAGCATTTCGGTGTCCTTGAGCATCCTTGTCGCCCTCGAAACCTTCGAGAACGTTATAACAGCTGTTGTATCCTGCCTCGGTGGCCGCTGCTGCTGCACCAATGGAGCGTACGCCACTGCGGCAGATGAACATCACCAAGCCTTCAGGATCGACCTGCCGCTTCAGTTCTGCTATGAAATCAGGATTGCGGGTGCCACCCGGATATCGGTTCCATTCAATTTCGATGGCGCCCGGTATGCGGCCAACCCAGTCCCATTCGGCTCGCGTGCGCACGTCGACGAGTTGCGCGCCGGGTGCGGATTGCAAGAGTGCGTAACATTCGCGTGGGGTCAGTTCGCCCGCGTAAGGTCGTTCGAGACCTTCGGCACGCGTTCTGGCGAGGTCGAGAATTTCCCGAATTTTTCCCATGGTGGTTCGCTGCTAGAATCGAGGGGCTACAGTATAGGACAGAGTTCATGCAAGACGCTCCCCTGGAAACTCAGGATACCGCGGTCGACCGTGCAAATGCTGCAAAAAAGGCCACCTGGATCAGTGTTGCGGTTAATCTTGCGCTCACCTTGGCGCAGTTGCTCGCGGGCTGGTTGGCGCATTCACAGTCACTGATAGCCCATGGTCTGCATTCCTTATCGGATCTTTTGTCGGATTTTCTGGTGCTTTGGGCCAGTGCGCAAAGTGCTGCACCGGCAGATTCCGCGCATCCTTACGGTCACGCTCGTTTTGAGACGGCGGCCACGCTGTTGCTTGGAATTTCACTGGTGGGCATCGGCGGCGGGATTCTCTGGGATTCCGGGCTCCGCTTGCAGGCAGGGGAAGGTGGGGCGGTGGTCGGTATGCTGGCTTTCTGGACTGCGGTGCTCACGGTGGTTGCCAAGGAAGCCCTGTATCACTACCTGATTGCGGTTGCCGAAAAGTGGCGTTCGCAACTGTTGACCGCAAATGCGCTGCATACCCGGGCCGATGCTGCTTCAGCGTTGGTGGTGGTGGTCGGCATTGGCGGTGCCTTGCTTGGTTGGTCTTTCCTGGACCTGCTTGCGGCGGCTTTGATGGGGTTCATGATTTTGCGCATGGGGGCGCAGCTGGCGCGCGATGCGATCAGCGAATTGATCGATACCGGCCTGGACGCTGCGCGGGTTGAGGCTTTTCGCAAAACGCTGCTGGCGACCCCCGGGGTGCGTGGTTTGCATGAATTGCGCAGCCGGCGTATGGCGCACCAGGTGTTGATTGATGCGCATGTCCAGGTGGATCCCCGGATCAGCGTTTCGGAGGGGCATAAAATCGCTGAGATGGCACGGCGTCAGGTGTTGCGGGAGCACCCTGATGTGCTTGATGTCCTGGTGCATGTGGATCCAGAGGATGATCTTGAGCCAGATCTGATGGCGGTTCGGCTGCCGGCGCGCGAGTTGGTAATGGCTTGGCTTGAGCCGGTATTTGTCGCGCGTGCTCGTCCTTGTCGTGTCGTGCTTCATTACGTTGCCAATCGGGTGGAAATCGAATTGCATTACGCTGATCCTGCGTTGGCAGCAGCAGAGGTGTTGGGGCGTGAAGTGGTTGCTGTTGGGGCATGCTTGCGGGCGCATGCGCCACAGCATGATTGGCGGGTAAATGCTGTGTTTGCACTAAAATAGTGCATTAATTATTGCCTTGCCCTGATTTGGTGCTTGTGTAAATTGACATGGCACCACTATGGCCTTGTGGCACAATGGCAATGCATTTGGATAGTTGTTGGCACGTTTTCTGCTTAGTTAAAAACGCTTCGATAATTTGATTGTCGCCGGGTTGCCCGGCAAACTGTTTTCTTAGGAGACCCACGCATATGGCCACCCCGCAAGACGTCATCAACATGATTAAGGAAAACGACGCCAAGTTCGTCGATTTCCGCTTTACCGATACCCGTGGCAAGGAACAGCACGTTACCGTGCCGATCTCCCACTTCGACGAAGACAAGTTTGAAAACGGTCACGCCTTCGACGGTTCTTCGATCGCCGGCTGGAAGGGTATTCAGGCTTCCGACATGCTGCTGATGCCGGATCCCGCCACGGCTTACATTGATCCTTTCTTCGACGAAACCACCGTCGTCCTCACCTGCGACGTCGTCGATCCGGCCGATGGCCGTGGTTACGACCGCGACCCGCGTTCGATCGCCAAGCGCGCCGAAGCCTACCTGAAGTCTTCTGGTATCGGCGACACCGCTTTCTTTGGTCCGGAACCCGAATTCTTCATCTTCGACGGCGTTGAATGGTCGGTTGACATGTCCGGCTGCTCGCTGAAGATCCATTCCGGCGAAGCTGCCTGGAAGTCCGGCGAATCCAACGATGCCAACGGCGCCACCGGTCACCGTCCGGCCGTCAAGGGCGGCTACTTCCCGGTTCCGCCGGTCGACAGCCTGCACGACATCCGTTCGGCCATGGTCCTGACCCTGGAATCCCTGGGCGTGCCGGTCGAAGTGCATCACCACGAAGTGGCCAACGCCGGCCAGTGCGAAATCGGTACCAAGTTCAGCACCCTGGTTCAGCGCGCTGACTGGACCCAGATCCAGAAGTACGTGACCCACAACGTCGCGCACCAGTACGGCAAGACCGCCACCTTCATGCCGAAGCCGATCGTTGGCGACAACGGCTCGGGTATGCACGTGCACCAGTCGGTCTGGAAGGATGGCAAGAACCTGTTCGCCGGTGACCAGTACGCTGGCCTGTCCGAACTGGCCCTCTACTACATCGGCGGCATCATCAAGCACGCCAAGGCCCTGAACGCGATCACCAACCCGGGTACCAACTCCTACAAGCGTCTGGTCCCGCACTACGAAGCTCCGGTCAAGCTGGCCTACTCGGCCAAGAACCGTTCGGCTTCGATCCGTATCCCGTTCGTTGCCTCGACCAAGGCCCGTCGTATCGAAACCCGCTTCCCGGATCCAATCGCCAACCCGTACCTGTGCTTCGCCGCCCTGCTGATGGCCGGCCTCGACGGTATCCAGAACAAGATCCACCCGGGCGATCCGGCTGACAAGAACCTGTACGACCTGCCGCCGGAAGAGGATGCAAAGATCCCGACCGTCTGCGCGTCGCTCGAAGAAGCCCTGGAAAACCTGGACAAGGATCGCGAGTTCCTGACCCGTGGCGGTGTCTTCTCCAACGACTGGATCGATGCCTTCATCGCCCTGAAGATGGACGAAGTGAACAAGATCCGCATGACCACGCACCCGGTCGAGTTCGATCTGTACTACAGCTGCTGATC
>JAVEXE010000182.1:0-4609 GCA_034004105.1 Azonexus sp. | reverse complement strand
GTAATGACTTTCTGGTGGCCGCGCAGTACGCCTTTGTCGAGCAGGATGAGGCCAAGGAAAGTTTTTTGCTGGCCTGCTGCGGTCAACGCGGATTTGCCGACGAAATCGCGTTCGTCCTTCATGGCAACGGTCCAGGCCAGACCGGCGTCGAGCGGTGAGACGGTTTCGTCCATGTCCTGACCGTAGAGATTCATGCCGGCTTCGAGGCGCAGGGTGTCGCGGGCACCGAGGCCGCAGGGGGTGACGCCCGCAGCTTTCAGGGCATGCCAGAGGCTTTCGGCTTCGTTGGCGGGTAGCATGATTTCGTAGCCGTCTTCGCCGGTGTAGCCGGTGCTGGCGATGAAGTACTGATCGACTTCAGCGGCAAAGAAGGGCTTGAGGTCGGCAATGGCTGCCTTGGTTTGCGGCAGCACTTCCCAGACCTTGGTGCGGGCATTCGGGCCTTGTACGGCGATGATGCCGAGGCTATTGTCGCCGTCGCGGCGTTGGGTGATGGTGACGTCCATCTGCCATTCGTCCGCCTTGGCCTGCATCCAGGCCAGGTCTTTTTCGGCGGTGCCGGCATTGATGACGAGGCGGAACTGGGTGTCGGTCAGGAAATAAATAATCAGGTCGTCGATGACGCCGCCGGCTTCGTTGAGTATGGCGGAATAAAGCGCCTTGCCGGAAACGGTGAGCTTGGCCACGTCGTTGGCAACGAGGCGGGAGAGGAAGGGGCGGCAGTCATTCCCGACCAGATCGACCGGGCACATGTGCGAAACGTCGAACATGCCGCAATCGCGGCGCACGGCGTGGTGCTCTTCGATTTGCGAGCCGTAGTTGACTGGCATGTCCCAGCCGCCGAAATCGACCATCCGGGCATTCAGTGCGCGATGGGCATCGTTCAAAACCGTTTTCTTCAGCATATCAATCCTTTACAGACGTTTTTTAACGTCAGTTCTAGAAACGGAAAAGGGGTGAAACATAAAGCACACGCTTTGTGTTTCACCCCTCTGTCCTCGATACCTGAGAGATTTGCCCCATCGGTGGGTGTCGACCGCAATGGTCACACCGCTCTCCAGAGTTTTTGAACTTGCGTTCGCGTCACGAGGTCCTTTTGCCTGAGCGTTTTCGGGTGAAATTGCGCCTTCGGCGGCAGATGAACTGCGCTCTCCCTCGTCACGGCGAGCACTATAGCGGGAGTGTCGCCAAGGCGCAACATGCTGCGCCGCACAAGGCCTGCCGGGTTGTCAGTGGCTCGTGATAGACTCTCGCTTTGCTTTTTTTGAGACTTGCGTGAACCCGGCCAATTTTGATTTCCACTGTCACTCTTCGGTATCGGACGGTTTTTTGCCGCCGGCTGAATTGGCTGCCCGGGCGGCGGGGAATGGTGTGGATTGCTGGGCACTGACGGATCATGACGATCTGGGCGGTTTGGCCGAAGCATCGCAGGCGGCGCAATCGTTGGGTCTCAAGTTTGTTTCCGGCGTTGAGATTTCCATTGAATGGCGGGAAACCCCCATTCACGTGGTCGGCTTGGGTTTCGATCCTTTACACCCGGCGCTCGCGGGAGGTCTGGAGGATCTGCGCAGTGGCCGTCTTGAGCGGGCGCGACGGATGGGGGACGCGCTGGCGGCGATTGGCATTCCCGGTGTTTTTGAAGGCGCGTTGACCTACGTCACCAATCCCAATCTGATTTCTCGCGCGCATTTCGCCCGTTATCTGGTGTCGATTGGCATTGCTCGCGATACGTCCAGCGTTTTTCAGCATTACCTGACGCCAGGCAAGCCCGGCTACGTTGATCATCGCTGGGCTTCCCTCGAAGATGCACTAGGCTGGATTCGTGCGGCAGGTGGCGTTGCCGTCGTTGCGCATCCAGGACGTTACAAGATGTCGGGTGGTGACATGCGCAAGTTTCTTGATGAATTCAAGGAGTGCGGCGGTCAGGCGATCGAGGTTGCCAGCGGTAGTCATTCGCCGGATCATGTCTTGCACTTTGCCCGTCTGGCGCGGCATTACGCCTTCCATGCTTCTCGTGGTTCGGATTTTCATGGGCCAGAGGAGAGTCATGTTGACCTTGGCCGCGTGATGCCTTTGCCACTGGACCTCAAACCCGTTTGGCGATTGATTTTCTAACCATGGCCCGTGTTGTCAATATTCATCCGGATTCGCCGCAGCCGCGCTTGCTGGTGCAGGCGGCAGAGTTCATCCGCAACGGTGCCATCGTTGCCTTGCCGACTGATTCGAGCTACGCGCTGGCTTGCCATTTGGGTGACAAGGAGGCGCTGGATCGCATTCGTCAGATTCGGCAGATCGATGACCGTCACCACCTGACCTTGATGGTGCGGGATTTGTCCGAGATTGCCCATTTCGCCCGAGTGGATAACACCCAGTACCGTTTGTTGAAGGCGGCGACACCGGGTTGCTATACCTTCATTCTTGAAGGCAGCAAGGAGTTGCCGCGGCGGGTGATGCATTCCAAGCGTAAAACTATCGGTGTGCGGGTGCCGGATCATCCGGTCGCTCAGGCTTTGCTTGAGGAGTTGAATGAGCCCTTGCTGACGACGACCTTGCAGATGCCCGGCGATGATCATCCGCTGACCGAGGGATGGGAGATCAATGACCGCCTGGAGGATCAGATTGAACTGGTGCTCGATGCGGGGGTTTGCGGTATTGAGCCAACGACGGTGATTGACCTTTCAGGCAAGGTGCCGGAACTGGTTCGTGCCGGGCGCGGACCGCTGTCGCCATTTGGATTCGATTGAACATGCTCGACTTCAACGCCCTGATTCAGACCATTGCGCTCGCTGCCTTGCCGGTGATTTTTGCGATTACTTTGCATGAGGCTGCGCATGGTTACGCGGCACGCTATTTCGGCGACCCAACGGCTTGGCAACAGGGGCGGATCAGCCTTAATCCAGTCCGTCACATTGATCTGGTGGGTACGATCCTGATCCCGGTGGCGATCCTGTTGTTTTCGGCCGGTAGCTTCCTTTTTGGCTACGCAAAACCGGTGCCGGTGGATTTTTCGCGTTTGCGTGAGCCCAAGCGGGATATGTTCTGGGTGGCGCTGGCGGGGCCGGCGGCCAATCTGTTCATGGCGCTCTGTTGGGCATTTTTGTTGAAACTTGCCTGGCTGATGCCGACCAATACCTTCACCTTGCCGCTGTCGGAAATGAGCAAAATCGGCATCATCATCAACTGTGTGTTGATGGTGTTGAATCTTTTGCCGCTACCGCCGTTGGATGGTGGGCGAATTGCCGTCAGTCTGTTGCCGCATCGCCTCGCCTGGCAGTTTTCTCGACTTGAGCCTTGGGGCTTTCCCATTTTGCTCGTCCTGCTATTCACCGGTATCCTCGGTGAAATCATGAATCCGCTGGTCCTGTTTTCAGCGCGGGCCATTGAATCCCTTTTCGGTCTTTACTAAACGACAATTACGACTATGTACGCAGAACGTGTCCTTTCCGGCATGCGCCCCACGGGTGCGCTGCATCTCGGCCATTACCACGGCGTCCTGAAAAACTGGGTGAACCTGCAGCAGGAATATCCCTGCCTGTTTTTCGTTGCCGACTGGCACGCCCTGACCACCCAGTACGACAATCCGCAAAATATCGAGAAGGCGACCTGGGATATGGTCATCGATTGGCTGGCTGCCGGGGTCGACCCCAATCAGGCGACTCTTTTCATCCAGTCCAAGGTGCCTGAACACGCCGAACTGCATCTCCTGCTGTCAATGATGACGCCGCTGGGCTGGCTGGAGCGCGTACCGACCTATAAGGATCAGCAGGAAAAGCTTTCCAACAAGGATTTGTCGACCTACGGTTTTCTCGGTTATCCCTTGCTGCAAGCGGCTGATATCCTGATTTATCGGGCTGACAAGGTGCCGGTTGGTGAGGATCAGGTGCCGCATATTGAGTTTTCGCGTGAAATCGCCCGGCGCTTCAACCATCTTTATGGCCGAGAAATCGGTTTCGAGGATAAGGCCCGCGAGGCGGTGAAAAAGCTGGGGGGCAAGAAAGCCCGTCTTTACGAGGAACTGCGCACCCGTTTCCAACAGGATGGCGACAAGGAAGCCTTGGAGCAGGCGCACGCCGTGCTCGACGAAATCCAGCATTTGTCGGTTGCCGACCGTGAGCGCTTGTTTGGCTATCTTGAAGGTACCGGCAAGATGATCCTGGCTGAGCCTGGCGCATTGCTCACCGAAGCGTCGCGCATGCCGGGGCTGGATGGGCAGAAAATGTCCAAGTCCTACGAGAACACCATCACCATGCGCGAATCCGAAGATTCGGTCGCCAAGAAGGTCAAGCGCATGCCGACCGATCCGAATCGCCGTTTGCGCACCGACCCGGGTGATCCGGCGCGTTGCCCGGTTTGGCAACTGCATCAGATCTATACCGACGAAAGTACGCGGGCAACGCTGGAGCAGGGCTGCCGTACTGCTGGTATTGGTTGTGTCGATTGCAAGCAGCCGGTTATCGACGGCATCCTGAAGGAACAGGTGCCGATGCGCGAGCGGGCGCAGTTGTATCTGGATGATCCGGTGCTGGTGAAAAACATCATTGCCGATGGTTGCGAGAAGGCCCGTGACCTGGCGCGCGAAACCATGCGCGACGTGCGCGAAGCGATGGGG
>JAVEXE010000181.1:0-4650 GCA_034004105.1 Azonexus sp. | reverse complement strand
AGGGCAAACGGCTGTCTGGCAAGCAACACACCCTGTGGCGCCAGACTGCGGGCCGCAAGAAAACCGCCCACCACGAGAAATATCTGCACCGCCATGCGGGCATAATCGATCAACCATTGCGACAGATCGGAGAATTCCACCGCCAGCGCCGTCGCCAATGGCCCGTAAAACGCCAGATGATGCACCAGCACCAGCTGCGACGCGAGCGCCCGCAAGGCGTCGATCAGTGGCATACGGGGAGGGAAAGCGGATTTCAAGATGAGCGCCAGGACAGGGAAGCCGACATTCTAATTTTGTTTGCTGCGCCGCACAAAAGTGTTTTTTGTAGCGGTTGGTGAAGCGGCCCCGGTGCCGCCCAACCGGCAGACACTTGCACAAAAAACCCGCCGGCGGACTGAGGTAGGTCGTCAACCGTAGAGTCCAACGGGTTAAGCTGCTATCTGATTTGCATAGCACTGCTGGGTGAGTGCGGTAGGGGAGAGGTAGCCAAGTCGCGCCTGCTTGCGAATGCGGTTGTAGAAGATCTCGATGTACTCGGTGATTTCCTGTTTCGCCTCTTCGCGAGTGGCAAAGCGGCGGTGATGCACCAGCTCATTTTTCAGTGCTCCCCAGAAACTTTCCATCGGCGCATTGTCCCAACAATTCCCTTTGCGGCTCATGGAGACCTGCATGCCAAATTGCTGCAGTTGCTGTTGGTAGGCATGAGCACAGTACTGGCTGCCCCGATCCGAGTGGTGGATCAGCCCCTTTCCTGGACGTTTGGCTACCACAGCACGGAAGAGTGCCTGTGATACCAGACTCGTCGTCATCCGCTCGGACATGGCGTGCCTAGCGTCAAATCGCGCTGGGCTGCCAGAGCGGCGTCGCCCGCGCTGGCGATTTCAGCGGCGAGAACGGCAAGGTCGCGCCCGGCAGCGGCGACCAGCACGCCGTTTTCGCCGGTGACGTACAGCCCGGCCACACGGTCGATCACCTTGCGCTCCACGCTGGCCTGGATGCCGGTTTCCTGAGTCGGCGCATAGCTGCGCTCGGCGGTGCTGCTGGCAACAGTGAGATCGCGGCCCGCCGTGGCGACGAGGCTGTTTTGAGCGATGAGCGCGCCGCCAAGAATGTCGAGGTCGGTGGCGGCCTGCACGGCCAGGTCGCGCCCGGCAACCACGCCGCGCTCGATGGCGATGTGTTCGCCGGTAAGCAGCACGGTCTGGCGTCCGGCAATGGCGCCGCTGTTGGCAAATTCGCCGGCGCTGTCCAGACGGATGTGCTCGGCGGCAAGGAGCGCGCCGCTCGGGGCGAGGTCGCCGTCCTGCAGGCGGGCATAGACGCGCGGCACGAGCGCCTGTTGCGTCGAGCCGTCGGGCAGGGTGACGGTTTCAGAAACCAGCCAGACAATGTCGGTGGTCAGTTGGGCGACCTGCGCCGCGGAGAGCGCCACGCCGGGAATGAGTTGCCATGCCTGCGCCACGCTGACGCCCGCCGCCATCAGCGCCTGATACTGCGTTTCGTCGTCGGCGTAGCCAGCCAGGAAGCGGCGGCCCGTCAGTTGCGCCACCTGCTCGGCGATGAGCCGCTGTTCGTAGAAACCGTCGCCCAGGCGTTTCTGCATCTGCGCCGGATCGAGACTGAGTGCTTGCAGCAGGTAGTCCGAGGACAGCCAGGTCCGGTAATTGGCAAAAACCGGGTCGGTTTCGAGCAGGTAATGGGCCGTGCTGCCGGGTGGCTGGTGGTAGAGACGATTACGCCGCGTTCGCCGTTGCTTCCCTCGGCAGCGGGCGAATTCGGGAGCGGGGATCAGGCAACGGCGGGAAGGGCTGTAGATCAGGGCGTGGGCGGCGGTGTTCATGAAGATTGGCTTTCACTGCTGTGCTTTAGCAGGCTTCACAATGTAAGGGTCTGCCTCTTCGTCATACCCAGGCGGCGGCTTGAGTCTGATTGACGACATGATCGTGTTGACGCTCTCGTAGGCCGATTTCATCCAGCCTGGGCGGGGAGAATCAGGGTGGTAGTATTTCTCTGGAATGAAAAAATTATATTGAATATTGATCTTGAGAACACGTTCTTTGGCGAGCGCCGTATAATAAGTCTCGCTTGAGCCGATTTCACTTAAATGCCACTTATGAACCCATTTTCTTCCATCAATAATAATTTCATTTACTTCAGTACCCGCCGGGTAGAGCTTCCCGTCGTGATAGCTACGCACCATATAATCGCTACGGTAGCTTCGCCCAAATTCTTTCAACAGGTCATCTGGCACCATGAAATTCTGGCGATACCTTTCCGGCCAATCTGACTTATCCAAGAACACTATTAGTTCGCAGTTAACATCAAGTTGGCCAAGACGCGAAGAGTTTAAGAATGGAAGCCCAAATTTATAACCTCTGATAAATGAAAACACTCCTTCAGTATAATTTGTGTTACCGGTATGGTTAACATAGGATTTAAACGTTTTGGTATAAAGTTCGCTTCGGGTATCTGTTACAGGGGTTAACCATGCTGAATCAGGCTTTCCATCTGCTGGCGCCTGGAATAAAATCTCCCAGCCATCAACCATTACATAATAATACTCTAAAGGCGTGGTTTTCTCCGTTTTACGGTTCAACACACGCAATTGTTCAGAAGGTTTGAGTTTATCGAAATCGTCCATGTTAACGCTTTCAGCAGAGCAAGGCATAGCCATCGTCGCACAGAGCAACAGAGTACTAATTCGTAGCATCATTTTGGCCTCCGATATTCAAGGCGTTAATTTCGGCGGCAGGGTGTGCTGGCTCTTATCTGGCCCCATGAATAACGTCGGAAGGAACAGGATGGAACCAATCCATTTAATGGGGTTTACAGTATTTAACCCAATAACATTTGGCACTGCATCATATGGAGAATCCCAATATCGCTTAACGTATTCCCCATTTTTATCAACATTAATCCCTGAATTTTTCAATATGATCTCTGTCACCAACCGATTATTAGCACCCGCATGAAATGCGACCGAATTCTGCGAGAGCGTGCCGCCATGATAATCCACAGCAGACGCAAAAATTGCTCCGCCCTGGCTATGCGCCACCCAGTTCACAGACTTGCCATCTTGCTGGATCGCACCCAACACCCCTGACAGTTTCTTTGCAACATCCGACGGGCCAAACAGGAATGACAACTTGTCCCGGAAAGTTTCCAGCCCATCACTCAGAATCCCCTCGGTCGGGTTGTAGAACAGGGTATATATCCCTGATTTGCCCAGGCCCTGCTTTTCTTCCTCTTTATTGATGTGGTAGCCCAGCAATCCCGGCGCGTAGTCCGTAGTGTTGCGGATACCGTTCACTCCCGCCGCGTCCGTAAATACTTTGTCGGTTTTACCCACGACACTCCATTGGTTGCCAATTTTTACTATGGCATAGAGGTCAGTTTTGTTGGAATCGACGATACCGTAAAGATCCGAATTGTAGAGATCCGGGCTCTGGCTATCCGTACCGTTTTGCAGCGCATCCTTATTGGCGGCCCGCAGCAGATCGACGTAGCTTTGCAACTCATTCTGATGGGCTGTTTTCAGGAAATCATCCGGCAGGTAAACTTTTCCATCCTGTTCTGAAAAATAAGTCGTCAAACTACCCAACATCAAGCGCGTTGCATCGGCACAGCCAGCGCTCGAGCGTAATTCGCCGTCGCAGGCGGCGTGGAATTCGGTATCGCGCTGCTTGTCGATGGCATCGAGTTCATCCGCCCGTTGGCAAGCGCTGTTGTTATCTGTGCAGTTTTTCCGGGCTTCGGCACGCTCCTTGTTTTCTGGATGGGAGAGGTAGTTATACGTCGTCGCGTTATGCGCCACGGTGCCGCCGAGTGCCGCGCCGTTGGTGCCGTCGGCCACCGCACCCAAGCCCGCACCCAGCAGGGCGCTGCCCAGTTGCAGGTAGCCCCGGCGCGCTTCGGGATCGGTGATGTTTTGCGCATCCAGGAATTTCTCCATCTCCGGCAGCAGCGCCTCATTGAGCGCCCCGGCTGCCGCGCCGACCAGCGCGTTGCCGTCGCCGACCTTGGCCTGAATGATCCCGGCCAGGCCGTGCAGGATGGTCTTGTTGAGGCTGCCTTCGCCCCAGTTGTTGTAATTCGCCTGCGCCGCCGGATCGACGAGGGTTTGGGCCGCCTTCTCGCTGGTCATGCCTTCGCTGTTGAGCCGGTCGAGGTCGTATTGCTCCAGGTGCGTCAGCGGCGGGCCGCCGTCCCTGGCGGCGGCTTGTCGCTGATCCAGTTCGATTCTTCGGCTGGCATCGACGATGGGTTTCTTCATCTGATCGGCCAGATCGCCGATCAGTCCGGCCACGGTCTGTCCGATGAGGTTTGCCGCTGCGGCGTTCTGTTTCGCTTCCTGCAACTCGCGTTCGATGCGGGCGGCGTCTTGCAGGGTGAGCGTGTCGGTCAGCGTTTGATTGGCCATTGCCGGGTCGCGCTGGGTCAGTGTGTCGGCAGCCTGTTGGCTGGCCGCGTCCGTGTCCGGGTTGCCCGTGCCGGTAAGCGTGATCGTCGCCGGTGAGATGACCGCCAGCGTCTGGCTGCTTTCGCTGTTGTCGTCCGGCAAGCCATTCTGACCGGCCAGATTGCCCAAGAGGTTGCCCGCCGCTTGCCCGGCCAGGCTGTTGCTGGCCGTCGGCAGCAGGCTCTTGCTGA
>JAVEXE010000011.1:1907-22679 GCA_034004105.1 Azonexus sp. | reverse complement strand
TCCCGGGATGGCGCTGTCGTTGCCGTGGGTGCGCTTTTGCTGGTGCTGGCGGCACTGGCCTATTTTCTGATGCCGGGTGATCTCCAGTCCTGGCGAATGCAGATCCAGGCCTGGGTTGACGGATCGGCTGACAAGGCGGCGGTACAGTCCGTGGCTGTGCCGGTCACTGTTCAACCACAGGAACCGCTTTTCCCACCGGGTAGCACCAATTCACAACTCATTGCACCGACTTCGCCTGTCGCTCAGGAAAACGTCAGTACGGCCGGGGATGCTGCGGTCAACGATGTTGCCGTGGAAAAAACGAAATCGGCGCAAGAGCAACCGCTGGTTGTACCGCCAGTCACATCTCTGGTGACGGATAGCCCGCTTCTGCGTTTGCAAGCCACGAAAGAATCCTGGGTCGAGATTCGTGATCGTGATCAGAATGTCATTCTGTCTCGTCGGTTGGCGGCGGGTGCTGTGGAAAACCTGAATGGGAAGGCCCCCTTTTCGATCGTCATTGGTTACGCTGCCGGGATGAGTATTACCTGGCGTGATCAAGCGGTTGATCTGGCCCCGCACAGCAAGAACAATGTGGCCCGTCTGGTCTTGGAGTAAATCGTGACTGCATTGCAAAAACGCGCGACGCGCTCAACGTCCATCGCTCACGTTCGGCTGGGTGGCACTGCGCCCGTGGTCGTCCAGTCAATGACCAACACCGATACGGCAGATTATCTGGCGACAGCCATCCAATGCGCTGAGTTGGCACGTGCCGGCTCAGAGCTGGTTCGTATTACGGTGAATTCCCCGGAAGCTGCCGCAGCGGTGCCGAAAATTCGCGATCATCTCGACAAGATGAATTGCAACGTACCGTTGATCGGTGACTTCCATTACAACGGTCACCGCCTGCTCACCGAGCATCCCGCCTGCGCCGAGGCGCTGGCCAAGTACCGCATCAATCCCGGTAATGTCGGTTTCGGCAAGAAGAAAGACGAGCAATTTGCGCAGATGGTCGAACTCGCCTGCCGTTACGACAAGCCGGTGCGCATCGGCGTCAATTGGGGTAGCCTCGATCAGGAATTGCTGGCGCGGATCATGGACGAGAACAGCAAGCGTGCTGAGCCGCTCGATGCAACCGAGATGATGCGTCACGCCATGGTTACGTCGGCGCTTGAATCGGCAGCAAAGGCAGAGGAAGTCGGTTTGGCCGGTGAGAAGATCATTCTCTCGTGCAAGGTTTCCAGCGTGCAGGATTTGATCGCCATCTACCGCGAACTGGCGCGTCGTTCGGACTACGCGCTGCACCTTGGGCTAACCGAGGCTGGCATGGGTTCCAAGGGTATTGTCGCGTCGACCGCAGCATTGTCAGTGCTACTGCAGGAAGGCATTGGCGACACCATACGTGTTTCGCTGACGCCGGAGCCGGGCGGTTCGCGCAGCCAGGAAGTGATCGTCGCCCAGGAAATCCTGCAGACCATGGGGTTACGCGCCTTTACGCCGATGGTCGCGGCCTGTCCCGGTTGTGGCCGGACGACCTCGACCTTCTTCCAGGAACTGGCTGGCGAGGTGCAGGATTTTGTCCGTGCCCGCATGCCCGAATGGAAACTGCACTACGACGGTGCGGAAAATATGACGCTGGCTGTCATGGGCTGCATCGTCAATGGCCCCGGCGAATCGAAGCACGCCAATATCGGCATTTCCTTGCCCGGCACCGGCGAAGCACCGTCGGCACCGGTTTACGAAGATGGCGAGAAGACCGTCACACTGAAGGGCGACAACATCGCCAAGGAATTCAAGGACATTATCGAGCGCTATGTCCAGCGCACCTACAAGAAGAAACTGCAAGCATGAGTCAAGTATTGCAAGCCGTACGCGGGATGAACGACATCCTGCCGGAAGAGGCTGAATTCTGGGAACTGTTCGAGGAAACCGTCCGCGCCTGGCTGAAGGGCTACGGTTACAAGCCGATCCGCATGCCGATTGTCGAGCCGACGCCATTGTTCAAACGCGCTATCGGCGAGGTTACCGACATCGTCGAGAAGGAAATGTATTCCTTCGTCGACGGCCTTAATGGCGAGGCGCTGACGCTGCGTCCGGAAGGGACTGCGGGTTGCGTGCGTGCCGTTATTGAGCACAATCTGGCAGCGCGGCAGACGCAGCGCCTCTATTACATGGGTCAGATGTTCCGCCACGAGCGGCCGCAAAAGGGGCGTTACCGGCAATTTCATCAGGTTGGTGTCGAGACTTTCGGCATTGCCGGGCCGGATATCGACGCCGAGCTGATCCTGATGGGCGCCCGTCTGTGGGCCGATCTTGGTCTTGATGGTATCGAACTGCAGATCAACAGCCTTGGTCAGCCGGGCGAGCGTGCCGAACACCGCGCCGCCTTGATCGCCTATCTTGAGCAGTATGTTGATGTTCTTGATGAGGATGCCAAACGTCGCTTGTACACCAATCCGCTGCGCATCCTCGATACCAAGAATCCGGCGCTGCAGGACATCTGCGCCGCTGCGCCGAAGCTGATTGATTTTCTCGGGGCGGAATCGCTGGCTCACTTCGAGGGCGTGCAGCAGGTGCTGCGCGATGCAGGCCAGCCGTTTACGGTTAATCCGCGTCTGGTCCGGGGGCTGGATTACTACAATCTCACCGTCTTCGAATGGGTGACCGATAAGCTGGGTGCCCAGGGAACAGTCTGCGCTGGCGGGCGTTACGATGGCTTGGTCGAGCAACTTGGCGGTAAGCCGACAGCAGCCTGTGGTTTTGCCATGGGAGTTGAGCGTTTGATTGCACTGATCAAGGAGAGTGGTGGCGAGCCGGCGGCCCCGTCTCCCGATGTCTATGTCGTACATCAGGGC
This sequence comes from Azonexus sp., assembly GCA_034004105.1. Classification (GTDB taxonomy): domain Bacteria; phylum Pseudomonadota; class Gammaproteobacteria; order Burkholderiales; family Rhodocyclaceae; genus Azonexus. Next base: position 19,845 of record JAVEXE010000011.1, on the reverse strand, counting down.
GAGGTGGCTGGTCGCCTGGCTTTTCGCGTTGCCGAGGGTCTTCGTGATCAAGGTTTGGATGTGCTGCTGCACTGTGGCGGTGGTTCGTTCAAGTCGCAGATGAAGAAGGCCGATGCCAGCGGTGCTGCATTTGCCGTGATTATTGGCGATGATGAAGCGTTGACCGGAGAAGCCCAGCTCAAAGCCTTGCGCCTTGAGGGTGTGGTTCAGCGTAAATTGAAAGTCGATGCATTGGCAGAAGCCATCATCGACTCCATGATTGATTCGGACGAAGAGGAATAAGCAGGATGGCACACTACGACCTCGAAGAGCAGGAACAGATTGATTCCATCAAAACCTGGTGGAAGATGTACGGTAATCTGGTGACCGCCCTGGTTTCGGCGCTTGCCTTGGCGGTGGTTGGCTGGCAAGGTTGGAACTGGTACCAGAACAACGAAACCGGGAAGGCTGCGATGGTTTTCGCGGCACTTGAACAAGCCGTCCAAGCGGCAGATCAGCAGCGTGTGAAGTCTACGGCTGGGGAATTGACAGAGAAGTTTCCAGGCAGTGGCTATGCGGCGCTTGGGGCCTTGCTGGCAGCCAAGCAATCGTTTGAAGCAGGTGACCTGAAAACCAGTAAAGCTCAGCTGGGTTGGGTCGCTGATAATGCCAAGGACGAATTGCGGGATATTGCGCGTTTGCGCCTGGCTTCGCTCTTGCTTGATGAACAAGCGCATGATGAAGCGCTCAAACAGCTAGCGGCCACTCACCGTCCGGCATTTGCTGCCAGTTTTCTTGAGCTCAAGGGCGATGTGTTGAGCGCTCAGGGAAATGCTGCGGAAGCGCGTGCGGCTTACAAGGCTGCGCTGGAAAAACTCAGCAGCAAGGATGGCGGAACCGTACGGGAATTATTGCAGCAGAAAATTGACAGTTTGGGAGAAACAGCATGATTCAACGTCGGTGGCTGATGGTTGGTGCGCTGGCTGGCATTCTGGTCAGCGGTTGTTCGACGGTCTCCAATACCGTCGATAAGCTTAATCCCTTTTCATCCTCCGGCGCCAAGATGGCACCCTTGCCGACGCTGTCGGTCGAGGCAGGACGGACAGTCTGGGCGGCGAGTATCGGCAAGGCTGGTAGCAGTCTGTTTTCGCCGGCGGTTGTTGGTGAGGCGGTTTTCGCTGCAGATGAAAAGGGCAGCGTCTATCGTCTTGAAGCGGGTCGGATTGTTTGGAAAATTGATGCCGGGCAGTCCCTGTCGGCGGGTGTTGGCGCAGACGCCCGGGTAGTCGTGGTTGCGACAGCCAAGGGTGGTGTGCTGGCCTTTGACTCGGAGAGCGGAAAGCCACTCTGGCAGGCTCAGGTCAGCAGTGAGGTCCTTGCTCCGCCTGCCGTTGGCGCGGGTGGTGTCGCGGTTCGGAGTGGTGATAACCGGATTTTCCTCTTCGATATCCACACGGGTGCCCGTAAATGGATGTATCAACGTCCGATGCCGGCGCTGGCAGTTCGTACATTTGGTGCCCCGGTTTTTGCGGATGACTATATTTTCGCCGGCTTTCCCGGCGGTAAGCTGGTGGCCATTGCACAAAGTAATGGTGCCCCGGTCTGGGAGGGTACGGTTGCTCAGCCCAAAGGCGCGACGGAACTGGACCGTGTTGCAGATATCGTTGTTTCGCCAGTGATTGATGGTACGCAAATTTGTGCGGTTGCCTTTCAAGGGCGTATCGCCTGTTTTGACATGGGGCAGGGCGGGGCGATGATCTGGTCGAAGGATATTTCCTCTGCACGGGGATTGGTTCTCGATGGGCGCTACCTCTTTGTCACCGATGATAAAGATGTTGTTTACGGGCTGGATCGATTGACCGGCGGAAGCTTGTGGAAGCAGGACAAGCTGCGTCTGCGTGGCGTCTCAGGCCCCGCAGTTCAGGGCAATGTGGTTGCTGTTGGCGATGCCGAAGGTTATGTACATTTTCTTTCCCGCGAAGAAGGGGCATTTGTGGGTCGTGTGAAATCCGACAGCTCCGCCATTCGCGTTCCTTTGCAGCAGCTTCGCGGGACATTTCTCAGTCAATCCGCCGGTGGTGATATCCGGTCAATCGAGATCCAATGAAACCTACCATCGTACTGGTTGGGCGTCCGAATGTAGGCAAATCGACGCTGTTCAACCGCCTGACCAAGTCCAGAGACGCTATTGTCGCTGATGTGCCAGGTTTGACCCGTGACCGCCATTATGGCCACGGAAAATTGGGCAAAAAGCCTTTTCTGGTTGTTGACACGGGTGGCTTCGAGCCGCTTGTCAAGGACGGCATCCTGCACGAAATGGCCCGTCAGACCGAGCAGGCGATTGCCGAGGCCGATGTGGTGATTTTTGTTGTCGATGGTCGTACGGGGCTGACACCGCACGACAAGGAGATCGCCAACAAATTGCGACGTATTGATCGACCGGTCATGGTTGCGGTCAACAAGGCTGAAGGCTTGAATTCCGGCATGGTTGAAGCGGATTTCCATGAGTTGGGTCTGGGGGAACCGAATGCCATTTCAGCTGCGCACGGCGAGGGCGTACGTGGCCTGGTCGAACTTGCGCTTGACGGCTTTCCAGAGCCCGAGGATGACGAATGGCATTCCGATGCTACCCGTGTGGCGATTGTTGGCAGACCCAATGTGGGCAAGTCTACGCTGATCAATACCTTGCTTGGAGAAGAGCGGGTCATTGCCTTTGACGCTCCGGGAACAACGCGGGACGCCATTGAAATCGATTTTGAGCGAAACGGCCGTAAATACGTGCTGATTGACACCGCCGGCATGCGCAAACGTGGCAAAGTGTTTGAGGCGATTGAAAAATTCTCGGTCGTCAAAACCCTGCAGTCGATTGAAGACGCGAATGTTGCGATTCTGATGGTGGACGCCCAGGCGGATATTTCCGACCAGGATGCACATATTGCCGATTTCATCGTCCAGTCCGGGCGTGCGCTGGTGGTGGCCGTGAATAAATGGGATGGTCTGGACCCCTATGTACGCGAACAAACCCGCCAGATGCTGCAGCGTAAGCTGAAATTTCTGGATTTTGCAAAATTCCATTTCATTTCAGCACGCGAAAATATTGGGCTGGTCAATTTATTCAAGTCGGTCGATGCAGCTTATGCCGCGGCGATGACCAAACTTTCAACGCCGCGTTTGTCGCGCGTTCTGGCCGATGCAGTTGCCCGTCAGGCACCGCCCAAGCACGGTTTATTCAGGCCGAAACCGCGATATGCGCATCAAGGCGGATCAAATCCCCCGATTATCGTGGTGCACGGCAATGCCGTTGACCAGATTCCTGACAGTTACCGGCGCTATCTAGAACATACCTTCCGCGAGGTTTTCAAATTGCAAGGGACGCCGTTGCGGATACAGTTTGTTGCGGCGAAAAACCCATTTGCCGATAAAGACACCCGCTGAGTCACAAAATAACCACAAAATTCTCAGCATTATTTCTACAATTTGGGTACATTAGGTATCCCATAACAACATACATGGAGTCCACACCATGAGTAACAAAGGGCAATTACTACAAGACCCCTTCCTCAACGCGCTTCGTCGCGAGCACGTTCCTGTGTCGATTTACCTGGTCAATGGCATCAAATTGCAAGGTCAGGTCGAGTCGTTTGATCAGTACGTCGTCTTGCTGAAAAACACCGTCACGCAGATGGTGTATAAACACGCCATCTCCACGGTCGTGCCGGCTCGTCCGGTCAATCTGCAGCAGCAGGATCAGGTTGCAGAATAAGCAGCAACGTTTTGCTGCCCCATAATTTCGGGGCAGCCATTTCCCTCATAGGACAAATCGATGCTTGAGCGCCCTGCCGCTGGCGAGCGTGCTGTGATTGTGCAACTTGATTTTGGCCAGGTCGACATCGAAGATCAGGTCGAAGAACTCCGTTTGTTGACTGAATCCGCTGGCGGCACGGTTGTCGCTGAGGTTCATGGGCGTAGACAGAGTCCGGATCCTAAAACTTTTGCCGGCAAGGGCAAAGTGGAGGAAATCGGGGCAATGATCGCCAGCATGGAAGCCGAGCTGGTGATCTTCAATCATTCCCTTTCGCCGGTACAGCAGCGAAATCTTGAGCGGGAATTGAAGTGTCGGGTGGTTGACCGCAATACGTTGATTCTGGATATTTTCGCGCTTCGTGCTGCCAGTGCCGAGGGTAAGTTGCAGGTAGAGCTTGCCCAGCTGGAGCATTTGTCAACGCGCCTTGTGCGTGGTTGGACGCACCTGGAACGGCAGCGTGGCGGTATTGGCATGCGTGGTCCTGGCGAGACTCAGTTGGAAACCGACAGGCGTTTGCTGGGAAAACGGGTCAAATTGCTTAAAGACCGACTGCACAAGCTGTCGAGACAGCGTGTTGTCCAGCGCAAGGCTCGTCGGCGGGGTGATGTGCTCAATGTTTCGCTGGTCGGTTATACCAATGCCGGGAAGTCGACATTGTTCAATGCCTTGACCCGTGCAGGGGTGTATGCGGCCGACCAGTTGTTTGCAACCCTTGATACGACATCCCGGAAACTCTGGCTAGAGGGTGCCGGTAATCTGGTCATCTCTGATACCGTCGGGTTCATCCGGGATCTTCCGCATGCGTTGGTGGATGCTTTTCACGCAACACTGGAAGCCGCGGTCGACGCAGACTTGTTGTTGCATGTTGTCGATAGCGCCAGCCACGCGCGAGATGAGCAGTTGCAGGAAGTTTGCAAAGTCCTGGCGGAAATTGGTGCTCAGGATGTTCCACAATTGATCGTCTGGAACAAGATCGATCTGACCGAAGCCACGCCCGGGCTTGAACGGGATGAGTATGGTAATATCAGCCGCGTTCGATTGAGTTCGCGTTCCGGCGAAGGTCTGGAACTATTGCGCGAAACTTTGGCCGAACATGCCCGAGCCAAGGCCGATTCACGTCGTCAGGCGATCGACGAGGCCGCTCGATTGGCACAATCCGATTTCATCACTTGAATCCCGAGACCCATGATCCCGACGCTAGGAATTCTCATGTCGATTAACGACCCACAGTGGGGTAACCGCGGTGGGGATGACGACAAACCAAACAACAACCGTCCTCCTCGACGCCCGAATGATGGACCGCCTGATCTTGAGGATCTGTGGCGGGACTTCAACCGAAAACTTACCGGCATGATGGGTAAGAAAGGTGGCGGAAATAACGGTGGCAATAATGGTGGCGATGGGCCGCGCATGCCGCCGATGGAATTCAATCCGAAAATGTTCAGTGGCGGTGTCGGCATTCTTGCTGGCTTGGCGCTGATTGTCTGGCTGGCGTCCGGGTTCTATATTGTCGATGCCTCTCAGCGTGGGGTGATCCTGCAATTTGGTAAATTGAAAGAGACAACCGAGCCAGGTTTGCGTTGGCGCTTGCCGTATCCGATTCAGTCGCACGAGCTGGTCAATCTGACGGGCGTCCGGACGGTTGAAATCGGCTATCGTGGGACGGAGCGTAATAAGGTGCTCAAAGAAGCCCTGATGCTCACTGACGATGAAAACATCGTGAATATTCAGTTCGCGGTGCAGTACATCCTGAAAGACCCGGTTGAATATCTCTTCAACAATCGGCACACCGATGAGGCTGTTGTCGGCGCTGCCGAAACCGCCGTGCGCGAGATTGTCGGTAAGAGCAAGATGGACTTTGTTCTCTACGAGGGCCGTGAGCAGATTGCGACCGATGCGGCGCAGTTGATGCAGACGATTCTCGATCGTTACCAGGCAGGCGTCCTGATCTCCCGGGTGACGATGCAGAATGCCCAGCCACCCGAACAGGTGCAGGCCGCTTTTGACGACGCGGTGAAGGCTGGGCAGGATCGCGAGCGGCAGAAGAACGAAGGTCAGGCGTATGCGAACGACGTGATTCCCAGGGCGCGTGGTACCGCTGCTCGTTTGATGGAGGAAGCTGAGGGCTATCGGCAACGGGTGATCGCTACCGCCGAAGGTGATGCGTCGCGCTTCCGTCAGATCCAGGTCGAATATGCCAAGGCGCCGGAGGTTACGCGTCAACGCATGTATCTGGAAACCATGCAGCAAATCTATGCCAATACCACCAAGATCATGGTTGATGCCAAAGGGCAGGGTAATCTGCTCTACCTGCCGCTGGATAAGTTGATGCAGGTGACAACTGCCGGGGCAGTGATGCCGCAAGGCGTTGAGGATACCGCTGTTCAGCGTAATGCTCCTGCACGCTCGGCATTTTCCGGCAGTGTTCCGCCGCAGTTCGAGAGTACCCCGGCGGTCGGAGGCAATACCTACAATTCCAATTCGCGGGGTGGTTCGCTGACCTCGCGTGATCGGGAGGCTCGTTGATGAGTTCGCGTCTGAATATCCTGGGTGGTATCGGTGCCTTGCTTCTTACAGCAGCATCCATGTCCATTTTTACGGTCGATCAGCGTCAGTACGCGCTGGTGTTTCAGTTGGGTGAGGTCAAGCAGGCGATTACCGAGCCTGGACTGCACTTCAAGGTTCCGATGATCCAGAACGTCAGATATTTTGACCGACGTATTCTGACACTGGACAGTAATGAGCCTGAGCGTTTCATCACCTCTGAAAAGAAGAACGTGCTGGTTGATTCCTACATCAAGTGGCGCATCGTCGATCCAAATTTGTATTACATCTCCGTGGGCGGTGACGAAACGCGGGCACGTACCCGGTTGAGTCAGACGGTTAACGCTGGCTTGCGGGAAGAGTTTGGTAAACGCCTTGTTCATGATGTCATTTCGGGTGAACGTGACAAAATCATGGATCAGATGCGCGAAAAGGCCGATGTCGATGCTCGCCGTATTGGTGTGCAGATTGTCGATGTCAGGTTGAAACGCGTTGAACTGCCGGAAGAAGTTAGCGGTGCGGTGTATAGCCGGATGGAGGCAGAGCGTAAGCGTGTCGCCAACGAACTGCGCTCTGAAGGTGCCGCAGAGGCAGAAAAAATTCGTGCTGATGCTGATCGGCAGCGGGAAGTCATTGTTGCCGAAGCCTATCGCGATGCCCAGAAAATCAAGGGTGAGGGTGATGCGAAGGCGGCATCGACTTATGCTGAAGCATTTGGCAAGAACCCCGACTTCTACGCTTTCTATCGTAGTCTTGAGGCCTATCGCAATAGCTTCGCCAACAAGAGTGACGTACTGGTGGTTGAGCCTAGCTCGGATTTCTTCAAGTACATGAAGAGTCAGGGTCGTTGATCCGTCGATAATGCTATCTACCCTGTTACTTGCCTTCGCCTTGATGCTGGTGCTTGAAGGTGCGATGCCCTTCATTGCGCCAGCTGCTTGGCGAGAAACCTTTCGACGTCTGATTCAGATGTCTGACGGTCAGATCCGTTTCATCGGTCTGACCTCGATGTTGATCGGCCTCGTACTTCTGATGCTTTTCTCATGACCTGGCTTTTACCTGAATATCTTGCCGACGCCTTACCCGCCGAGGCGGCGCGTATTGAGTCTTTGCGGCGTGCCTTGCTTGATCATTTTCGTGTCCGTGGCTTCGAATACGTTGTACCGCCAATGCTGGAGTACCTGGAGTCCCTGTTGACCGGTGCTGGTCAGGATTTGAATTTGCGTACATTCAAGCTGGTTGATCAGCTTTCCGGGCGAACGATGGGGGTGCGTGCCGACATGACGCCTCAGGCTGCCCGGATCGATGCGCATTTGCTCAATCATCAGGGCACGACCCGCTTGTGCTATTGCGGTAGTGTGCTGCACACGCTGCCCGCCAATGTGTCTGCCGGACGGGAACAGATTCAGTTGGGTGCCGAGCTGTATGGTTATGCCGGAGTTGAGGCCGACCTTGAAATCGTACGCCTGATGGCAAGTGCGTTTGATCGCATCAAGTTGCCGCTGGCGCGTGTTGATCTCGGGCACGTCGGTATTTTCCGTGCGCTGGTTGAGGTTGCAGGACTGTCCAATGAGGCGGAAGCCCGCTTGCTGCAACTGCTGCGTGACAAGGATGTTCCTGGTCTGGAAGCGGCAACCGCAGCGCTGCCAGCGACGTATCGGGCGGCACTGCTGGCACTGCCAACGTTGTATGGCGGACCTGAAACCTTGCAGCGTAGTTTGGCTGTATTGCCCGATTTGCCAGAGATTCGTCGTGCCTTGGAGCAGTTGCAGTACTTGGTGGATACTGCCCCAGAGTTGCCATTTTCGATTGATCTGGCTGACCTGCGTGGCTATCACTATCACAATGGAATCGTCTTTGCCGCATATTGTTCAGGTTACCCTGCGGCGATTGCCCTTGGGGGGCGTTATGATGGTGCCGGGGAGGCATTCGGGCGAGCGCGTCCAGCGACCGGATTTTCCCTGGATTTACGTGAAATGGCCCGCTTGGCGCCTGCTGGCAAGCCGTCCTTCGGGATTCTGTCTCCCTACGCCGGCAAGGATCGCTTGCTGGCAGCCCATGTGTCGGCCTTGCGCGAACGGGGGGAAGTTGTTGTTGAACTTATGCCGGGTGAAACTGCTTGTGAAGGTCCGCGTTGCGACCGCAAGCTGGCGCAGGTCGGCGGACAGTGGATTATTGAAGCAATACAAGAGGACTAATACAAATGGCCAAGAATGTCATCGTCGTCGGAACTCAATGGGGCGACGAGGGAAAAGGCAAGATCGTCGACTGGCTGACCGATCACGCTCAGGGGGTTGTTCGTTTCCAGGGGGGGCATAATGCTGGCCACACACTGGTGGTGGGCGAGTGCGTCTATAAGCTGAATCTGGTTCCGTCGGGGATTGTGCGCGAAGGCGTCGATTGTTATATCGGCAATGGTGTCGTACTGGATATCCATCACCTTATTTCTGAAATCGCTGAACTGGAAAAGGGCGGTATCGACGTTCGTTCGCGCCTCAAGATCAGTCCGGGCTGCCCGATTATCCTGCCCTACCATTCGGCTATCGACAAGGCGCGTGAGGCAGCGAAAGCGGGCGACAAGAAAATTGGCACGACCGGCAAGGGTATCGGGCCGACCTACGAAGACAAGGTCTCCCGCCGTGGTCTGCGCGTTTATGATCTTTTTTATCCCGAACGTTTTGCCGAGAAACTCAAGGAAGTTCTGGAATATCACAATTTCGTCCTGACGCAATATTTCAAGGCCGATCCAGTGGATTTTCAGGCTGTCTTCGACCAGGCCATGGCCGATGCTGAGATTATTCGTCCGATGGTGGTCGATGTTTCGGCTGCGCTTTACGATGCCAATAAAGCTGGTCAGAACATGCTGTTCGAAGGCGCCCAGGGAACCTTGCTCGATATTGATCACGGCACCTACCCCTTCGTGACATCGTCAAACTGCGTTGCTGGACAGGCGGCCGCTGGCGCTGGCGTTGGTCCCGGGATGTTGCATTATGTGCTGGGTATCACCAAGGCTTACTGCACGCGTGTTGGTGGTGGTCCGTTCCCCAGTGAGCTGGATATCGACACCGAAGGCACGCCGGGTCATCAGATGTTCAGCGTTGGTAAGGAATTCGGTACCGTGACGGGGCGTAAGCGCCGCTGTGGCTGGTTTGACGCGGCCTTGTTGCGTCGCTCGGCTCGCATCAATGGCTTGACCGGTTTGTGCATCACCAAGCTCGATGTACTGGATGGTTTGAAAGAAATCCAGATTTGTACGGGTTACAAGCTCGATGGCAAGGTGATTGATCTATTGCCTATCGGCGCGGATGATGTGGCACGTTGTGAGCCTATTTACGAAACCATGCCTGGCTGGGAGGGGACGACCTTCCGCGTCAAGCGCTGGGAAGATTTGCCGGTAAATGCGCAGGCTTATCTGAATCGTCTCGAAGCCTTGTGCGAGGTGCCGGTTGCGATCGTTTCTACCGGTCCTGAGCGGGATGAAACCATTTTGCGGCAACATCCATTCAACTAATCGCGGGCCTTGCCTGCCAATCCTGGCCCAGTATTGGGCGGGTTACGGTCGACGGGCCTTCGGGCCCGTTTTTGCTAACAGTCATGAGCATCGGCGCAACTGCGTGTCGTGGCAAGATGAAAAGTAGAAAATTCGAGGCTGAAATGAAAAAAGGCCTTACCGAAGTAAGACCTTTGTTCAATGTCGCTGGTGCCCAGGAAGGGACTCGAACCCCCACGCCTTGCAGCGCTAGTACCTGAAACTAGTGCGTCTACCAATTCCGCCACCTGGGCACAACCGCGAAGAGCCGTCATTATAGAGGACAAAAAAGAGATGTCAAGAAAAAAGTTAACAAAAATTCGTCGCGCAGATCCATTCCTGGAGCGTGAGCGTTTACGCTATGAGTTTCCTCTGCCGTCGCGCGAGTACGTCATTCAAATTTTCACCGACGAGGGACGCCCCCTGGGAATTGATGATCTGGTTGTGCTGCTCGATATCACGCAGGACGAGCGTGGGCTATTTCATCGACGTTTGACCGCCATGGAGCGCGAGGGGCAGTTGTTGCGTAATCGCAAGGGGGATTACATTTTGCCGGAGCGCGCCAGTCTGATTGCTGGACGAGTACAGGGACATCCTGAGGGCTACGGTTTCCTCATTCCTGATGACGGGAGTCCGGATATTTTTCTCGATCAGCGACAGATGGGTAAGGTCTTGCACGGCGATCGTGCATTGGTACGGGTGACGGGAAGCGACCGAAAGGGGAAGCCCGAAGGCAGTATTGTCGAGGTGACCGAGCGGGTAAATTCACGTCTCGTCGGGCGGGTTTTCATTGAGCATGGCGTGGTGATCGTCGCGCCCGAGAATAAGCGGATTTCCCAAGACATTCTCGTGCCGCCGGAAAAGAAAGCCAAGCTTAAGGCTCAATCCGGGCAGGTGGTGATGGTTGAGATCATCGAGCAGCCCAGCAAATTTTCTCAGCCGATTGGACGAATTGTCGAGGTTTTGGGGAATTATGCGGATCCTGGCATGGAAATCGAAATCGCGTTGCGCAAGCATGATCTTCCCTTCGAGTTTTCCAAGGCTGCTCTTGAGGAAAACAAGAAAATGCCGCTCAAGGTGCGAAAAATGGATCTCAAAGGACGCGAGGATTTGCGAGATCTGCCCTTGGTAACCATTGACGGTGAAACGGCGCGTGATTTTGATGATGCAGTTTTTTGCGAGAAACAAGGGCGGGGCTGGCGTCTGGTGGTGGCAATCGCTGACGTCTCACACTATGTCAAGCCGGGTATGGCCTTGGATCGAGAGGCCTTGGAGCGGGGTAATTCGGTCTATTTTCCGCGCCGGGTCATCCCCATGTTGCCGGAAAAATTGTCCAACGGAATCTGTTCGCTCAATCCTGATGTCGAGCGGCTGGCGATGGTCTGCGACATGTCGATCAGTGCGGCTGGCAAGATCGGCCATTATCGCTTTTATCCGGCCGTGTTTCGGTCGCACGCGCGATTGACCTATAACAAGGTGTGGGGCTGGTTGTCGGGTGAAAAAACACCCGACAACGATGTCGACCGCAATGTCCTTCCATGTGTACAGAATCTCTACAAGCTGTATGCCATTTTGCACAAGGCGCGCGGCAAGCGAGGCGCGATTGATTTTGAAACCACCGAGACACAGATGTTGTTCAACTCGGATGGGAAAATCGAAAATATTGTGCCGGTCGTGCGTAATGATGCGCACCGTATCATCGAGGAATGCATGTTGGCCGCCAATGTCTGTGCGTCGGACTTCCTGGCCGAACACAAGCAGACATGCCTGTACCGAATTCACGAAGGCCCATCGGAAGAGAAGTTGCGCAATTTGCGCAGTTTCCTGTCCGAGTTCGGTATGGCACTGGGTGGTGGCGACGATCCAAAGGCCAAGGATTACGCGGTGCTTCTGGAGAAAATCAAACCGCGTCCGGATTTTCAGTTGCTGCAGACGGTAATGTTACGCTCGCTGCGTCAGGCGATGTACAGCCCGGACAACGTTGGCCATTTCGGTTTGGCGTATGAGCATTACACGCATTTCACCTCACCAATCCGACGTTATCCGGATTTATTGGTGCATCGTGCGATCAAGGCCGTGTTGGCGGGTGAAACCTACGATCCTGGCCGTGCTTGGGATGATATTGGCTTGCAGTGCTCAGCCACCGAGCGACGCGCCGATGAGGCAACGCGTGATGTCGAGAACTGGCTGAAAACCTTCTTCATGAAGGAGCGGATTGGCGAGGTGTTTGATGGCACGATCTCTGCTGTGACGGCATTTGGTATTTTTGTTGCCCTCGACAGCGTGTATGTCGAAGGTTTGGTCCATGTTTCCGAACTCGGGCAGGATTACTTTCAGTTTGATAACGTCAAGCATCAGATGCTTGGCGAAAGGACGGGCGAGCGTTTCCGTCTGGGGGACCGTGTGCGCGTGAAACTGGTTCGGGCGGATCTTGAGTCGAACAAGATTGATTTTGTGCTGGTTCGTGAGCGTCCCGTGGGGAAGTCGCTCAAGCATGCCAAGGGGGCTGGTAAAGCCGAGATCAAGAAAGGTGGGCGAAAACGTGCTGCCTGATCCGGAGGTGTTGCGTCTATTCCACAGCTGTGCATGAGAATTCATTTCTTGGGCGCTTACATCATGGATTGCTTATGACTAAAGCGATAGAATCAGTGGTTTGACAGGGCCAAGACTTCGGGTATGACGATCAAGGAATCGATGCAACTTAGCCAATTGCTTCAGGCGCAAGACCAGGCTCAAGCCATGGATGCTGTCTTCATGCCCATGGCGGCGTTGCCGTCTGCCTTGGTGACCGGCAATGCCCTGATTGACGATGAGCATCGTTTGCTGCTTGGGATCATGAAGAAGGTGCGCCAGATTTGTCTCGATCCAGAGCGGCTGCGGGATTGCGCTTCCTGTGGCCAGCTCAAGCGAACCGCTTGTGAGAAGGATCTGATCAATCAGTTGGGCGATCTTTTTGCCTTCATTCTTGATCACTTCACGACTGAAGAACGGATCATGCGGGATGCCTTGTTGCAACTGACCGATCAGGCGCAGAGTGAAGCGCATGTTGAAGATCACGCAGCGATTGCCGAACAGGTCCAGCAGATCGTTGCCCGCCTGGATCGTGACCAGGTGGTGCAGCGCATTCGTGAACTGGACACCTTGCTGGCGACCTGGATCAAAAACCATATCGAGATGCATGACATGCTTCTGGTCCGCGCATTGGCGGACCATGGCGGCCTGAAGTTTTTTGGTCGCAAGTAAGTCAGCGCTGGCGAACTGGCCTGTCAGCGCCGTGGGCTGCAGGGTAAAATGCCCGACTTTCTTTGCCCTCAATACGCACAGGTAAATTGCCCATGTCTTCCCGACTGATCTACGGTTTTCACGCCATTACGGCCAAACTGCGCCAGGATCCCGAATCCTTGCGGGAAATCCTGATGGATGCGGGGCGCCAGGATGCCAGGGCGCGTGAATTGCTCAAGCATGCCGAACTGCAAGGGGTAAAAATCCTGTTGGTGGAGGGCAAGCGTCTGGATGATCTGGCGGCGGGAGGACGACATCAGGGCGTGGTGGCGCGAATCGATGGTGCGCGCAAACTCGCCCACCTGGATGACGTGCTTGATACCCTGGAGGAGCCGGCATTCCTGCTGGTACTGGATGGCGTAACCGACCCGCGCAACCTGGGTGCTTGTTTACGGGTGGCTGATGCGGCTGGCGTTCATGCCGTGATTGCACCCAAAGACAAGGCTGCGGGCTTGAACGATGTGGCTGTCAAAACTGCCTGTGGTGCTGCTGAAACCGTGCCTTATGTCATGGTCACCAATCTTGCCCGAACGCTGCGTGAACTGAAGGAACGCGAGATTTGGGTTGTCGGTACGGCGGGCGAGGCCTCAGAGAGTCTCTACGCTGCCGATTGGCCTCAGGCGACTGCCTGGGTCATGGGTGCGGAAGGCGAAGGGATGCGTCGTCTGACGCGTGAAACCTGTGATCAACTGGTCAATATTCCGATGCATGGCAGTGTCGATAGCCTGAATGTTTCGGTCGCTGCTGGCGTTTGTCTGTTCGAAGCGCGTCGCCGTCGCGTTTGAGTCATGTCGCATCGTCGTGCAGTCGCGCTGATGGTGCTGGTGACCTTGCTCTGGAGCATGGCCGGGGTGGTGGCAAGGCAACTGGAGGCTGCGGCAGGATTTGAGGTCAATTTCTGGCGCAGTGCTTTCAACGCCCTGGCCCTTGGCCTTGGTCTGAGTTACTTGCGTGGCCGGGCAATGTGGCTCGGACTGTTGCAAGCCCCTCGTATCGTCTGGGTTTCGGGTCTCTGCTGGGCGGTGATGTTCACGGCATTCATGCTGGCGATTACCTTGACCACGGTGGCGATGGTGCTGGTGACGATGGCGCTGGGGCCGATGATTACCGCCTTGTTTGCCCGGTTTTTTCTGGGGCAGCGCTTGCCGGGGCGAACCTGGTCGGCAATTTTTGTTGCTGGGGCTGGCATTACCTGGATGTTTGGCGCTGAGGCACCTGAAGGTGGGCGCTTGATCGGTCTGCTCGTTGCTACTGCCGTTCCGCTGGCTGCTGCGGTCAACTGGACTTTGTTGCAAAAAACCGGGCAAGCTCAACAAGCCGGGCCAGACATGCTGCCTGCCGTTCTGATCGGAGCCCTGATCTCGGCGCTTTGTACCTTGCCATTGGCCTGGCCATTTCAGGCGACAAGCCAGGATCTCGGGTGGCTTGCCTTGCTGGGGGTAGTGCAATTGGCGATTCCCTGTTTGCTGGTTGTACGTCTGACCCGTGTTTTACCCGCGCCGGAAATTGCCTTGCTCGGTTTACTTGAAGTCATTTTCGGTGTTGCCTGGGCTTGGTTGTGGGCGGGCGAGCAGCCTTCAGTCAGCGTACTCTCCGGTGCTACCCTGGTTTTGGTGGCTTTGGTATTCAACGAGCTGGCTGCCTTGCGTAAAAACCCTCCGGCGCTCAAGGTTAAGCGGGCACAGTAAGGCATCGAAAATCAGGCTCTGATAGGATACGGCTCAGCAAAGGAGGTTTGGCATGAGTGCGGTATCTGTTGCGGGCATTGGTGCGTCGGCGGGGGGGCTTGAGGCAATCACGCAGTTGATTGTTCATCTCAAGCCGGGCTTGCCTTGTGCTTACGTTGTTTTGCAGCATCTCTCACCGACCCATCGCAGCATGATGGTCGATATCCTTGCCCGCGAGACTTCGCTGAACGTCAAGGAAATGGTCCATGGCGATGTGCCCGAGGCAGGAACCATTTATGTCGTCCCGACCAATACCAATGCCCTGTTTCGTGAAGGGCGTTTTGTGCTTGTCTCCGCCCAGCCCGAGGTTGTTCCCAAGCCGTCAATCAATCAATTCCTGATCTCGCTGGCGGCTGAAGAAGGCGAGTCGGCGATTGGGATCATTCTGTCGGGGACGGGTTCGGATGGCGTGGCCGGCCTGCGGGCCATTCAGGCTGCCGGGGGGTTCACGCTGGCGCAAAAGCCGGAGACTGCCAAATACGATGGGATGCCGCGTGCTGCCATCGAAGCCGGTGTGGTCGATCAGATTCTTTCGCCGGAGGAAATCGCGCACCAATTTTCCCGTTTGCTGGAAGTGCCCAAAGGGCATCTGGTCGAGGGTGGCGGTGAAGATCTCTTGCATCATTTGCTGACGGGATTACGTGAGCGACTGCAATTTGATTTTTCCGGTTACAAACTGGGCACCTTGATGCGACGTATCCGGCGCCGTCAGTTCGCAACGGCTTGCCCGGATCTGCAGACCTATCTGGATTATGTTGAGCGTCATCCGGAAGAACTTGAATCCCTGGCGCGCGATATCTTGATATCCGTGACGGCGTTTTTCCGTGATCGCGAAGCCTTCAATGCCTTGCGTCGTGGCGTTGCCGAGTTGTTGCACAGGAAAGCGCCGGGTAGTGAAATTCGCGTCTGGGTTGCCGGCTGTGCGACAGGAGAAGAAGCCTATTCGATTGCCATGCTTTTTGCCGAGGCGCTTGGTGATCAATTGATGCATTACCGGATTCAGATTTTTGCGACCGATGTGGATGATGAGGCGCTGAATTTTGCCCGTCGTGGCATCTATCCCGCGGCCTCGATGAGCGAAGTGAACCCGGATCTGCTGGAGCGTTATTTTCGCGCCAGTGGCAGCTACCATGAAGTTGGTAAGGTCTTGCGCGACATGATCGTTTTTGCGCGCCATAACCTGGTCAGTGATCCACCGTTCCTGCGGCTCGACATGGTCAGTTGTCGCAATGTCCTGATCTATTTTGATGCCCCTTTGCAGAACAAGGTCCTGAAGATTTTCCATTTCGGCTTGGCGCCGGAAGCGTATTTGTTCCTGGGGCGTTCAGAAAGTATCGCGCAGGCAGAGCAATTGTTTTCTACGGTCGACCGTCGGGAAAGGCTATTTCGCAAACAAGGAGATTCAATTGTTTTGCCGGTGGCCAGTGTTCATGCCGGGGGAAAACTGAGTACGCCAGCTCAGCGTCGGGATCGTCGTCTGGAGACCTATCTCGCCGCCCTGGTGGGTCATCTGCAATTGACGATGGTGATTTGCGATCGTGACGGTAACGTGGTGCATACCGTGGGTGACGTCGACAAATACTTGCAATTTCCCGTCGGTGCCTCGCGATTGTCGCTTGCCGATATTGTGATTCCAGAATTGCGCGGTGAGGTTTTGACCTTGCTGCGTCGAACCATACAGCGAAGTGCCCCGCAAAAGGGACGTTGCCGCCGTCTGGGAAAAAATTACCTTCGTATTACCGTGCAGCCGCTCAGCGATCCGGCAGGTGATTTGGTGATGCTGGTTTTCGCGCCGGAACGGATCCAGGAGAGCCCGTTGGCCGAGCCCAGTACGGCACCGAATCAGCAACTTGAAGACGAGTTGATGGCGACGCGGGAACATCTTCAGGCCTTGGTCGAGGAAATGGCGACGGCCAATGAAGAAATGCAGGCCTTGAACGAAGAATCGCAGGCGGCCAATGAGGAGTTGCAAGCGACCAATGAAGAGCTTGAGGCAGCCAACGAGGAAATGCAGGCAACCAATGAGGAGCTGGTCAGCCTGAATGAGGAACTTAACGTCAAGACCGTTGAATTGTCCAAACTCACGGAAGACTACATGCACCTCTACGATGCGCTGGAGTTTCCGCTGCTGGTTTTTGACCGCGGCCTGCAGTTGACCCGCTTCAATGCACCGGCGATGCGGCGCTTTGACTTGCGCACGACAGCACTGAAGCAACACCTCTCGCGCTTACGCTTGCCTTCGGCGCTGTCGGACCTTGAGGTCTGGCTGGGGCGGGCCTTGGCGCATGGCGACCGTGAGCAGATCACCTTGCAGATTGATGGTCGCGATGTTCGGCTACTGATTTCGCCCGGACTCAACAAAACAGGGGAGGTCAGCACACTCGTCGTGAGCTTTATCGATGTGACCGATATTGTGCGTACCCAGGTGGCGTTATCGCAATCTGAGGAACGCCTGAACGCCCTGATGGCCAACACGACGGTGATTTTTTCCATGCGCGATCCGACCGGGCGTTACGTGTATGCGAATCGTCGATTTCTTGAGGTATTTGGCCTTGAGGAGCAAGGTTTGATCGGTCAAAGCGATTTTGCTGTGTTCGAGCCCGGCTTGGCCGCCAGTCTTTGGGGGGGCTCTCTGAATTCATTACGTCTGCACCAGCCGGTGAAGGCTGAGTATTTTGTTCCTTCGCACGGGGGCTGCTATCTGCAGGCAGTGCATCAGACGCTCTATGACCCGAATGACAATCCGGTTGCCTTGATTTTCGAGGCAGAAGATATCACCTCAGCCAAGCGCGCCGAGGAACAGCTCAGGATCACTGCCCGGGTTTTTGATCAGGCGGGTGAAGCCATTGTCGTGACCGATCACAAGGCTGTCATTCAAACAACCAATATTGCGTTTTGTCGTATCACAGGTTACTCAGCAGAAGATGCCATCGGTCAGACCGTTGGTGAACTGCTCAAGTCCGGGCGACACAGTGCCGAGTTTTACGCCGCCATGTGGCACGCCTTGGAGGATAAGGGATTCTGGCAAGGCGAAATCTGGAACAAGCGCAAGAATGGCGAGATTTATCCTGA
>JAVEXE010000011.1:0-1807 GCA_034004105.1 Azonexus sp. | reverse complement strand
GGCCATGTTTCGCCCGGTGAGTTCATCCCGGTCTGCGAGGCTTCGGGCTTGATCAAGGAGGTCACGCAGGAGGTTTTGCGTCTGCTGCTGGGTCATATTACGAATTGGCAAAAACTTGGTTTGCCCGTGCCAACGATTGCCTTCAATTGTTCAGCCCGTAATGCCCGCGAGGTCGACATGGCCGATAACCTCATTCAGGCTTTGAGCGCACAATCGGTTGCGGCAAGTCTTGTACAAGTCGAAATTACCGAAGGTGCTTTGCTCGAAAACAGCGATGTCGTCATTGGCAATCTGGAAAAGCTCCATCAATTCGGGATTCGGATCAGTATTGATGACTTCGGGACCGGATATTCCTCGCTGGCATATCTGAAGCGTTTGCCCTTGTCGGAATTGAAAATTGACAAGAGTTTTGTCGATGGCTTGGGTAGTGACCCTGACGATGAGGCGATTTCTCGTGCCGTATTGGGTTTGGCCCAGGCCTTGCGCTTGCAGACGGTGGCAGAGGGTGTGGAAACCGATCTGCAAATGACTTGGTTGGCCGAGCATCGCTGTGATGTGGTGCAGGGGTATTATCTTTCCAAGCCGCTTGAGGTTGCGGATTTTGAAGACTTGTTGCGAAGGTCAGTGCATGGATAAGGGTTATATCGACGCCTGTGAAGCCGAAGCCTTACATCTGTCGTCGGCCATTCAGCCGCACGGGGCTTTGGTGGTCTGTGATGCTCAGGGGCAGATTCGATGTTATTCGGCGAATATTGATCGTTTTCTTCCTTCGGCAAACTTGATTGCGGTCGACCGCCTTTTGCCAGCAAATTTGCGTTTGCTGCTCGAACGCCTCGGTGCTGAGCCGGGTAGCCGTTGCCAGTTTGAGGCGGCTATTGACGGGATTGATGGCCTTCTTGATGTGGTTTTGGGACGAAACGCCCAAGCTTGGGCAATCATGGAAATCGTGCCCTCGGTGTCAACGTCAGTCCGTTCTTTTCCGTCCATTCCGGCTGGCTTGCTGACTTGGGATGGCGTGGATTTCTCGCAGGGACAACAGTTGCTGGTCGAAAAAGTGGCCCAGCTCACCGGCTTTCATCGGGTCATGTACTACAGTTTCCGGGAGGCGGGTGACGGTGAGGTGCTTGCCGAATTCCGTCAGCCAGAGGTCCTCGGCAGCTATTTGGGACTCCGTTTTCCCGCCAGTGACATTCCGCAGGTGGCGCGGCAACTCTACCAGCTCAACCCATGGCGCTTGATTCCTGACGCCCAAGCCGCCGCCGTGCCTTTGGTTGGCACGCCAGGCGAGTCACCGGATCTGAGTTATGCTGATTTGCGTAGTGTTTCACCGGTGCATCAGGTGTATTTGGCGAATATGGGGGTGGGAGCATCCTTGTCTTTTCCCATCGTGGTTGCCGACCAGTTAACCGGGCTGATTGCCTGTCACCACTTGACGCCGTATCGACCCGCACTGTCGGCACTGAGCGAAGCGGCGCAGCAGGTCCGGCTTCATACCTTGGCGGTGACCAGTTTGACTGCCCAGCGGCGAATACAGCTGGTGGATGGCCTGACACGACGTTTTGATCAGGTCAGTGCTCTGGTTCAGGAGGCCGGGAGTTTGTTGTCGGCATGGCCAAAACTGGCTGTCTGGCTGAGTCGGGAGTTTGCCGCCGATGGGGTGCAATTATCGCTTGGCGAAGGTTGGGAAACCTGGGGCGAGGGCTTCGAGCCTGAAGTTTGGATGATGTTCGACGAGTGGTTCGTCACCGACAAGTTGGATGCCGTCTGGCTAGCAGATTCCCTGAGCCGCCAGATGCCCGATTACCCG
>JAVEXE010000180.1:0-4715 GCA_034004105.1 Azonexus sp. | reverse complement strand
CTCTTCAAAATTATTTTTCAGAGCCTCTGATTTTGAAACCCGAAGGTTTCTGGTTGCGGGGGCAGGACTTGAACCTGCGACCTTCGGGTTATGAGCCCGACGAGCTGCCAAACTGCTCCACCCCGCGTCAGAGAGGCGAGATTATGTCCGAGAAGCACTCGGTCGTCAAGCGAAAAAACAAGAAACCAAGATATTGTGCTCAGAACCGCTCAACGCGTCCGCTCTATCAGAGCGCACCAAACACCCGCTTCAACAGCGCACTCCCAGCGGCCACCGGATTGGATCTAAGTTTGCGCTCTTCCTCGGCAATCATGAAGAAGAGACCATCCATGGCCTTTTGCGTTACATAGTGATCGAGGTCTGCATCTTTTTGATCGATCAAACCCGCAGCGGCTGCACGTCCGGCAAATTTATTGTACTGATCCGCCAGCTGAAGCTTCGCAGTTGCCGATTTTACGATAGGCAAAAACCGTGCTGATAGCTGATCGGCCGAAGTGCGACGAAAGTACTGCGTGACGCCGTCCTCTCCTCCAGTGAGTATTACCTTGGCGTCCTGTACCGTCATTTTCCGGATTGAGTCGACCAGGATGGGCTTCGCTTCCGCTACGGCCTGCTCTGCTGCGTGGTTCATGGTCTCGATCAACTGATCTGCCTGCTTGCCCATCCCGAACATGCGCAATCCCGACTCAACTTTCTGCAAGGAGGCAGGAAGGGGTATTTTCACCTGACTGTTCGCAAGAAATCCGTTTTTCTGCCCCAAAGAAGCGACCGCAAATTCCGCCCCTTTGCTCAAGGCTTCCTTCACTCCGTTTGTGGCATCACTACGCGAAATCGCGTCCAAGGCTGTCGTACTCGCAAAACTTGCGGTCGACACCAAGAAAAGCGCCAAAATACCTGCCACCATTTTCAGAAATTGTTGCATCACTCGTACTCTTCAAAGTTCAGACGATATCCAGATGACCAATGCCCTTAGACAGATCACGGGATTGATTCACCTTGGCGTTCAATTTGATCTGCAAGCGTAGATCATTGACGGAATCCGCATTGCGTAAAGCATCCTCGTAGCTGATTTTTCCGGCATCGTACAAATCGAACAAGGCCTGATCAAAGGTTTGCATGCCAACTTCCCGTGATTTTTTCATCACTTCCTTGATTTCGTGCACCTCGCCTTTGAAAATCAGGTCAGCAATCAGAGGGGAATTAATCATCACCTCGATCGCGGCCACTCGCCCTCGACCATCTTTCTTGGGCAACAATCGCTGCGAGACCATGGCGCGAACATTCAAGGACAAATCCATCAACAACTGCTGACGCCGTTCCTCCGGGAAAAAGTTGATGATTCGGTCGATTGCCTGATTGGTACTGTTCGCATGCAAGGTTGCCAACGCCAAATGCCCGGTTTCAGCAAATGCAACCGCGTAATCCATGGTGATACGGTCACGGATCTCTCCCATCAGGATGACGTCCGGCGCCTGACGCAACGTGTTTTTAAGTGCCGCCCCCCAGTCCTCGGTATCAACCCCCACCTCGCGTTGCGTGACGATGCAGTTTTTGTGATCGTGCACGTACTCAATCGGATCTTCTATCGTGATGATATGCCCGTAGCTATTCCGATTCCGATGATCCACCAACGCCGCGAGCGAGGTTGTTTTTCCAGTCCCTGTTCCACCGACAAAAATGATCAAGCCTCGCTTGGTCATGGCCAGCTCTTTGACAATTGGCGGCAAGCCCAATTCATCCAAGGTGGGAATATCCGTATTGATGGTTCGACAAACCAGGGCAACGCGACCTTGCTGGACCAAGGCATTGACACGGAACCGCCCAACGCCCGTAGGAGCAACGGCAAAGTTGCACTCCCGAGTTGATTCAAATTCTGTTGCCTGGCGGTCATTCATGATCGAACGCGCCAGTTCCGCCGTGTGCTGTGGCGTCAGCACCTGACTCGAGACCGGTGTGATTTTTCCATCCACCTTGATTGCAGGAGGAAAGCCGGCAGTGATGAATAGATCCGACCCTTTTTTCTGCGCCATCAGGCGCAACAGGTCGTGCATGAATTTCATTGCCTGATCACGTTCCATAATGCTCCCGTTTTCTGGTTGATTGCCGCTCGATGAAATCAGGCAGGAAAGGCGTCCTTGTTCATTGCTCGAACACGGGCTTCCGCCGTCGAAATGATGTTTCGTCGAACCAGATCAGCAAGACACTGATCCAGCGTCTGCATCCCGGATACCTGACCTGTTTGAATGGCAGAATACATTTGGGCAACCTTGTTTTCGCGAATCAGGTTCCGGATCGCCGGTGTGCCAATCATGATTTCATGCGCAGCGACACGCCCAGAGCCATCCTTGGTCTTGAGCAGGGTTTGCGAAATGACGGCCCGCAAAGACTCGGAAAGCATGGATCGAACCATTTCCTTTTCCTCGGCAGGAAAAACATCAACGATACGGTCAATGGTCTTGGCTGCCGATGAAGTATGCAAGGTGCCAAAGACCAAGTGACCGGTTTCAGCAGCAGTCAGTGCAAGACGAATGGTTTCCAGATCGCGAAGCTCACCGACCAGAATCACATCCGGATCTTCGCGCAGCGCCGAACGAAGGGCATTCGCGAAGGAAAGGGTGTGCGGCCCGACTTCGCGCTGGTTGATCAGGCACTTTTTCGATTCATGAACGAATTCGATGGGATCCTCAATGGTCAGTATGTGCGCGTAGTCACTTTCGTTGACATGATTCACCATGGCCGCCAAGGTTGTAGACTTACCCGAGCCGGTCGGACCCGTAACCAGAACAATGCCACGAGGATATTCTGCAATGTCTTTGAAGATACGGGGGCAGTTCAACTCTTCCAGGGTCAGCACTTTGGTGGGAATTGTCCGAAAAACAGCCCCGGCGCCCCGCTGCTGGTTATAGGCATTCACCCGGAAGCGCGCCAGATTGGGGATCTCAAAAGAAAAGTCGATTTCCAGATCCTCTTCGAAATGCTTTCGTTGAGCATCGTTCATGATGTCATACACCATGCCATGAACGTCCTTGTGCGACAACGCCGGCAGATTGATACGCCGGACATCACCATGAACGCGAATCATCGGCGGCAACCCTGCTGAGAGGTGCAAATCGGAAGCCTTATTCTTGACGCTGAAAGCAAGCAACTCGGTAATGTCCATACGACCGTCCTGTTGAGCCCGTGTATACTCAGGCAGTGAAAAGAAATTCCGACCGATTATGAGCGTAATTGCCGACAACCTGCAAGCCGTCCGAAAACGTATTTCTGACGCAGAAATCGCTTCCGGGCGCCCCGCCGGCAGTGTTCGCTTGCTCGCCGTCAGCAAAACAAAACCTCTGTCAGATGTATTGCTGGCGCACGCTGCCGGCCAACGCCTATTTGGTGAAAATTACGTTCAGGAAGGTGTCGAGAAGTGCGAGGCAAGCCACGCGCTGGGCCTTGAATGGCATTTCATTGGCCCACTGCAAAGCAACAAGACGCGCTCGGTTGCAACGCATTTTTCCTGGGTCCACTCGGTTGACCGCATCAAGATTGCCCAACGACTGTCCGCGCAGCGCCCGGACAACCTGGGCCCCCTCAACATTTGTGTGCAGGTCAACATTTCTGGCGAAGCGTCAAAAAGCGGCTGCCATCCTGATTCACTCGCCTCGCTTTGCCATGCCATCACGGCACTTCCCAATCTGCGGCTGCGTGGCTTAATGGCCATCCCGGAAGCCACTGACGACACTCACAAACAGCGCCAGGCCTTTCGGGATCTGCGCATACTATTGACCGACTTGCAGGCCAGCGGGCTGGCACTCGATACTTTATCCATGGGCATGACCCACGATCTTGAAGCTGCGATTGCTGAAGGTGCGACCTTGGTCCGCATTGGCACCGCAATATTTGGTGAGAGAAACTACGCATGAAGATTTTGTTCCTTGGTGGGGGCAACATGGCCAACGCTCTGATTGGCGGCATGGTCAAACAGGGCTTTACTGCCGCTGACATTCACGTGATCGATCCCGGTGCGGAAGCCCGCCTGCGCCTGGAGCAGACGTATGCGGTCAACTGCCATTCCGATGCCAAAACCGCACCTGAAGCGCCAGATGTTCTACTTCTTGCGGTCAAACCACAGCAAATGCGCGATGCCGTCGCACCGCTTGTCGGCAAGCTGGGGAACGCCTTGGTCATCAGCATCGCAGCCGGCCTGGACATGACCGCTCTGTCACGCTGGCTGGGCCAATACCCGCGTATTGTCCGCAGTATGCCGAACACCCCAGCACTGATCGGCAAGGGCATCACGGGCTTGTGTGCCATGCCTGCTGTCGACGAAGACGGGAAAAAGCTGGCGGAACAAATCCTGCGCGCCGTTGGAACAACGGTCTGGATTGACGACGAATCACAGATGGATGCTGTGACTGCAATTTCCGGCAGCGGTCCGGCTTACGTTTTCCTGTTTATCGAGTCCTTGCAGCAAGCGGCACAGGATCTGGGTTTCAATCAGGATCAAGCCCGACAACTCGCAATTGAAACCGTTCAAGGTGCCGCCGCACTCGCCGCAGCCTCGGAAGAGACTGCCGCCATCCTGCGAGAACGCGTGACCTCAAAAGGAGGAACAACCGAAGCCGCGCTGAAGGTCATGGCAGACAAGGGCGTCAAGGAAGGGATCGTTGCCGGCTGCCAAGCCGCAGCGTCGCGCGGTCGCGAATTGGGCAAATTACTGGGAGATCAGT
>JAVEXE010000179.1:1875-4725 GCA_034004105.1 Azonexus sp. | reverse complement strand
GCCTTCCGGGTTATAGAAAGCCTGCAGTTCCGGCGTCAGCAAGCCAGCCGGCCAGGATGCGCTCGTCGACTCTTCAATAGCAAACCAACGCTCACGCGGATAGTGGGCGAATTCCCGCTGTGCGACCGCATCACCAAGATAGTAGTGATTCCAGAAATAGTTGCAGGACAGACGCTCGAAAAACTCGCCCAAGGCATTGGCATGCGCAGCCAGCTTGCTGGCACCCTTGCCGTTGGTGAACATCAGGTGACAATCTCGATTGCGCAAATGCACCGACCAGACGCTGTCGACTGGATTAAGCCAGGAGCGCTCCTCAATCTCGAAACCTAACGCCGCAAGTTTGCCGGCCATCGAAGCGATGGAAAACTCAAGCGATGCATCCTTGCCGGGAATGAAATGTTCTTTTTGCATGGTATTTTCCTGACGGTCGGAATCAGCGCTTGCGCGCCTTGGGCATCGGTTTGCGCTGCCGCTGTCCGGGACGGGCCTGTGCAGCCTCGGGCTTCGGCTTGGGAACGAGCAGATTTTTGGCGACACCCGCCGCCGCTGCCCGATGCGCGAGGATAGCCGCCCGAAACAGGGCCTCCCCGAGAACAATTGCACGCCCTTCACCTGACGCCTTGAAGCCCCCCAGCAAGCCCCGCAGTTCGAACAGACGCTGAGCGTAATCTCCCTTGCGCGGCAGGATTTCAATCAGCTTTTCTGCATCAGGGGTCAGCGCGATCCCCTCTGCCAACTCAAGCAACAACCCGCTCTCTCCCAAACGGACCAAAGCACCCGCAAGCTTTTCCTCACTTGGCACATTCCCCTGCACCAGGTCCAGTGCCGCAACAATTTCAACAAGCTGGGCAGGGCGACGTTTGGCAGCCAGCGCCGTAGCAAATAACAACAGTACATCAACATCAAGAACAGGGGGCATGAATGGCCTTTGATAAAGTTAAGTGGGATATCCGGAGAAATTGACCCATCGCCTGCCCGCACCAAGGATCGGATAGAATCCGCCCCTTGAGGCGTTTAGTCGCAAGCCTTTTTGGTAGAGAGAAAAGCATTGAATCCCAAGGACAAGGCTCCCCTGCAGCCAGGAGCTAGCGAAGATAGCAGCAAATCCCCCTCAACAAGCGTGTTCCAGCAAAACATTCGACCGACAACGGCTGAGTTACGCGAACACGTCGCAGCCGATCACGCCTGGATTCGCCAGAATCTGGAGCGCCGCTATCGCAACCAGTTGCCCCCGTCACCCGAACCACCGCCCAAAGTCGAAGTCATCGACGAGGACACCATTCGCGCGCGTCTGCTCAAAATTCATGGTGGCCGGATTCCCGGTCGGGCCGGCCGGCAAACCAGCGCCAGCATACCGGAGAACGTGCTCCCGCCTAAGGTTGCAGCCACTTCCCCGGCAGCCCCCGCGGCGCAACGCCCGGCTCAAACCATCATCGTCAGCACACCCAGCACTGCCCCGCTACCGGTCAGCGCCATACCCGCAGAGCCGCTTGCCAATCACTTCAGCCAACCAGTTCAAGAAGATCCCTCTCCCCAGACAGCGCCCGCCATTCCATCCTTGCCGGCACTGAACGACGTTCCTGCGGCCGTTCCCCCAATCCAATTGCCCGCAGCAAGCAAAGCAATGCCGGTAATCGAGCGACTTCCCGAGGCACTTCCTGAACTACCCACTGGAACACCACAAGACCAGACCCCGTACGCATTACCCTTGAGCCTGCTCCATCCGCCGTCCGGTGCCCTCACCCCGGTTGACCGCAAAACCTTGAGCCAGAATGGCTGCCTGATTGAACAACGCCTGGCCGACTTCCGGGTCAAAGTCCTGGTTCGAGATGCCTCAGCCGGGCCGGTCATCACACGCTACGAAATCGAACCCGCCGTGGGTGTGCGGGGTGCGCAGGTGGTCAACCTGATGAAGGATCTGGCGCGCGCGCTGGGCGTCACCTCGATTCGGGTCGTTGAGACCATTCCGGGCAAGACCTACATGGGACTGGAGCTACCGAACGAAAAGCGTCAGATGATCCGCCTGTCGGAAATTCTGGGTTCCGATCTTTTCCAGCATCATCCATCCAAGCTGGCAATGGCACTCGGCAAGGACATCACGGGTGACCCCGTCGTAGCCGATCTGGCCAAGGCCCCACACATGCTGGTTGCCGGCACCACCGGCTCTGGCAAATCCGTTGGCGTCAACGCCATGATTGTTTCACTCCTGTACCGTGCCAGCCCGGATGAAGTCCGTTTTCTGATGATTGATCCGAAAATGCTGGAGCTGTCCGTTTACGACGGCATCCCGCACCTCCTGGCTCCCGTGGTCACCGACATGAAACTGGCAGCCAATGCTTTGCATTGGTGCGTCACGGAAATGGAACGCCGCTACCGACTGATGAGCATGCTCGGGGTGCGCAATCTCAGCGGCTTCAATCAAAAAATCCGTGACGCAAAAAACAGTGGCCGGACCATCTACGACCCGGACCCCTTGGTCCCCGAAAGCCCGGCCCCGCTATCAACCCTGCCCTTCATTGTTGTCGTGGTGGATGAGTTTGCCGACCTCATGATGGTCGCCGGCAAGAAGATCGAGGAACTGATCGCACGCCTGGCGCAAAAAGCCCGCGCCGCCGGCATCCACCTTATTCTTGCCACCCAGCGCCCCTCGGTCGATGTCATCACCGGCCTGATCAAAGCCAACATCCCGACCCGTATTGCCTTTCAGGTTTCATCGAAAGTTGACAGCCGGACCATTCTTGACCAGATGGGTGCGGAAACCCTGCTGGGCCAAGGCGACATGTTGTATCTGCCACCGGGCACAGGCTACCCTCAACGCGTCCACGGTGCCTTTGTCGGCGACGACGAAGT
>JAVEXE010000179.1:0-1775 GCA_034004105.1 Azonexus sp. | reverse complement strand
TTCACCGCAGCCAGTTCGGCTGCACTGGCCGTATTGACCGACACCAACCCCGGCTTGGCCTTAACGGCAATCACCTTTCCCTTTTTGCCGCCTTTTTTTCTGACCATAGGTGCTACGGCAGCGGGTTCAGCAGCGGCAGCTTCAGGAGCAGTCTCGCCGACAACCTCTTGAGCGGCCTCGGCGATACCGTTACCCGGGATTTCACGAAAATCTCGGGTAACGTAACCAGCCTGCGTCCACTCTCTTAACATCAGCGTCAGCTTGGTGGCTGGACTGACAGCAACCGCCGGGACTCGGTAATGGCAGCCTTCCCACTGCGCCCCGCCCGCCAGTTGTCCGAGTACCAGGCTGGCAACAGGCTGACCTGCCCAGTGATTGCCAAGACAAGGAGCATCAAGCGCCCAAAGCTCAAGGGCAAGCGTTCCACTCAGGTTCTCTGGGCTGCGCAAATTGGCGATACGTTCAATGCTGATTTCCGCTTCACCATCGGCAACCCGGCACCCCAACTCGCCTTGCATGACAGGTTGGAAAAAAATCTGCGGCGCAGGATAAACCGAGCAGTCACTCAGTTCGCTGACGCCATCAGCGCCCTGCCCAACCAACGCCAGCGCCATGACCTGAGGCAAATCACTGGCCGGCGGCAATAATGGTACTGCGGCAGACACCGCAATATTGCCCGATGCAGGCTGCAGCACAAATTCGGCGACTTTGACGCCATTGAGCATGCCTTCGGAAAACGCCGTTGGACTCGCCAACAATTGCAAACTCCAACAGCGCCCCTCTAGCAAATCGTTTTCGGCAAAGCTGATATCCGCATTGAGATGGACAAAATCACCGTCCAGACGGTAACCATGGTTGGCACCAAGCGCAGTCACAGCGTTGGCAGCGGAATAATTCGTCGTATGCACGGGTATCTCCCAAAGACAAGGCCGCGCATTATAGGACAGAAATATTTCAGTACAATCAGATGTTTACGCACAACAAAGGTGCGTAACCAGCACCCATTTTGGTGCAGCAGTAAAACCCATCCCTCGCTTGAGTCACTACATCACAAACCAGGCAAGCATTTCAGACTGCATTTTAGGAAATGGAATGGACGCCTCCCACCCCGTGAGCGCTGAACACGAGTTATCCACCATGCAGTTGCGCTTCACTTCGTTCGTCGTGATCAACTTACGGCGGGACTTCCACCCGCAGGAGTGCGCCCATGCTGGGCGCACTTAAAAAAGAAAGGCCCAGCAGTCGCCGGGCCCTTTCGTTGTTATCCGACAGACTTTATTCTCGCCCGACAGACTTTATTCCTTACTATCACAACATCACCAACTCGGCTCACGCTCCGGCGTTGCGGTAATGCGGTGGATACTCAGGTCAGCGCCCTCATACTCTTCTTCCTGGTCGAGGCGCAGGCCGAATAGTTGCTTCAATAGCCCGTAGACCGCAAAACCGCCGACCAAGGCCACCACGACTGCCAGCAGGGTCATCAGCAGTTGCGGCATGAACGCAACACCACCAGCACCGCCCAGCGCCTTACTCCCGAAAATACCGGCAGCAATCCCGCCCCAGGCACCGCAAAGGCCGTGCAAGGGCCAGACACCCAGCACATCGTCGATCTTCCAGCGGTTTTGCGTCAGGGTGAACATGACCACAAACAACGCACCGGCGATTGCCCCCACCACCAGCGCCCCCATGGGGTGCATCAGGTCGGAACCTGCGCAGACGGCCACCAGACCGGCCAGCGGCCCGTTATGCACAAAACCCGGATCGTTCTTGCCCAG
>JAVEXE010000178.1:0-4738 GCA_034004105.1 Azonexus sp. | reverse complement strand
GCCCACTTCGAGGCGTTGTCGATCAGATTTCCCAGCATTTCCTGCAAATCCTGTTCTTCACCTCGGAATGCCAGGTTGGCTGGATCAGGCAGCAATACAAATTCAATCTGGCGTTCTGCATGCACCCGCTGCATCACCCGTACCAGCCCCCGTATGACGGGCTCAACGGCGGTGCGCATGCCCGGAATTTGTACCGATGCGGCCGCTTGTGCACGGCTTAGGTGGTAATCGACCTGCTTGCGTACGGTGTCAACTTGCGATGCGACCAGACGTGCCAAGTCGTCATCCCGTTTCTCGGGAGCATGGGCAGCATTGGCGAGGACGCTCAGAGGTGTTTTAAGGGCATGGGCAAGGTTGCCGGCTTGCGTCCGGGCACGCTCGACCACTGCGGCGTTTTGCGCCAGCACCGTGTTGAACTCACTTACCAACGGCATGATCTCGTTCGGGAAGGTGCCTTCCATGTTTCTGGCATCTCCTTGCCGAACGCGCCCGAGGGCATCCTGCATGCTGCGCAGGGGGGCAAGCCCGACGAATACCTGCATTGAGGCTGCGAGCGTCAACCCCATTCCTAGTATGCCCAATGCCAACCAAAGATGGCCTTTGAAGTCTGCGATAGGTCCTGTCATCAGGCTTTCATTGGCCGCAACCATCAACCGCAGGGAATGTGTGTCAATGGTGACGGTACGTTCCACCACTCTTAGCGCTACCCCTTGGGGGCCTTCAATCCGATGCTGATGAATTTCTCCGTCCGCCGGGGCATCCGCCGGCACGGTCAGCTTCTCATCCCACAGTGAGCGAGAGCGCAACACCGCCTTGACGGGATGCTCCCCCGCAGCGGCGATGCGATCGATCTGCCAATACAGGCCGGACAGGGGTTTGTTGAGGCGCGGGTCACTTGGAAGCAATCGAACCTGGGCCTGATTCTGCTCATCGAGGATCAGTTGGGCCGTAAGTTGATCCAGATGATTTTTCAGTTCCGCATCGAACTGGGCTTCGACATGCTCATGGAAGAGTTGGCCAAGTCCCCAGCCTGCAACCAGAATCGAAATGACGATCCAGAAAAGTGTCCCCACCAATAGGCGTATACGCAGGGAATTGCGAAAGAGGGCAAGGTTCATTGCGCTTTGCTGAGCCGGTAGCCCAATCCGCGCACGGTTTCGATCAGTCCGGGAGGCAGTTTTTTGCGCAAGCGCGCGATGAATACCTCGACCGTATTCGAGTCGCGATCGAAATCCTGGGCGTAAATATGTTCGGTCAGTTCCGCGCGGGAAACGATTTCCCCTGGATGATGCATCAGGTAGGCCAGCACCCGGTATTCATGGCTCGTCAGCGTCAAGGCAGTGCCATCCACGCTGGCCCGGCTACTGCGGGTATCCAGGGTAAGCGGACCGCAAACCAACTCGGTACTGGCATGACCGCCGGCACGACGAATCAGGGCTCGGAGCCTCGCCAGCAGTTCTTCCATATGAAAGGGCTTGGTTAAATAATCGTCCGCTCCGGCATCGATGCCGGCCACTTTCTCTCGCCAGGTGTCGCGAGCCGTCAGGATCAACACCGGCAAGGTACGACCTGCCGCACGCCATTTCTTGAGGACCGTGATGCCATCCATCTGCGGTAGACCGATGTCAAGCACGATGGCGTCGTAGGGCTCGGTCTCCCCCATGAAGTGGCCATCGACCCCGTTATGGGCCACATCCACGACATAGCCGACCGACTGGATACCTTCGACCAGTTGTGCCGCCAGCGTCAGGTCATCTTCGACAACCAGAATGCGCATCAGCGAGGCTCTCCTTGGCGATGCGGCTTGTCATTCTTTTCCTTGAAACCGAGGGTGGTGCCATCTCGAGCATGAATCTTCAGTTTCACCAAGGCGCCTCCCTTGCGCAATAACTTGATTTCATAAACCCACTCACCTTTTTCACGGTCGAGTTCAACCTCCATGACCTGGCCGGGATACTCGCGCTCGACCCGATCAAGAATCGTGCGCAAGGGCAACACGTCCCCTGCCTCGACAGCTTGACGGGCACGGTCATGGTCGGTTTTATCTCCTGCGTAACCGTTCATCGGCCCCAGCATTGCAAGCAAGGCCAGGCCGGTTAGCGTGTGGCGCAAAAAAGCAACGATTCTCGACGACATCTTCAACTCCACAGTTTTCCTGCCTGATCTTTTAGCGCTGTGAACCTGAACACAGGATGAACAAGTGATTCAGCATTCATTCAGACAGGGTGGCGCAAAGTGCGCTCCACAGTCAGATAACCGCCAGGAGAAACGCATGAAGAACATGT
The DNA here is from genome assembly GCA_034004105.1 of Azonexus sp. GTDB lineage: Bacteria > Pseudomonadota > Gammaproteobacteria > Burkholderiales > Rhodocyclaceae > Azonexus. The sequence continues at coordinate 2,453 of JAVEXE010000178.1, read as the reverse complement.
TGGTCGTCACCTCAGGAATAGTTGCCATGATACTCAGCACCGCCACACTCGCCGGTCCGCGTGAAGACCTGCTGGCCCAGTATGCCGCAGCCGCCAAGGCAACAGGATTTTCAGCTGCACGCGGCCAGGCCCTGCATACGCAGAGTTTTTCGGGAGGTAAGCCCGACACACCCTCCTGCACCACCTGTCATGGCAAGGACACCCGGGGTGCCGGTCGGGCGCTCACCGGCAAGACCATCGAACCGGTTGCCGCGTCGGTCACGCCAACGCGTTATACCGATCCCGCCAAGGTCGAAAAGTGGTTCAAGCGCAATTGCGCCGAAGTACTGGGGCGCGAATGCACCCCGCAGGAAAAAGGTGACTGGCTCACCTTCGTGATTGGTCAGTAATCCCATTCAAAGGAGACTCCCGTGCGCATTCCCTATCGTCCGCTGGCCATCGGTCTCGTCACCCTGGCCTTTTCTGCCCTTGTATTAGCCCGCGCCCAAGCAGGCGACCGCCATTTCTTTGCACCGGTAGCCGATCCGGTCGTCAAGGAGGAGTGTGGCAGTTGCCATCTGGCTTTTGCGCCCTCGATGCTCCCGGCACGATCCTGGCAACGCATGATGGGCGAGTTGGACAATCATTTCGGCGACAACGCCAGCCTCGATGCGGCCACCACCGAAAAGATTACGAGCTATCTCGTTGCCAATGCCGGTGATGCAGGTGGCCAGCGCTACAGCAGCAAATTGCTCAAAGGCGTGGCAGCCGGGGCTGCTCCACAGCGCATCACGGAATTGCCCAAATGGGTCAGTGAACATCGCAAAGTTCCCGACTGGGAGTGGCGCCACAAGGAGGTGCGCACCAAAGCGAACTGTGTCGCCTGCCATACCGCAGCAGAACAAGGCTCCTACGACGAATGACCGCTTCCCACATTAACCTGAGCTGGAGGAATTCACCATGCGCACATTAACCATCGCTTCATTGCTGGCCACTGTTTTCTTCTCCATGTCGAGTCATGCCCAGGATGGCCGTCCTGCCAGCGCCGACAAAGCCAAATGGCTGTCGATCCCCGAAGTGCATGCCAGATTGGAATCTGCCGGTTATCGGAATATCGAGAAGATTGAACGTGAAAGCGGCAGTTATGAGGTCAAGGCCACCGACCCGGCGGGGCATCGGCTCAAGCTGTACGTGAACCCACAGACGGGTGACGTTATCGATCAGCGGCAACGTGACGCCAAGCACGATAAATACGACAGTGGCAACGCAAGGAATAAGCAGCGCAATTCGGCTGACTGCAACGAACGACGCTGCCGGGATGACTTGCCCCAACCGGGAACCATCCAACCCGCCTCTGGAAAATGATCCATCAGGAGTCTTGACATGAAAATCTTGCTCGGTTCACTGCTTGCCATTGTCGCTGTCGCCTGGGGAATGGATGTGCTTGCCACGGGCGGTAGCAGTGGCGGCACGCTGCCGTGGGTAATCCGCCAGGAAGTGCTCTATCTGAGCGGCCTGCTTTCCATTGCGTTGATGTCGTTGGCGATGTTTTTGTCCACACGTCCCGCCTGGCTCGAAACCCCGCTGGGCGGTATGGATCGCGTCTATCGGACCCATAAATGGGCCGGCATTCTCGGGGTGAGTTTCGCCATCGCACACTGGCTGGTCGAGGAGGTTGTCGGGAAGATTCTCAAGGCGACGATTGGTCGCGAAGGACGCATCCCCAAGGAGCAATTCACCGGCTTCCTGGAAGTGATGCGTGACTTGGCCAAGGACATGGGGGAGTGGGCATTCTATGTGGTGCTGGTCATGCTGGCCATCACGCTATGGAAGCGTTTTCCCTACAAAACCTGGCGACTGACGCATCTGGCCATGCCCGTGATCTATCTGATGCTGGCGCTGCATGCGGTCATGCTTGCGCCGACAGATTACTGGGCCCAGCCAGTAGGGATTCTCCTGGCGACGCTCATTGCGGGCGGAATCTATGGTGCCCTGCATTCACTGGTCGGCCGCATCGGGCGCAAACGCCAGGTGAATGGGGCGATCGTGGCGATCGAACAGCCTGCTCCGGATGTGCTGACGGTACGTTGCCAACTCTGCAATGGCTGGCGAGGGCATCGTCCCGGCCAGTTCGCTTTCGTAACCTTCGACGCGAAGGAAGGCGCGCATCCTTTCACGATTGCCAGTGCGGATCGCGATGATCGGACCATCACTTTCCAGATCAAGACACTGGGTGATTACACCCGCACCCTCGGCAACAGGCTGGAAATCGGCCAGGCAGTGAAGGTTGAAGGTCCTTATGGTCGCTTCGACATGGCCCGGCAGGATACGAACGCCCAACAAATCTGGATTGCTGGCGGGATCGGGGTGACGCCGTTCCTCGCATGGCTGGATTCATTGCAACAAACGCCGAGCCAGGTTTCTGCGGACCTCCACTACTGCACCCGTGATCGAGCCAATGATCCCTTTGTCGC
>JAVEXE010000010.1:10523-22922 GCA_034004105.1 Azonexus sp. | reverse complement strand
GGCGATCAAGGCCGAAATGGCCTCGAAATGCGGCAGCAAGGGCGGAAAAGGTGATCATCGAAGTCGGCTCAAAATCGCTGGCTTGGGTGGTTGTGCTCAAAACGTCAATTGATCAGGGGTTCCCTAGACATCAACGACTGTTTTCCGGTGCATTCTTGGCATTGCCAAGAGCTTGTGATCGCCGGCTAACCCATGTTGTCTGATTAATTTTTGAACGGTCCATCTTTCATCCGAACAGCCTGCCCTTCGGGATAGTCTTGGACTATCCCGTGTGTTGCAGGACAATCGCAGAAACATCAATAAATCCCACAGCCCGTGATTTCCGCCTACCACACCAAATACTTTGCCTATGAGCTGACTCGTCGCTGCCCGCCGGATAGCGTTGAGAAGCTCGCTGGTGCGTTGGTCGATGCGCAAGTCGATCTCAATCCGCATCAAGTGGATGCAGCGCTGTTCGCGTTTAATTCGCCGCTATCCAAGGGAGCTTTGCTTGCCGATGAGGTGGGCCTCGGCAAGACCATCGAAGCAGGGCTGGTGCTCTCGCAGAAGTGGGCCGAGCGCAAGCGACGCATTCTGGTCATTACACCCTCCAACCTGCGCAAGCAGTGGTTTCAGGAGCTGGCCGAGAAGTTCTTCCTGCCCTGCCGCATCCTCGAAGCCAAGTCCTACAACGCGGCCATCAGACAGGGGATGTTCCGCCCCTTCGAAGTGCCTGAAATCGTTATTTGTTCCTACCAGTTCGCCAAGAGCAAGGCCGGCGACGTTCATGCCGTGCCGTGGGACTTGGTGGTGATCGACGAAGCGCATCGACTGCGCAACGTCTACAAGCCGTCAAATGTCATCGCCAACACGCTCAAGCAGGCGTTGGCCGGCAAGCACAAGCTGCTGCTTACGGCGACGCCCTTGCAGAACTCCCTACTGGAATTGTTCGGCCTGGTGAGCTTCATCGACGAACACGCCTTCGGCGACCTGAAAAGTTTCCGCGAGCAATTCGCGAACCTGAATCAGGAGCAAGTTTTCCAGACGCTCAAGGTGCGCCTCAAACCGGTATGCCATCGCACGCTGCGCCGGCAGGTCACGGCCTATATCCCCTACACCAAGCGCCTGCCGCTGGTAGAGGAGTTCACCCCGGAGGAAAGTGAAGACCGTCTTTACCAACTCGTTTCGGAATACCTGCAAGGGGAAAATCTTCACGCCCTGCCGGCCAGTCAGCGTTCCCTGATGACGCTGGTGCTGCGCAAGCTCCTCGCGTCATCCACCTTCGCTATCGCTGGCGCGCTGACTTCGATTTCCAATCGCCTCAAGGCCAAGTTGAACAAGCACGAATCCGCCGAATCGTTGGAAGATGAACTGGATCAAGACTACGAAAGCCTCGACGCGTTGGCCGAAGAGCGCGCCGAGGAATGGGCTGACGACAAACTCGTTGAAGTCCTGACTGAGGACGACCGACGCACGCTTGAGCAAGAAATCGCTGACCTCGATGCCTTTGCCCTACTGGCTGCGTCCATCCAGCACAACGCCAAAGGAAAAGCGCTGCTTAAAGCACTGGGCATCGCTTTCGCCAAGGCGGACGAGATGGGTGCGGCGCAGAAGGCCATCATCTTCACCGAGTCGCGCCGCACCCAAAGTTATTTGCTGCGCGTGCTGGCGGACAGCCCCTTTGCCGACGGCATCGTCCTGTTCAACGGCTCGAATACCGACGAAGGCTCCAAACTGATCTATAGCCAGTGGCTCGAACGCCACCAGGGCAGTGACCGCGTGACCGGCTCGCGCACTGCTGACATGCGCTCGGCACTGGTGGATTACTTCCGTGAGCAGGGCCGCATCATGATCGCCACCGAGGCGGGTGCCGAAGGCATCAACCTTCAGTTCTGCTCGCTGGTGGTGAACTACGACCTGCCGTGGAACCCGCAGCGTATCGAGCAACGTATCGGCCGTTGCCATCGCTACGGTCAGAAGCACGACGTGGTGGTTGTGAATTTCATCAACCGCAAGAACGCCGCCGATCAGCGCGTCTTCGAGTTGTTGTCGGAAAAGTTCCAGCTCTTCGAGGGCGTTTTTGGTGCCAGTGATGAAGTGCTCGGCGCCATCGAATCCGGTGTCGACTTCGAGAAACGCATCGCTGCCATTTATCAGAACTGCCGCAAGCCAGATGAGATTGCCTCTGCCTTTAACCAGCTCCAGCTTGAACTGAGTCTGGAGATCAACGAGTCCATGACGCGAACGCGTCAGCAACTGCTGGAAAATTTCGACGACGAAGTGCGCGAAAAGCTCAAGGTGCGCGACGAGGCCTCGCGCGCCTATCTCAACCGCTACGAACGGCAGCTCATGCAGCTCACGCGGCATGAGCTGGATGGCCAGGCCGAATTTCTGGGGGATGCCATGTTTCGCCTGATAAGCAATCCCTTCCCGCAGCAAGCCGCCGCAATTCCTCTGGGGCTGTATGAACTGCCGCGCCGCTCCGGCGAGGCCCATCTCTACCGTCTCAACCATCCCTTGGCTGAAACCCTGGTGGCAAATGCCAAGTGCCGCGAGCTGCCAGCAGCTGAAATTCACTTCGACTATAGTCAGCATGACGGTAAGATCACATCCCTTGAACCCCTGGTTGGTAAGGCTGGCTGGCTGACGCTTTCCGCCTTCAGCGTGGAAGCGCTCGATCAGGCAGAAGACCACCTGATCTTTTCGGCCGCCACTGACGATGGCCGGGCACTGAATGAAGAAGTTGCAATGCGCCTGCTGACGCTGCCCTGCGCATCCGCGCCGAGCCCCATCGCTGTAGAAAACCAGCATCAAGGCATGCTCGATGCCTTGATGCTGCGGCGCCAAGTCGTCATCCAGCGCGATGTTTCCGAACGCAATGCCCGCTTCTTCGAGGCCGAGGCCGACAAGCTCGATGGCTGGGCCGACGACCTCAAGGTGGGTCTGGAACGGGAAATCCGGGAGATCGACCGCCAGATCAAGGAAGCTCGCCGCGCCGCCACGACCGCCCTGACGCTGGAGGAAAAGCTGGCGGGGCAGAAGCAGATCAAGACGCTTGAAGCCCAGCGCAACCAGAAACGTCGGTCACTGTTCGACGCGCAGGATCAGGTCGATAGGCAGCGCGAGGAATTGATTGAGCAGATAGAAGGCAAGCTAACGCAGCAGACATCCCTGGATGAGCTCTTTGTGATTCGCTGGTCAATTCGTCAATAGTAGTTGAACACCACAACATATATGGACTGGACGCCATGGGCGCACTCGCAGAAGAATCGGCAGTCATGCTTACACATGTCCTCGATAAGGAATTTCTGACAAGCCTGCCGCCACTGCTCGATAAGGCGAAGTCGGCTGAGGACCAACAGAAGAAGAACCGCTCACGCGCATTCAGCGCATTTGCGCTCCACCATATTTGCGGCGTTTCAAAAGCCGATTCAGCAAAGGCAGTCATCGACGATTTCGACGACTATGGCGTCGATGCGATCTACTACTTCGCACCCACGGAAACGCTGTATCTCGTTCAGTCCAAGCTGAAAGCCGCGGAGCAGTTTAGTCAGGAGGAGGCGCTTGCCTATTGCCAAGGCGTTCGCAAGCTCATCAAGCAGGATTTCAGCGGATTCAACAAGAACGTTCAGGTTCGACAAGCCGAGATTGAGGATGCACTGGATAATTGCAGTCATATTCAGCTCGTTATTGCACATACTGGTTCTGGCGTCAGTAAGCACGCAAAGATAGCAATAGACGACCTTCTGGCCGATGAAGACCATGGTGAGGAACGGTTGACGCCTCAGGTCATCGACTACGATGCCAATCGAGTCGTCGCAGATTTGCGCGCCGCGAAGGCGTATGCACAAGTCAATACCGACCTCTGGATTCAGAAGTGCTCAACAGTAGCAGAGCCGAAGGTCACGTACTTTGGCCTCGTCCAGCTACAGGATCTGATAAGTCTTCACGAGGCGCATGGGCCAGCACTGTACGAGAGAAATATTCGAACCTTTCTTGGCCACAAAACCGAGGTCAACACTGCGATTCAGAAGACCTTGGCTGCGAAGCCGCAAGAGTTCATGTACCTGAACAATGGGGTTACTGCGCTTTGTCTGGAGATTCGTCCAAAGGGTGCAAAGCAAGCACAGGGCGGCCGCAAGCGGCTTGAACTAAGAGGCTTCTCGGTCATTAATGGCGCGCAAACCATTGCGTCCTCAGCGAAGTTTCTTGCTGACAACCAGGGCAGCGACATCAGTACTGCAAAGGTATCGTTGACTCTGATTAAAGCGGATTCTGACGGCGAATTCGGCAAGTCCGTCACTCGCGCCAGAAATCATCAAAATCCTGTCCTGCTGGCCAACTTCGCTGCTCTGGATGACGAGCAGGAGCGGCTAAGGCGCGATCTCGCCCATCTCGATATTCACTACGCCTACAAGGCTGACGCGGCTGACGGACTCGCCGACCCCAATCGAATCCGCATCGACGAGGCCGCTCAAGCCCTCGCCATGCTGCAACCCGATCCGCGCTTTGTAGTCTGGCTCAAGAAGGAGCCGGCGCAGCTTCTGGCGACGACTTCAGCACAATACAAAGCATTGTTCGCACCATCCGTTACGGCCTTTCAACTGGCCAATGCGGTACGCCTGAACCGCTATATCCAGAATCGGATGGCCACCGAGGCAAAAGGCACCTCGGGGCAGGAGCGGCTGGCCTACAAGCACGGTGGTTATGTGCTGGCCTGGGTCATGACCAGGCGGGCAGTCAATGCCATCAAGAGCGCGACTTTGCTGGATGTGGAAAAGATCAATGCCGGATTGAGCGGGCCATTCGATCAGTTGCGCCAGACCTTATGGGATGCAACGCATGCCGCCACCCTTTTCTCTGCCGGTCCCCCGGCTACCTATGCAATGGGTCCATTGGCGCTCTTCCGCAATCAGACCCATGTCGTGCCGTTACTGCAAGATGTTTTGATTGCGCACTACGGACTCAGTGCCGATCCGGTGTTGGAGCACAAGAAAAAACTGTACAAGACAGGGCAGCCATACCCGGTAGACCTTTTCGAATATCTGGTCTCGAAGGCCCCGCAGATTGGAAATCTCGCATGACGAAGAAACAGAAACTCGAACTGACCTGGATTGGCAAGGACAACCGGCCGAAGCTGGAGCCGCGTATCTTGCTCGAAGACCCGGCGAAGAGCTATCACGCCAGGCACCGTATTACCGGCGCCGACTTGTTCGACAACCGGCTAATCTTCGGCGACAACCTGCTTGCGTTGAAGGCGCTGGAGGCGGAGTTTTCCGGTAAGGTGAAATGCGTATTTATCGACCCGCCCTACAACACCGGCAGCGCTTTCACGCATTACGACGACGGTGTGGAGCATTCCATCTGGCTGTCGCTGATGCGCGATCGGCTGGAGATCATCAAGCGGCTGTTGTCTGACTATGGTTCGCTATGGATCACCATCGACGACAACGAGGCGCATTACCTCAAGGTACTGTGCGATGAGGTGTTTGGCCGCTCCTCTTTTGTGGCCTCATTTGCGTGGGAGAAGGACAAGGGGCGGAGAAACGACACAGACATATCAAGTGCTCACGACCATATCTTGCTGTATGCGAAAGACAGGAATCTGTGGCGAAAGGTTAGAAATCCGCTGCCTCGAACCGAGGCACAAACAGCTCGATACCGAAACCCCGACAAGGACCCGAATGGGCCGTGGCTACAAGGTGACAACGGTACTGCAAAAAGCGGGTCAGAGTCCGCTCGATTCCCCATTACCTTGCCATCAGGAAGGGTGGTAACGCCCCCCAAAGGAAACTACTGGCGATTCTCGGTCGAAAATTTTGAGAAAGCCCGACGTGAAGGCCGCGTGTATTTTGGGAAGGATGGCGACGGTCTTCCGATCATCAAGCGATATCTCTCTGAGGTTCAAGATGGCGTAGTGCCTCGGACATGGTGGCCAGCGGAAGAGGCAGGCTCCAATCAGTCTGCCAAGCGAGATCATCTACGCAAGCTTTTACCGGATATTGAGCCCTTCGCAACTCCGAAGCCGGAAGAGTTATTGAAGCTGATTCTCCAAATTTCTACCAATGCGGGTGATTTGGTTCTGGACTCCTTTGCGGGATCGGGAACAACAGGCGCTGTGGCTCACAAGATAGGTCGGCGATGGATCATCGTCGAGCTTGAAGAGACCTGCCACACCCACATCATTCCGCGCCTGAAGAAGGTTATCGACGGCGAAGATCAAGGCGGCATCAGCAAGGCGGTGAACTGGCAGGGTGGCGGCGGTTTCCGCTATTACCGACTCGCCCCCTCGCTGCTGGAAAAGGACAAGTGGGGCAACTGGGTCATCAATCACGACTACAACGCCGCCATGCTGGCCGAGGCGCTATGCAAGCTGGAAGGCTTCACCTATGCGCCTTCGGATGCCGTCTATTGGCAGCACGGCCATTCCACCGAGCGGGATTTCATCTATGTGACCACGGCCAGCCTGACGCATGAGCAATTGCAGCAGCTCGCCCACGAGGTCGGGCCGGAGCGGAGCTTGCTGGTGCTGTGCACGGCCTTCCGCGCCAAGGTGGATGCCTACCCCAATCTGACGGTGAAGAAGATTCCCCGGCAGGTGCTGTCGCGCTGCGAGTGGGGGCATGACGATTATTCCCTGCAAGTGGAAAATCTGCCCAAGGAGCCTGCCAAGCCCGGCCAGCAATCGCTGTTCGACGGGGAGGCCTGAGCATGGCCAAAAAAGCTGCGACTCCCGCAACGATCACGCCACCGCTCTATGGCCGGGTGCGCGAAATTCTGGAGTCCGCCCGCAGCAACATCGCGCGGACGGTCAATACGACACAGGTGATTGCCAACTGGTTGATCGGGCGCGAGATCGTCGAGGAAGAACAGCAAGGAAAGAAGCGGGCCGGTTATGGCACCGAATTACTTGTCGATCTGGCGGCGCGTCTCAAAGCAGACTTTGGCTCGGGGTACGGCGTGGACAATCTGGAATTGTTCCGGCGGTTTTATCTGGAGTATCCGCGCCTGCTCCCGGAGCAAATTTCCGACGCAGTGCGTCGGAAATCCCTTCGTGCTTCCGCCGACGCAGCGAATTCCGATGCAGCGCGTCGGAATTTCGATGCCCTCCCGATCGCCTTTCAAATCCAACTGCCGGACCCGGATGCCCCCATGACACCTGGCCAGCTCAGCCCGTGCCTGTCGTGGACGCATTACCGTCGACTGTTGCGCGTCACCCGATGTGAGGCGCGTGACTTTTATGAGATCGAGTCGATTCGCCACGCCTGGTCGGCACGGGAGCTGGAACGGCAAATCAATAGCCTGCTGTTCGACCGTCTGGCGAAGAGTCGTGACCAGGCTGGCCTGATGCGGCTGGCTACGCGCGGGCAGGAGTTTGCACGGCCCATCGATATGCTCAAAGACCCGCTGGTGCTGGAGTTTCTCGACCTTCCGGAATCACCCCGGCTGGTCGAGTCGAAGCTGGAGCAGGCACTGATCGGCAATCTGCAGAACTTTCTGCTGGAACTGGGCAAGGGCTTTGCCTTCGTTTCCCGGCAGGAGCGCATCACGCTGGATGGCGACCATTTCTATATCGATCTGGTTTTCTATCACACCGTATTGAAGTGCTTCGTGCTGATCGATCTGAAGGTCGGCAAACTGACCCATGGCGACCTTGGGCAGATTCAGTTCTATGTGAATTACTACGACCGCGAACGGCGCACCGAAGGCGACAACCCGACGATTGGCCTGATTCTCTGCCCGGACAAGAACGACGCGGTGGTGAAGTACACGCTGGGCGAGCAGCAGGAGCGCAACATCTTCACCAGCCGTTACCAGCTTTATCTGCCGACCGTCGAGGAACTCGAAGACGAGCTTCGCCGCGAGCTTCGCTTCCTGGCGCCGGGAAAAGACGTCGCGAAAGCCGCGCCCAGGGCAAGAAAAGCAAAATCAACAGGGAGCACAGGGGAATGAACCGCCACGTCAATGCCATCGCCGGCCGCCTCAGCCTGCGCCACCCGCAACGCCGCTCGCTGGAAATTCTCGACCGGATCACGGAGATTGCGCCACCCGGCAAGGGGGGCGATGTTTCGGCCATGCTGGAGGCCATCCGCAGCGAGTTTCCGTCGGTGACGGACTTCGAGCGCGAGTTTCCCTCGCTGTGCTTCGCGCTCGCCACCGGCGTCGGCAAGACGCGGCTGATGGGGGCCTTCATCAGCTATCTGCATCTGGCGCACGGCATCAACAACTTTTTCGTGCTGGCGCCGAACCTGACCATCTACAACAAGCTGAAAGCTGATTTCAGCGACCGCAATCATCCCAAGTACGTATTCCGGGGTATTGCCGAATTCGCTATCGATGCGCCGGTGATCATTACCGGCGACAACTACGACCAGCACGACCCGCGCAGCGGCACGCTTTTCGGCGGGGTGCGGATCAATATTTTCAACATTTCCAAGATCAATTCGGAGGTGCGCGGCGGAAAATCGCCTCGCATCAAGCGGCTTTCGGAATACATCGGCGAGAGCTATTTCGACTATCTGGCCGGCCTGCCGGACCTAGTGATGCTGATGGATGAATCGCATCGCTACCGCGCCAGCGCCGGCATTCGCGCCATCAACGAGCTGAAGCCTATCCTCGGTCTGGAGCTGACGGCTACGCCGTTTGTCGAAACCGCGCGCGGCGCGCTGCCGTTCAAGAACGTGATTGTCGACTATCCGCTCGGGCAGGCGATGAAGGACGGTTTCGTCAAAGAGCCGGCCGTCGTGACGCGCAAGAACTTCAACCCGGCGGGCATGTCGGCGGAGGAAATCGAACGCCTGAAGCTGGAAGACGGCGTGCGCCTGCATGAAAGCGTGAAGGTCGAGCTGGAGACCTACGCTCGCGAGAGCGACAACTCTATCGTCAAACCCTTCCTGCTGGTGATCGCCCGCGACACGACCCATGCCGGGCAACTGTCCGAGCTGATCAGGTCGGACAAGTTTTTTGAGGGGCGCTACCGCGACAAGGTCATCCAGGTCGATTCGAGCAAGAGCGGCGCGGAAGAAGAGGAAATGATCGCCAAGCTGCTCAAGGTGGAGCACGCCGATGAGCCGACGGAGATCGTGATTCACGTCAACATGCTCAAGGAAGGCTGGGACGTTACCAACCTCTACACCATTGTGCCGCTACGGGCCGCCAATGCCCGCATCCTCATCGAGCAGTCCATCGGCCGGGGCCTGCGCTTGCCCTATGGCAAGCGTACCGGCGTGACGGCCGTGGATCGACTGAACATCGTTGCCCACGACAAGTTCCAGGAGATCATTGCCGAGGCCAACAAACCCGATTCGGCGATCCATTTGCAGACCGTCGTGCTGGATGTGGATGCGCTGGCGCAGAAAACAACTACCGTGGTGTCGCAGTCGCAACTGGCGACCAGGCTGGGTTTGACGCCTGCCCATGCAACGAGCAGCACGACGGTGGCCGGGCAGGACCAGACGCCTGTCTTCACCAAGCCGGAAGAGCAGAAGCTGGCACAAATTACCTACGAGGTGATCCGCAAGCTGGAAAACCAGCCGCAGACCTTGCCGACCGTCGAGTACCTGAAAAAACCGGAAATCCAGGCGGCCATCGTCAAGGCGGTGGAAGAGCAGCATCAGCCGGCGCAGTTGGAACTGGAAGGCGTCGGCGAACAGCCGGACATTGCCGCCGTGGTGGCGAAAACTGTCGAGCTGGTCACGCAGCAAACCATCGACATTCCGCGCATTCTGGTGGTGCCCAAGGGCGAGGTGAAATCCGGCTTCAAGCCTTTCTCGCTCGACCTGTCCGCGTTGAAGTATCCGGCAGTCTCCGACGAGCTGTGGATTCAGCACCTGCGCACCAATCACCTCGAAGTGGTGTCGCTCGGTCGCGGTGGTTTCGAAGAAGCCCGGCTGGAGAACTATGTGGTCAGCGGCCTGGTGGATTTCGACGATGTTTCCTACGACGAACACGCCGACTTGCTTTATGACCTGGCCACGCAGACCGTTGATCATTTCAAGGGCTACCTGACCGAGGACGACACCCGCAAGGTGCTCCGGTGCTACCAAAGGGACATCGCGCGATTCATCCATGCCCAGATGCAAGCCCATTACTGGGTGGATGTTGCCGGCTACGAAGTGAAGGTCAGCAAAGGCTTTACCGAGTTGAAGCAGAGCGCCTACACGTATTCAGTGCAGGAGCCGCCCGCCAACTACCGGGTGGAGCCGGCCGACAAGAGCAACATGGCGAAATACCTGTTCGGCGGCTTCCAGAAATGTCTGTATCCGGTGCAGAAGTTCGATTCGGATTCGGAACGCAAGCTGGCGGTGATTCTGGAGCGCGAGACCAGCAAGTGGTTCAAGCCGGCCAAGGGGCAGTTTCAGATTTACTACCAGAATGGCGCCGATCATCTGGAATACCAACCCGACTTCGTTGGCGAAACCAGCGATACGATCTTCATGCTGGAGCCCAAGAAACGCACGGAGCTTGAAGATCCGATTGTCGTTGCCAAAAAAGAAGCCGCCGTCAAATGGTGTGCGAATGCCTCGGATCATGCGGCAAGTTATGGTGGCAAGCCGTGGCGTTACGTGCTCATTCCGCACGATGAGATTGCGGAGAACATGACTATTGAAGGGTTAGCGGAGAGGTTCGGTTGCTGAAGCTGAAGTTCGGTGCTGGTGCGCAGCGAGTTCCGCAATCTCGACGATTGGCGCTCGCGGCTCGGCGAGGTCCAGGTGCTGCATATGCTCGGCAAGGCCTGCTCGACACCCTTGTTCGCGCTGCATGACGAGGATGTGCTCGAGTATTTGCACATTGGCGCAGGAAAAGACGGGCGTGAAGCTGGGTGAGCAAACGTGGGCCAAACTGAGCCACTTCCTCGCTCTTCTTGATAGAGCCAAGGCCGGCCAGACGAGCCGCGAATCGGGGCAATGAGACGAAGCTCAACAAGTCTTGCTGTGGGGGCGACTTGAGTCGCCCGCGTCTCCGTTGATCAAGGTCCGAGGGCGACTGAAGTCGCCCCTACAGGTGCCTGGGGAGGCTGGTGTGTCTGTGCCTGCATAAAAAACGGCGCCCCGGAAATCCGGGGCGCCGTTGTCAGCGTGCAGTCTTGAAAAGCTTAGTCCATCGCTTCGTACAGCGGCAGGGTCAGGAATTCCGGGTATTCCGGGGTCAGCGACATCTGGTCGAAGATCACGGCGGCCTGCTCGTAACTGGCCGTGTCTTCGCCCTGGGCGCTGACGAAGGCCTTCACCTTGGTGAGTTCTTCGGCAATCATCGGGCGGACCATTTCAACGGTGACCTTGCGGCCGTCGTCGAGGATGCCCTTGGGCGAAACCACCCACTGCCACACTTGCGAGCGGGAGATTTCGGCGGTGGCCGCATCTTCCATCAGGTTGTGGATGGGCACGCAGCCGTTGCCGGCCAGCCAGGAGCCGAGGTAGTGGATGCCGACGTTGATGTTGTTGCGCAGGCCGGCTTCGGTGATGGGCTGCTCGGGCTGGAAGTTGAGCCAGTCCTTGGGGCCGAAGCTGCCGGTCACCTGCTTTTCCCACTGGTTTGGACGGTCGCCGAGGACTTTCTGGAACTCTTCGGCGGCGATGGAGACGAGGCCCGGGTGAGCCACCCAGCCGCCGTCGAAACCGTCGTTGGCGTCACGGGTCTTGTCGTGACGGATGCCGGCGAGGGCCTTGTCGTTGGCAACCGGGTCGCCCTTGATGGGGATCAGCGCGGACATGCCGCCCATGGCCGGGGCGCCACGCTTGTGGCAGGCCTGCACGAGGGCCAGCGCATAGGAGCGCATGAAGGGCACTTCCATGGTGATGGCGCTGCGCTGGGCGAGGCAGAAATCCTTGTTCTTCTTGAACTTCTTGATGCAGCTGAAGATGTAGTCCCAGCGCCCGGCGTTGAGGCCGGCAGAGTGGTTGCGCAGCTCGTACAGAATTTCTTCCATCTCGAAGGTGGCGAGGATGGTTTCAACCAGCACAGTGGCCTTGATGGTGCCTTGGGGGATGCCGATGTGGTCCTGCGCCATCACGAAGATGTCGTTCCACAGGCGAGCCTCAAGGTGGCTTTCCATCTTGGGCAGGTAGTAGAAGGGGCCGGCGCCGCGGGCGATCTGTTCCTTGGCGTTGTGGAAGAAGACCACGGCGAAGTCGAAGATGCCGCCGCCGACGCGCTGGCCATCAACGGTGACGTGCTTTTCGTCCAGGTGCCAGCCGCGCGGGCGGATCTGCAGGGTGGCGATCTTGTCGTTGAGGCGGTATTCCTTGCCGGCTTCGTTCTTGAACGAGAGTTCGCGGCGGATGGCCTGGTACAGGTTGATCTGGCCCTGGATCTGGTTGTCCCACTTCGGGCTGTTGGAGTCCTCGAAGTCGGTCATGTAGGAATCAGCGCCGGAGTTGAAGCCGTTGATGATCATCTTGGCTTCAACCGGGCCGGTGA
>JAVEXE010000010.1:0-10423 GCA_034004105.1 Azonexus sp. | reverse complement strand
AGGTTGATCTGGCCCTGGATCTGGTTGTCCCACTTCGGGCTGTTGGAGTCCTCGAAGTCGGTCATGTAGGAATCAGCGCCGGAGTTGAAGCCGTTGATGATCATCTTGGCTTCAACCGGGCCGGTGATTTCGACGCGGCGGTTTTCGAGGGCCTTGGGCAGCGGGGCAACCTTCCAGTCGCCTTCGCGGATGTGCTTGGTTTCCGGCAGAAAGTCGGGCATTTCGCCGGCATCGATGCGGGCCTGGCGCTCGACGCGGGCCTTCAGCAGTTCCTGGCGACGGGGCTCGAAGGCGCGGTGCAGCTTGGCGACCAGTTCGAGGGCTTCCGGGGTGAGGATGGTTTCGTAGCCCGGTTGGAGCGGGGCGTTGATCTGCAGGCCGGCGGGGAGGGTGAGGCTCATGATGACTCCTGGTTGGGAAGGTTGAGTTGAAGTTATAGCGGAAACTCAGGCGCGGTGGCGCGCCACGAAATCGACGACATCGGTGAGCTGGCGGCCCTGGACGGTGGGCGTCACGTCCAGTTGTTCGAGCGGCTGGCCGCTGCGGTTGATCCAGAAGGTGGTGTAGCCATACCAGCTGGCTCCGGCGGCGTCCCAGCCGTTCGATGAGACGAAGAGGATGCGCTCGGCCGGGCAGCCGAAGGCTTGCGGGCCGAGGGCGTAGGCGTCGGCGCTGGTCTTGTACTGGTGCACCGCGTCGACCGACAGCACGTGGTCGAAGAGACCATTCATGCCGGCGCTCTTGATGGCCACGTCGAGCATGCCGGGGGTGCCGTTGGACAGGATGGCGGTGGGCACGCCGGCCGCCTTCAGGGCCTTGAGGGCACCGAGGTTTTCGGGGAAGGGCGACAGGCAGGCGTATTGATTCATCAGCTGCGTGCGGCGCTGGGCGTCGAGGGCGAGGCCGAGCCTGGCGGCAGCAAAGACGAGGCCGTCCTGGGTGACTTCGAGGAAGGGCTTGTAGCGGCCGGAGAGCGTGCGGATGAAGCTGTATTCAATCTGCTTGCTGCGCCACAGGTCGGCGAGGGCGGCACCCTTGCCGGGGTAGAGCTGCTCGGCCAGCAGGCCCACCGAGTAGACGTCGAAGAGCGTGCCGAAGGCATCGAACGCGACAGCCTGGATTCGGGGGGGATGCGCCATGCTCTGGGTGACCTGTGTGGGTTGGTGTGGAATGGGGCGAAGTTTATTCAATGCATAAAGAAAAAAGAAGCCATAATAAAATCAAATGATTTTTTACTTTTAGTATGCAATGAACAGCTTCAAGGAAATCGAGGCCTTTGTCAGCGTGGCCACCCGGGGCAGTCTTTCGGCGGCGGCGCGGGCCGATGGCGTTACGCCGGCAATGATGGGGCGGCGCATCGACACGCTGGAGGAGCGGCTTGGCGTGAAGTTGCTGGTGCGCACGACGCGCAAGCTGAGCCTGACCTTCGAGGGCAGTGCGTTTCTGGAGGACTGCCAGCGCATCCTCAACGATCTGGCCAATGCCGAGGCGTCGGTGAGCCTGGGCGGGGTGAAGGCCAGCGGGCATATCAAGGTGTCGGCGCCGGCCGGCTTCGGGCGGCGTCATGTGGCGCCGCTGGTGCGGGATTTCCTGATCACGCATCCGGATGTCAGCTGTTCGCTCGATCTTTCCGACCGGGTCGTGGATCTGGTTAACGAGGGGGTCGATTGTGCGATCCGGATCGGTGAGCTTGCCGATTCAAGCCTGGTGTCGGTGCGTCTGGCGGATAACCGGCGGGTGGTGGTGGCGAGCCCGGCTTACCTGGCTCGGCATGGCATTCCGGCCACGCCCGAGGCGCTGGCGGCCCACAATTGTCTGGCGCTGAATCCCCAGCGCGGGTGGGTGTTCAGCAGTCCGGAGGACCCCGGGCATACGCAGGTGCAGAAGGTGTCGGGGCGCTTCGAATGCAACGACGGCACGGTGTTGCGCGAATGGGCACTGGGCGGGCTGGGGCTGGCCTGGCGCTCGATGTGGGAGGTGGAGGCCGATCTGGCAAGCGGTGCGCTGGTGTCGGTGCTCGATGCCTTTGCCGCGCCGACTACGGGCATTTACGCGGTGTTTCCGCAGAACCGGCGCCTGCCGCTGCGGGTGCGTTTGCTGATCGACTATCTGCGTGCGTCCTATGGACGGCCGGATTACTGGCGGGTTGGGGATTGAGGTGGCGGTATGGGCGCGCTGTCGAGGCCTTCGTCGAAGGGGGTGCCGATCTCGAACTGGATCTGGATGCGGCTGGGTACCGTATGACCGAGAATTTCGCCCGGCACAAAGCGCCAGCTCGCGAGCGTCTCGGCGTAAATGGCGGCGGCGCCACACATGTGCGGCTCGCAGATGGGCCGCTGTGCCGTGACGCGACCCTGCGCGTCGATATCCAGCTCGATCTGAAAGCTGCCGGAGGGCGCGCCGGGGGCGGACGGCCAGTCTTCCGGTGAAACCGTGGTCAATGGGGCCGGGATGCGCGTCAGAGCGAAGGTCGGGAAGTACGGGACACTGGTGGCTGCCGGGGCGGGCGGTGTGACGGCGGGCTGGGGGGCGGGCGGTGGGGCGGGCGTCGTCACCTCAGGTATCGGTGTTTTGAGTTCTGGTGGCGAAGTGTGGCTTGCGCGGGGCGGCGGTGTTGACCGAGTGGCGGAAGGGCGGGGTGTGTTCATCCGCACCTGCAGGGGTTTTACGGTCGATGGCGCTTCCGTGGCGGTGCCTGGCAATGGACCATATGTCACCAGTGCTGCAAGGTGCAGGGCGACGGACAGGGCGGTGGCGATGGCAAGAGGCGGTGCTGTCTGAAGCGTCATCGAAAACAGCGACGGGGGGCGGTGGTGGCTACAGGAAGGATAGGGCGTTGATGGCCGCGCACCCCATGCCGCTCATCTGTGCGAAGTCTCCGCCCGTCGTTCTCTGCTCGCGCTGGACCCGCGCTGGCGGGATTATGTATGCCTGAGGAGAGGTTAATGAAAAAGATGCGTGGTTTCACCCTGATCGAGTTGATGATCGTCGTCGTGATCGTCGGCATTCTTGCTGCAGTAGCCATGCCGGCCTATACGGACTTCATTGCGCGCGGAAAAATCGCGCAAGGCACCGAAGCCTTGTCGGAAGCAAAGGTTCGCATGGAGCAGGTCTATAACTCCAACCGGTCTTATTTGCTGTCGGATAATACCTGCCCCGATTTCAGCGCTTCGTTTTCCGATATTCCTTTTACGATTACCCACAGCCCGACCTGTACGAAAGACACTTTCACCCTCAAGGTGACGGGGAAGTCGGCCAATGGCATGAGTGGTTACTGGTATTCGATCAACGAAAGTGGCGAAAAGAAGTCGGCCACACCGACCGGTAGCGGTAATTGCTGGCTGATCAGCAAGGGGACGTCGTGTCCAAGCTAAGGACCCGCACCGAGCAAGGTGCGACCCTCCTGGAACTGATGGTCACGGTATCCATCGCCGCGATCCTGATGGCGGTCGGCCTTCCGGCGATGAGTGACTGGATCAGGCGCAGTTCGGTTGGTACGGCTTCGGAGCTTATTCAGAATGCCTTGCGTCAGGCCGAAACGGAAGCGATTCGGCGTAACGCCGACGTGGAGTTTGCCTTGACCAACGATACGCCAAGCGTGAGCGCCGTGAGTACGGTGGTATCCGCTGACAATGGAAAGAACTGGATCATCAGGGTGGTCGATGCCACGGCGAGCAATCGATACGTGAATGGCAGCGTGACCAAGCAAGTGTCGGAGGGCTTGAGTTACGCGGGGCCGGCCAGCATTCGCTTCAGCGGTGCCGGCCGTGTCCTCGACTCAACAGGAGCGGCGGTGGGGGCGAAGCAGGTTTATCGGGTGTCGCGAACCGGTACGGATCTGGCCTACTGTGTATTCGTCACGCCGGGCGGTGCGGTGAAAATGTGCAATCCGGCATTTCCCAGTGGAAACCCCAGGGCATGTCAGCCCATTCTGACGGCCGCCGAATGTCCTTGAATGCAGGAGGGGCGATGAAACGCCGTGATGTCCGTGGATATGTCCTGCTTGAGGCGCTTGTCGCGCTATTGATATTTTCCCTTGGCCTTCTCGGGATGATTGGCTTTCAGGCAGCCTCCACACGGATTGTTACCGATAGCCGATTTCGTACTGAAGCAGCGATTCTTGCTGATGAACTGATCGCCAAAATGTCGGTGGACAAGCGGAGTGTCGTGATCGCCAACTACGCTTATGACTCTGAAGGCGGCGGCGGTGGCGCGTCTACCCGCACCTGGTTCGAGACGCGGGTAATCGAGGCAAGTAAATTGCCTAATCCCAAGGTCAAGGTGGATGTCGCGAGCGGAGCTTCTGTCGACACCTTCACGGTAACGGTACGGATCCAGTGGGATTTGCCTTCTTCTGGCACCAGTGACAAGGCTGTGAAGCAAAAAGCAATGGAGCATGGCAATTATGAGACGCAAGCGCTGTTGTTCTGAGAACCGGCCCTCGCACAAATGTGCCCTGACGAGGGCGCGCCGTACGCAGGCGGGCCTGAGTCTCATCGAGATGATGGTGGGCATGTTGATTGGCCTTATTGCCAGCCTGGTCATCATGCAGAGCTATTCGTCGAGCGAAATATATCGTCGAAATCTTTCCGGTGTGGGCGACGCCCTGCAATCTGCGGCGATCGCTGCCCAGCGGCTTGATCTGGTCATCCAGGAGGCGGGTGGGGGGCTCGCGCGCGGCTCGAAAGTCTGGGGGTGCAAACTTCTGGTTAATGTCGCAGGGACTGCAGTCCTGCCACGCGCTTCGGCTTTTCCAAGCCCCTTTGCCAGCGTTACGCAGACCTTGCGAGCCATGCCGGTTGCGATCCTTAATGGCGGCACCAGCGCTTCCGATGTCATTCTGGTGATGGCTGGCGACTCGGCCGCCGGAAATCGGCCGCTTTCCTTCTCCTCCGCCTCGGGAGGATCTCTGATTGTTTCTCCCACTCCCGCTATCGGGATGGGAATCAAGACGTCGACGGACGCTTCCTTGTACGATCTGTTCTTGGCGGTTCCGCAGGATATTCCCAATGATCCGGGGGATTGCCGTGTGGTTCAGGCCAAGAGCACGTTTGCTCCTGTGACCGTCGCGACCGATGCCTCTCTGGGGATCAAGGTGGCAACGATTTCCAGTGCGGAAATTCCACTTAATGAGGCGACCTACGGAAAAGTCGATGCGTCGATTTATACAAAGGCACCCGCAGCGTTTCATTTGGGGCTGCGCAATTTGCCGACGTTCGCTCTGCTCGGCGTCAATAGCAATGGCGAACTTGTTCAGTATGACGTACTCAGTCGTGTGAATCCCCAGGTTTTCAGTGAAAACATTTTCCTGATCAAGGCGCGCTATGGCCTGGACAACGGCGTGGGTGGTGTCGATAACGACAATGCCGTGGATGAATGGGTTTCACCGTCCGAAGCGGGATGGACGATGGCTGAGTTGATGAATGGAACCCTGGCAACACAGCAGAAAATCGGATATATCAAGGCTATTCGCATCGCAATGGTCATCCGCTCATCCCAGCCGGTGGCGTCCGATGCCCCGATGAGCAAGCTGCTGCTTTTTCAGGATCTACCGGAGTCAAGAAAGTTTTCCCGTGATTTGACCACTGATGAGCAACGCTATCAGTATCAGGTCTATGAGTGGGTAATTCCTCTCCGAAACATGAAGACGCCTCCCAATGTCTAATCACGCTATCGAAGATCAGGGCTTGCCGTCAATGCCGGTTCGACGGGTTCGCTCCACCACGGGGCAAGGCGGTGCTGTTCTGGCTGTTGTTCTTGTCGTGCTGGTCGTGATGATGCTGGGTGGCGTTTCCTTGTTGAGTTCGGTGGATACGTCGGCTCTTCTGTCGGGCAACATCGGTTTCAAGCGTCAGGCTCTCAACGCTACGGGGCGGGGCCTGAACCAGGCGTTTGCCAAGATGAAATTAAGTGACTTTCGCGCCAATCAGGATTCCATTGCCGGGTGCCCGCCTCCTGTGGGCACCGGTACTGCCTGCAGCAAGGCGTCGATTTGGGCTTCGCTTAATTTTTATCCACGCCTGCTTGAATCCGACGAGAACGGAGTCCCTGTCATTCTCAAAGACAAGGCAAAGTTCGACAGTACCTTCACGGCTGGAACCCTTAAAACTCAGGGTACAGACGAGACGCGCTTCCTGATTGAACGTATGTGCAATTCTTATGGGCCGTCCACTCTGGCCAATTGCATGCTTTCGGGTTATTCCCCGCGTGGGGGAACCGGCTGGGCCGGAAAACCCGGATCCACAGCGTCGCCCCTTTACCGGATTACCGTTCGTACCGATGGGGTTCGAAACAGCCTGACGTATTCCCAATGGATTGTGGCCTTTACGGAAGAATGAGCCAGTTGCTGGTCCGGAGATCGATAATTATGCAAAATTCCGAAAGCTTCACCCAAGCTCCTGCTTGTTTCTTCAGGGGGTCCGCATCGAGGCTGATGCTTGCCGCTGCGGTGTGGACGGCCATTGTTCCAGCCGCTCGCGCTGCGGACACCGCGCTTGCCGATCTGCCTATTTCTGCAAGCCAGGAGGCGGTTCCGGCAAATGTGATGCTGGCCTTGTCGGTTGAGTTTCCGACCGCGCTGAGTCACGCCAATTTCAGTCAGGGTGGGACGGCGGGGGTGGCCGCACTTCCTGCCGATTCGACTGCTGATCCCTATTTTGAAACGACGCGAAAGTATCTCGGGTATTTTGAGTCAAATTTCTGTTACACGTTTGACGAAGCTGGCAAGTATTTTAAGTACGCAGGCAAGTCCAACGAAGTCGACTTTTCCTGCCCCAAGCAATGGTCCGGTAACTATCTGAACTGGGCAACCATGCAAGTTTCGGATCTTTTTCGCTGGGCCATGACCGGGGGGGCACGGGATATAGATGAACCCCTGGATTTCAGTGCAGCCTCTCCCGTCGGAAAGACTGTCCTGGTAAAAGGATGGTCGAATGATCAAGGGCAGGATAAAAACTTTCCGAACAAGGTTATTTCGTACTCGCTCATTCCCAAGTACACCGCACTGGATAGGAGTGATACCAAAAATCTCGTCGCGGTCGTCCTCCACAAGGGTATTGATGTTGAGTTCAGCTACAGCTCCGATAATTCACCAGGCTCGACAGTCGTAAAAAAATTGCCTGTTCGCGTCCTTGTTTGTGATGGGACCGACACGAGCAAGCATGAGTATCAGGACAATTTTTATTGTCAGAGATATCAGAACGCTGACAAGGATAAAATTGTTTACAAGCCTGTTGGCCTGATGCAAAAAAATATCAACAAGATGCGCTTCGGTGCCGTCAGTTACTTGAATCTGAATAATTCAACTTACGGCGATGACATGAAGTTGCAGGCGTGGGACGGCGGGGTGATCAAGGCGCAGATTCGCGACACGAAGCAGGAAATTTATGAAACAGGTGCCTTTCCCAGCAACCCGTTTCCTGCCGACAAGGGGGGAGACACCTCCGTTGAATTGACTGGCGCAATTAACTACCTGAACCTTTTTGGCTACAAGGCGCGTAGTTTTAAACGCTACGATAACGTGAGTGAAATGTATGCAGTGGGTTTGCGTTATCTTCTCGGCCCTTCCGGGATTGGTAACGTGGCCGCGTTTTCGAACATGCCTACAGGTGTGACTGCGACGCAGATAGCCAACATCAAGGATAATTTTCCGGTCATCACCGACTGGGATGACCCCATGTTCTCGGCGCTCAATGGTGGCCTGTGCCAGAAGCAATTCATCATCGGTATTGGTGATACCAACAACTGTTGTGATTCAAACTTGTCCGGGGGGTATCCACCGATCAACGCAGCGGTAAGCGGTGAAAGGTTTGCCGGGGAGACTGCTGGAGCCTGGGTCAAGAAACTCCCCTCTTACAACGAGAATTCCGACTATATCGCTGGTCTGGCTTATGCCGCCAATACCAAGCCCTTGCGCTCCGATTTTCCGAAGATGCGCATCAAGACTTTCTGGGTTGATGCCCTGGAGTATTCAGTCAAGGCGGCAAATAACCAGTACGAAAAAGCTGCCAAGTATGGCGCCTTCAACGACACGAACGGCAATGGTGTGCCGGATGACGGCGAGTGGAATGCCCTTGGGGAGAAGTACAAGGGCGTCGCAATTCCTGATGCCTATTTCCCCGCATCCGATCCAGATCGCCTGCTGTCCGGTCTTTCGTCGGCGTTTAGTCAGATCAATTCACTGATTGCTGCAGGAGCAGGGGCTGGCTTGACCTCGTCATCCATCTCCGAAACCCTGACTGCGGACGCTACCTATCAGACTCGCTATGACTCGCAATACTGGTCAGGTGATCTTCGCGGGATGAAAATTGATTCCATCAACATTGCGACCGGAGTCATCAGTACGACGATGAAGTGGAGTGCGGCAGCCAAGCTGGATACGTTGGTTGCAGGTGCAGGGTGGGATACCGCGCGCAATGTCGTTACCCTCAAGCCCAATGATTCAGGCACCTTGATTGGTGCTCCCTTCCGTCTGGCTAGTCTTTCCGCAGCCCAGAAGACGGCTTTGGGTTCTACGGAGACCGAACAGGGTAACGTCTTGAATTACCTGAGAGGCGATACAAGCAAGGAGTCGACCTTGTCTGTTCGCAAGACATTCCGTTATCGGGCTTCTGTTTTGGGCGATATCGTCGATTCGGCAGCAACTTATGTTGGACCACCCAGCGAAGTGTATGCGGATGCGTTCAATCCGGGATATTCCACTTTCAAGGCGGCAAAGGCTACACGCAAACCCGTTGTTTATGTCGGCGCCAATGACGGAATGCTCCATGCTTTCGATGCGCGAGTGGACTCCACGGATGGGGGCAAGGAGCTTTTTGCGCTTGTACCCAATGCGGTTTTCAACGGGCCCGACAATCAGCCCAGCATAAGTGGGTTGAAGGCGCTCACGGATAACGGTTATCTGCATCGTTATTATGTCAATGGGACTCCCTTCGTGCGCGATGTGGATTTCAATCGTGCGGGTACCTCGGCGACGCCAGCCGATTCTGATTGGCGGAGCTTGCTCGTTGTGGGCCTGGGGAAAGGGGGGCGTAGTTACGTTGCCGTCGATGTGACGGACCCATCCAGCTTTACATCGGAAACCAATGTAGCCGGAAAGGTTCTCTGGGAGTTTACCCATGAGGATATGGGCTTTAGCTATGGTCGCCCCTTCATCGTAAAAACACCCAAATGGGGGTGGGTTGTTGTGATTGCCGCCGGCTATAACAATACCTTGGGCACTTCGACCGGTAGTTCTCCGGGTAAGGGCGTGATATTTGTTCTGAATCCGAAGGACGGCACTCTCCTCCAGAAGGTAAAGACTGCCCAGGGCACGGCGGCCACACCGGCCGGCTTGGCGCATATATCGGGCTATGTGCCTGACTACTCTGACATGAAAATGGATCAGCTTTATGCCGGTGATTTGCTCGGTAACCTTTGGCGCTTTGATTTCACTAGCGCGACGGCGACTGTTCCAGATCTGAGCACGCCGATCGCAAAGTTGGAAACGGCAACAGGTACCGCGCAGCCTGTGACTACGGAGCCTCTGGTTGAGATTGCCTCTGACTTGACTCGTTATGTGTTTGTAGGGACGGGGCGCCTTTTACACAATGACGACAGGAACAATACGCAGACCCAGACCTTCTACGCCTTGCGTGACGGTACGGTTACCAACCCTTATACGACGGAGGAGGGGAAAGCGAACCAACTGCCTACCGGCGTTGATTTTCCGGTAAAGCGGGAGAAGATGGTTCAGGTTACCAGCCTCATCGAAGGTGTCACGCTGGCGGGAGACAAGCCGATGGGATGGTATTACGATCTGACGGGGCGAAGTGGGACCGCAGCAGAGCAGGTCATCATCAATCCGCAAGCTAATGAAGGTCTTGTTTCATGGGTGGGAACGCTGATGAATCAGGACAAGTGCAACCCTGCCGGTGAGAGCTCAACTTACGCCGTGAAATATGGGACGGCCAAGTCGGCCTTTGCAAAAACTGAAGGTAATGCGCGTGTGCCCATTGAGTTTATTTCTTCCAGTTCAGGTCTTGTGGGGCTCAGGCTGGTTCGCTACGGGTCGGCAATCCGGCTGATGGGTTCTTTCAGTGCAGCAGAGTCTGGCCCCGCATTTATCGGGAGCCAGGTTGGCGGCATTGGGGATCCACGTGTTCTCAACTGGCGCATCATCGGACAGTGAGTGCGCATATTCGTGAGTGAGTTTTTGTAAGAAATTAGGCTCTTCAGATAAGCACTTGCAGTGACTGGAGTCGCCCTGTATAATGCTTTTCCTCGGGGCCGCTGTAGCTCAGTTGGTAGAGCAGCGCATTCGTAATGCGAAGGTCGACAGTTCGATTCCGTCCAGCGGCACCACGTAACAAGAAAAAAGCCAATTCGATTGAATTGGCTTTTTTCTTTGGTATTTCCTGTAACCCTCTAACCGTCCAAGCCAGAA
>JAVEXE010000177.1:0-4751 GCA_034004105.1 Azonexus sp. | reverse complement strand
CGGATTGATTACGACGACGCGCAAGGCCCCTTGCTGCTGACCTCGATCAGCGGTCGTCCACAAGGCTGGTCGGCGGGACAAATTCTAAAAACTTTTCTGCGCATGCCCGTGCTGACTTTCGGCGTGATGGTGCGCATCCATTGGCAGGCGTTCAGACTCTGGCTCAAGGGCGTACCGTTTTTTGGTGCCCGTGTGTCGGATGCTCGATTTCAGGAGGTGACAAAATGAATTCGACCATGGTGTTACAGGGGGGCGAGCCGCTGGCCCGCGATACGGAAACGGTATTTCGCCTGCTCGAATCCTTGCATGGCGGCTTGCTGGAAATTTCACTGCCGAATAATGCGCGTGCCTTGTTCGGCGATGGCGAGCACGGTGTCAGTTTGCAGGTTCGTGATGAAGCAATGTTCGGTCGGGTGCTGGCGCGTGGCGATATTGGTCTGGCCGAGGCCTATCTGGATGGTCAGTGGGAGAGTCCCGATCTGACGGCCTTGCTGACGCTGCTGGCGCGTAATCACGCCAGCCTGAAACGTGCGGTCTACGGTTCCTGGGGGCAATTATTGCTTGCCCGTTTGCGTCATGCCTTCAACCGCAATAGCCGCAGCGGCAGCAAGCGCAACATCATGGCGCATTACGATCTCGGCAATGACTTTTACCGCCAGTGGCTTGATTCTTCGATGACCTACTCAGCGGCCTTATTTGCCGAACGGCCGCAGCAAACCCTGTTGCAGGCGCAGCAGGCCAAGTATCAGCGCATGATTGACGGCCTGGAAGCGCAGCCCGGTCAGCGTGTGCTGGAAATCGGGTGTGGTTGGGGCGGTTTTGCCGAACGTGCTGGCTCGCAGGGTTTGCAGGTGACGGGGCTGACTCTGTCACCGGCGCAACTGGCCTGGGCGAGACTGCGTGCGCCATCCGCAGATTTGCGTCTGCAGGATTACCGTGACCTGAATGAGCAGTTCGATCACGTGGTGTCGATTGAAATGTTCGAGGCAGTTGGCGAGCGCTGGTGGCCCAGTTATTTCCGTGCCGTGGCGAAGGCTTTGCGTCCGGGGGGCAAGGCGATGATCCAGAGCATTACCCTGCGTGATGACCTGTTTGCCAGCTATCGCAAGGGCACTGATTTCATTCAGCAGTACATTTTTCCGGGTGGCATGCTGCCCTCGCGTAGCGCTTTCCGCGCGGCGGCAGAAAAGCAAGGTTTGCGGGTTACGGAAGAATTTGCCTTTGGCCACGATTACGCACGCACGCTGGCAATCTGGCGGCGCAGTTTCGAGAGCAACTGGCCTGCCATTGAGGCGCTGGGTTTTGACGAGCGTTTCCGGCGGCTGTGGCGCATGTATCTGGCCTATTGCGAGGCGGGTTTTCTGGCGGGGAATATCGATGTCGTCCAGTTCAAGCTCGAACACGCTGCGGCGTAAGACCCTTCTGGCCCTGGCGGCGGGCTTGCTGCTACCTGCAATTGCCGGGGCCAGTACGGGGATACAAGCGCCGGGTGCTGCCAACTTCGGGGCAGGATTGAATCCCTCGCCCATGGCTGGCTTGCGCTTGCGTGGCAAAGGGCGGTTCCGGCGTTTTGGTCTGCTGATCTACGAGGCTACTTTGTGGACATCGGGTGAGGCGGTTCAGCCGCCGCTGGCGCTGCGGCTTGATTATCGAAGAAGTCTGCGCGGGCGGGCCATTGCTGAAGCCAGCGTCGATGAAATGCGACCGCTGGTTGCGTCGGGAGCGCCCTTGGCGGCCTGGGGCGAGGCCATGGCCGGTATCTTTCCGGATGTGCGAGATGGCGATCATCTGCTCGGTGAATGGCGCGAAGACGGGGCTTTCTTCTACCAGCAAGGTCAATTGATTGGTGCTGTGCGTGATCCAGCATTCGCACGGGCATTTTTTGGCATCTGGCTCGATCCGCGAACTTCTGCACCGACTTTGCGGGCTGCCTTGCTGGGCGAGTCCTGAATCATGCCAGCGAGCCTGCACGCCCCCGCGCCTGTCCAGCAAAGGCTGCCGGGGGCGTTGGCCTACGGGCTGCTGGCGTTGCCGCTGGCCTTCGCCGCGCTGCCACTTTACGTTCATGTGCCAAGTTATTACGCGACCCAGGCCGGGCTTGATCTGGCCTGGTTGGGCATGCTCCTCTTGTTGGCCCGTCTGGCCGATGCCGGTATTGATCCGTGGCTGGGCTGGCTGGCCGACCGGGTGGATCGGCGGCGCATGGTGGCGCTGGCCTTGCTGCCCTTCGTGCTGGGCTTTGTTTCGCTGCTGAATCCCCCGGTCGCGTTTGCCGCGCCATGGCTCTTGGCTTCGTTGCTGCTGACCTATGTCGGATTTTCGGCGGCTACCGTGGCCTATCAGGCCTGGGGGGCAACACTGGGGATGGACGCCTTGGGCCGGACGCGCCTGACCGCAGCACGCGAGGGCTTCGGTTTGTTCGGTGTGCTGATTGCGGCTGCGCTGCCAAGCCTGCTGGCACCCACGCTCAACGAAGGCATTGCGCGTTTGTCCTGGGTCCTGCCGCCGTTGGTCCTGCTGGCTGCCTTTGTCGTCTTCATTCGCGTGCCTGGAAACGCGCGCTCCGTGGTTCCTGCCCACCTCATCCTGCCGCTGTTGCCGGCCTTGCGTGCAGTCTTGGCTGATCCGCCATTTCGTCGCTTGCTGCTTGTTTTCATCGCCAATGGCATCGCGGCAGCCTTGCCAGCGACTTTGTTCCTGTTTTTTGTTGCGGATGTCTTGCAGCGGGAAGCGGCCAGCGGCCCCTTGCTTGCCCTGTATTTTCTCAGTGGCGCCTTGTCCCTGCCGCTCTGGTTGCGTCTTGCGGCGCGCTTTGGCCGGACTGGCGCGTGGTTGGGGGCGATGGTGCTGGCGATGCTGGCCTTTGCCGGTGCCGGCTTGCTTGGGCCGGGCGATGTCGCTGCCTTTGCCGTGATTTGTGCGGCTTCCGGGCTGGCCTTGGGGGCGGATCTGACTTTGCCAGCCGCCTTGGCTGCCGATCTTGGCGAGCGGCGCGGGCAGGCGGGGGCTTGCTTCGGGGTGTGGAATTTCTTTGCCAAGCTGAATCTGGCGCTGGCCGCCGGTCTGGCCTTGCCGCTGCTGGCGCTCTTTGGCTACCAGCCCGGCGAAGCGAGCCATGAAGGCTTGGCGGCCTTGTCGCTCGCTTATGCCGTGTTGCCGCTGGCCTTCAAGGTGCTGGCGGCGGTCTTGTTATGGCGTTGGCGCAACTTTCTGGAGGTGAAATGATGAAACTGCTCGCGATTGCAGCCCTGTCCCTGGGTTTGACGGCCTGTGCGACGCCCGGTGTCGAACATTACCGAGCCGAGCAACCGGCGCTGGTTATGGAGAATTATTTTTCCGGCCCGCTGGAAGCCTGGGGGATGTTCCAGGGTCGGGATGGGGCGGTACAAAAACGCTTTCATGTTCGTATCGATGCGCGTTGGGAGAACGGTACCGGAGTACTGGATGAGCATTTCCGCTGGTCCGATGGCAGCACCTCGCGCCGCATCTGGACGCTGGTTCGGCAGCCGGATGGCAGCTATCGCGGCACGGCGGACGATGTGATCGGCGAGGCAGTTGGCGAAGTTTCCGGCAACGCCTTGCGCTGGCGCTATGTGCTGGCGCTGCCAGTCGATGGCAAGGTTTACCACGTTGATTTCGACGACTGGATGTTTCTGATCGACGACAAGGTGATGCTCAACCGCTCGTTCATGTCGAAATGGGGTTTTCGCCTTGGTGAAGTCACGCTCAGCTTTACCAAGCCTTGAGGTGAGCCATGGCATTGAATCCACGGATCACGGACTGGCAGGGCAAGCGGGTCTGGTTGCTTGGCGCTTCAGCGGGTATTGGCGCTGCGCTAGCACGTGAGCTTGCCGGGCGAGGCGCACGGCTGGCGCTGACTGCCCGCAACGCCGGGGCGCTGGCGCAACTGGCGATACCGGATGCCCTATGTCTGCCCGCCGACGTGACCGATGCCGCGCAGTTGGCTGTTGCTGCGGCAAGGCTGCAGTCAGATTGGGGTGGCGTTGATCTGGTGCTTTATCTGGCTGGGGATTATCTCCCGATGCGCGCCGATACTTTTGATCTGGCGCGGGCGGAGGCGCTGCTTGCGGTCAACTTCACCGGGGCAATGAAAACGGCGGCGCAAGTTCTGCCGATGCTGCAGCCCGGTGGGGGGGTTGTCTTTGTTGCCAGTGTTGCCGGTTATCGTGGGCTACCCAAGTCGCTGGCTTACGGGCCGGGCAAGGCGGCGCTGATTCATTTTGCCGAATGTCTGCATCTTGATCTGGCACCGCGAGGCATCGGCGTCTGGCTGGTCAATCCCGGCTTTGTCGCTACCCGGCTGACGGCACAGAACGATTTTGCCATGCCGGCGCTGTTGACCCCGGAAAGCGCGGCGAAAGCTACGGTCAACGCCCTGGCGAGCGGAAAATTCGAAATTCACTACCCGAAACGTTTTACCCGCATCCTGAAATTACTCTCGCACCTGCCGTATTGGGCCTATTTCCCCCTTGTCCGTCGTTTGACTGGAGCTTGAAAATGTCGCTGGAACCCCTGATCCGTTTTTATCATGAGTTGACCCCGGATACCGTTTCCCGCTTTGGCGAGTTCTACACGCCGGACGCCTGGTTCAAGGACCCCTTTAATGAAGTGCGCGGTCTACCCGCGATTGAGCGGATTTTTCGCCATATGTTCGAGCAAGTCGGCGAACCGCGTTTTGTTGTCACCGAAACAGTCGCAGACGCGAATGGTGCGATGCTGGTCTGGGAGTT
>JAVEXE010000176.1:2638-4781 GCA_034004105.1 Azonexus sp. | reverse complement strand
CCGTGGTTTTTGCCGCCATCGCCGGGTTGACCGTAGCAATGCTGAAAATTCCGGTCTGGCAGCCCTTGGTGCTGGCCATCAAGATGCTGGGTGATGTCTCGGTGCCGTTGTTGCTGTTTTCGCTGGGGGTCCGGATGACCGATGTTTCCTTCGGTGAGTGGAAGCTGTCCGTTGGCAGTGCGTTGTTGCGTCCTTTGGCTGGGATGCTGATTGCCTGGGGGGTGATTGAATTGATCGGTCTGGAGGGGCAGGATGCGGCGATGCTGCTGGTGTTCGGGGCCTTGCCGCCAGCGGTACTCAATTTCCTGTTTGCCGAGCGTTACAAACAGGAGCCGCAACGTGTGGCATCGATTGTGCTGGTGGGCAATCTGGCGGCGCTGATTTTCCTGCCGCTGGCACTCGCGCTGGTGCTTTAATTTTTCGGGGTTTTTCGCGGTCGACCGCAAAAATTGGCTGAGAACGGATGTTCTCAGCCTTTCCTTGGACTGTGTTACTGCGGCAGGACGGATTCGCCTGCGTAAAGTTGTTCGACGGTTTCCCGCTGGCGGATGACGTGAACTTGGTCGCCATCGACCATCAATTCGACCGCGCGCGGACGGGTGTTGTAGTTCGAGGCCATGGCCATGCCGTAGGCACCCGCTGACATGACCGCCAGCAAATCACCCGCTTCAACATTCAGCGGTCGGGATTGGCCGAGAAAATCGCCGGTCTCGCAGACCGGTCCGACCACGTCGTAATCCCGCGTTGCACCGGCGCGTTCGCACACCGGCAAAATGTCGTGCCAGGCTTCGTACAGGGCCGGACGCATCAGGTCGTTCATGGCTGCGTCAATAATGGCGAAGTTTTTCGCCTCGCCTTCCTTGAGGAACTCAACGCGGGTAAGCAGCAGGCCAGCATTGCCGACCAGTCGGCGGCCGGGTTCCAGCACGACTTGCAGGCCGCGTCCGGTCAGTTTGTCGAGCAGTGGGTTCAGGTAACTGGCGACGGTTGGTTGAACCTGATCATCGCGATACTTGATTCCCAGGCCGCCGCCCAGATCGACGTGGTGAATCGTGATGCCTTCTGCGGTCAACTGGTCAATGAGGGCCAAAATGCGTTCCAGCGCCTCAGCAAAGGGGGCGGGGTCAAGCAGTTGCGAGCCGATGTGGCAATCAATGCCGACGACACGGATGTTCGGCAAGGCGGCTGCGCGGCGATACAGGGCCAGCGCGTCGTCGTAAGCCACGCCAAACTTCGCTTCCTTGAGACCGGTCGAAATGTAGGGGTGGGTTTTCGGGTCGACGTTGGGATTGACGCGCAGGCTGACCGGCGCATTCTTTGCGCATTGTCCGGCAACGTCGTTCAGGCGTTCGAGTTCCGGAATCGATTCGATGTTGAAGCAGAAAATGCCAGCATCCAGCGCCTGTTTCATTTCCGCAGCGGTCTTCCCGACACCGGAAAAAACGACTTTCTTCGGGTCAGCCCCGGCGGCCAGCACGCGCTGCAGCTCGCCACCGGAAACGATGTCAAAACCGGCACCCAGTCGGGCGAACAGATTGAGGATGGCGAGATTGGAATTGGCTTTGACGGCGTAACAGATCAGGGCATTCTGGCCAGCGGGATGGGCGGCAAGGACGTCTTGAAATTCGCTCAGGGCAGCAGTCAGGGCCGCACGCGAATAAACGTAAGCCGGTGTGCTGAACTGTTCGGCCAGTTGTGGCAAAGGAATGTTTTCGGCATGCAATGTGCCGTTGATGCGGGAAAATGCAGTCATGGTTGTTTGGCAGTTGGGGTGCGTGGGGCCGTGCTAACATCGCCGACATTGCCCTGGGTATTGCCGGGGGGAAGCTCAAGTGGGCCTTTGTAGCCGCAGGCAGCAAGGCTCAGGATCAACAATAGCGTGGCGATACGTGATATCGGGGACATCAGTGACATGGTGCTTGATGGAGTCGTGTCGGCGAAGTGCGGGATGGTAGCATACGATGGAAGACGGCGAATTCAACATGCTGGCAGACGAAATGCTGGCAAGGATTGAGGCGGGGCTGGAGGCCTCGGAGGCAGATCTGGATTTTCAGCGTTTATCTGGTGGGATACTGGAGATCGAGTTTTCGGATGACAGCAAGATCATCATCAATAAACACGGGGTGGCGAAAGAAATCTGGGT
>JAVEXE010000176.1:0-2538 GCA_034004105.1 Azonexus sp. | reverse complement strand
AATCCAGATTGGCAGAGCCGCAACGCCGCCAGTTTCCTTGTTGCCCAGCTTTTTCGGCTGATCGAACCCCATCCATGCGCAGCCAGCAACGCTCGCCTGATAGCCGCAGAACCAGGCATCCACGTATTCATTCGTGGTGCCCGTTTTTCCTGCCAGATCCTGCCGTTTCAGTTGGTTCCCAGCTCGCGCAGCCGTGCCGGAGAGGGTGACGTCGCGCATCATGCTGTCCATCAGGAAAGCATTGCGCGGGTCAATGACGCGATTTTCTTCGTTGCCAGCTTGAGGACCACCGGCCACAGCGAGGACCTGGTTTTTTTCATCGCGAATTTCTCGAACCACATAAGGACTAACCCGGAAGCCGCCATTGGCGAAAATGGCATAACCTGAGACCATTTGCCAGGGGGTGACGGCCCCTGCGCCCAGGGCCATGGTCAGGTAGGGCGGGTGCTTGTCGGCGTCAAAGCCAAAACGGGTCACGTAGTCTTGAGCATACTGCGTGCCAATCGACTGCAGGAGTCGAATGGAAACCATGTTTTTTGACTTGGCCAAGGCAGTACGGATACTCATCATGCCTTCGTATTTGCCATCGTAGTTCTTGGGCTCCCAGGCCTGAGAGCCCGTTTCTTCTGCCGAAACGACCAGGGGTTCGTCAGCAACCATGCTGGATGGGTGGAAGCCTTTTTCCAGCGCAGCCGAGTAAATGAAGGGTTTGAAGCTTGAGCCCGGTTGTCGCCACGCCTGGGTGACGTGATTGAATTTGTTCCGATGAAAATCAAAGCCGCCAACCAGGGCTCGGATCGCGCCGTCATTGGGGCTGATGGCGACAAAAGCTGACTCCACTTCCGGTAGCTGGGTAATCTGCCAATGACCTTTTTCGTCCTTGATGACACGGATGATCGCACCCCGGCGTACTCGTCGTGTTGGTGGTGCTTGCTCATCCAGCAGGCGAATCATCGGACGCAGCGCATCGCCACTCAGCTCGACGATATCTCCGCCGCGAATATAAATTTTGATCCGTTTATTACTGGCTTGCAGTACCAGTGCTGGCAGCAAATCCCCGGCTGAGGCGGTATCCTGCAAGATCAGATCAATCGCTTCGTCATCATCGCCGTTGAGGTTTTTGGTTTCGACGTAGGCCTCGGGGCCGCGATAGCCGTTACGGCGATCATAGTCC
Source organism: Azonexus sp. (assembly GCA_034004105.1). Lineage (GTDB taxonomy): Bacteria > Pseudomonadota > Gammaproteobacteria > Burkholderiales > Rhodocyclaceae > Azonexus. The sequence continues at coordinate 1,364 of JAVEXE010000176.1, read as the reverse complement.
AGCACCCCTTTGCGCAAGGCCCGATAGGCAGCCTCTTGCTCGGCCTTGATCAAGGTGGTGTAGACCTTCAGTCCACGCGTATAGACGTCTTCGGGGAACTGTTCCGCGACAATTTGACGTGCCATTTCTGCGACAAACTCAGCGTTGACCGCATATTCGGACAACTCACGCTTGATGATCAGGGGCTCTTTTAGGGCTTGGGACTGTTGTTCTTCGGTGATGAAATTCAGTTCGCGCATGCGGCGCAGCACGTACTCCTGCCGGATTTTGGCGCGTCGAGGGTTGGCAATGGGGTTGTAGGCAGAAGGGGCCTTCGGCAGGCCTGCGAGCATTGCGGCTTCGGCGATGGAAATCTGACTCAAGGGCTTGCCGAAGTAGATTTGTGCGGCAGCGCCGAAACCGTAGGCGCGTTGCCCAAGAAAAATCTGGTTGATGTAGAGCTCAAGAATCTGATCCTTGCTCAGATTGTTTTCGATTTTGAGTGACAGCAAGGCTTCGTAAAGTTTTCGCGTGTACGTTTTTTCAGAACTGAGAAAAAAGTTTCGTGCGACTTGCTGGGTAATTGTCGAAGCGCCTTGCTTTTTGCCTCCGCTGCTCAAGTTCGCCAGTGCAGCGCGAGCGATGCCAATGTAGTCGATGCCCATGTGCTCGTAAAACCGGTCGTCCTCGGCTGCCAGGATCGCCTGTTTCATGATGGTCGGAACCTGGTCGATACCAACGACTGCTCGTCGCTCCTCGCCAAACTCGCCGATCAGGTATTCGTCGGACGTGTATACCCGCAGCGGAACCTTGGGGCGATAGTCGGTAAGAACCTCAAGCGATGGCAGCTTGGGGTAGGCCAAGGCAACCACAATGGCGGCGATCGCAATGCCGGCAAGCAGCAAGCCGACGAGGGCGATCAGGGGGTAAAGTATCAGACGGAGCGCGATTGACATTGGTCGTGTCGGTGATGTGGCGTGCGGCCCGCGATTATACGCTGGCCGTGCTGGCCCGGCTAAATATGCTTTACATGGCTAGTGCTTGTTGCTAGCATCTCAAGCGAATTATTGCTTTTTATCCTAAGCGCGTAATCTTTAAGGACTTTTTGGGGGTGTAGTGGGCTTCGATATCTCCGCTTTGCTGAATCCCAAGGCTCGCCCCTTGCTCGGGCTTGATATCAGTTCGTCTGCCGTCAAGCTGGTGGAACTGGTGGCCAACGGTAAGGACGGTTACCGGGTCGAGCGATATACGACCGAGGTTCTGCCTAAGGATGCCGTCTCGGATGGCAACATTGCCGATCTGGACGCGGTTGTGGATGCCGTGCGCAGGGCCTGGAAGCGTCTGGGGACATCGACGAAAAATGTCGCCATGGCCTTGCCCGCATC
>JAVEXE010000175.1:0-4853 GCA_034004105.1 Azonexus sp. | reverse complement strand
GCGGTGCCGACGGCATCGACGAAGCGTTGAAGCAGCGGGCGGCGGAAAAAATCCGCCTCTCCAGCCTCACCTTGCCGCACGGCATGGCCCGCCTGCTCTTGTGCGAACAACTTTATCGTGCCGTCAGCGTCATCAAAAACCATCCGTATCATCGGGAGGGATAATGCGTCTCTATCTTGCATCGCGCAGCCCGCGGCGGCGGGAGTTGTTGCACCAGATGGGTGTTGATTTCGAGACCTTGATCGGCGAGGTCGAGGTGGATGAAACGCCGCAGGCCGGCGAGCCGGCGGCGGCTTATGTTGAGCGGGTGACGCGGGCCAAAGCCGAGTATGGAGAAAAGATCATCAAGGATCGGCATCTCCTGGTGCATCCCATTTTGGCGGCGGATACGACCCTGGAGCTGGATGGCGAGATCATTGGCAAGCCGATTGATGCTCGCGATGCCGAACACATTCTCCAGCGCTTGTCCGGTCGAACGCATCGGGTGCTCACCGGTGTTGCGGTCCACGCGCCCGGACGTACGAAATTCGTCCTGTCAGTGAGCGAGGTACGATTTCGTGTTATCGAAATGGACGAAATCCGCCATTACGTTCTGACCGGTGAGCCAATGGACAAGGCCGGTGCTTACGGCATTCAGGGTCGGGCAGGCTTGTTCGTGGCTCATATCGCCGGGAGCTACACCGGCATCATGGGTCTGCCCCTGTGTGAAACCGGGGAATTGCTCAAGGGGTTTGGTTTTCGTTTCTGATTGATCCCGATAAACGGGATTGCGTTTGCACTGGCGACGCTGTTTTCAATGCAATGTTATATTGTTACAATTCCACGATTGCTCTACTTGAGCGTCTGACTTTATTGATCATGGAGCGTGACATGCAACATTCCCCGCTTTGGCTGCTTGCAGCAGCCGGTGTCCTGATGACGCAACCCGTTTTGGCTGCGGATGATGATTTGAATTCGCTGCGGGCTGAAATTGCTCAGTTGAGGCAGGCTTATGAGCAGCGTATTGCAGCGCTGGAGTCGCGCTTGCAACTGGCTGAGAAAAATGGCTCACCGGAAAAAGCTGCCAGTCCGGTGGTTGAGTCGGTTGGCGCTGGAAATGCTTCCTCCGGTAGCAGTTTCAATCCCCAGATTTCCTTGATCCTGGATGGTGTCTTTTTCCGCGACAATCGTAGGGGAGACAGTGTCGAGCGCTATGAACATCTGGATGGGATCAATCACGCGCACGATCATGAAGGGCATGCGCATGGTGCCTTGGAGCGAGGATTCAATCTGCGCGCGACCGAGCTGGTGTTTTCAGCAACGGTCAGCCCGCATTTCGATGCTGCAGCGATGATGACGGTGAGCGAGCATGGCGACGTCGAGCTTGAGGAAGCATATTTTGATACTCGCAGTCTCCCTTATGGACTCAAGGTTCGTGCTGGTAAATTCCTTTCCGGCATCGGCTACCTGAATGCTCAGCACCCGCACACCTGGGATTTTGTCGATCAGAATCTGCCGTATCGGACGTTGTTGGGTGAGCACGGCTTGCTGGATACAGGCGTCCGCTTGTCATGGTTGCCAAAGACGGGAAGTTGGTACACCCAGTTGGGCATCGAATTGCTGCAGGGTAAGGAGCAGACTTTTGCAGCCAGCGGCGAGGACACCCCGGGCGAACGCGCGGATGGTGCGGCCTTGGCGGGTACGGCTGCGGGTAACTTGTCCGGGCAGAAGTCGGGGCCACGCATGAGCACCTTCTTCGCGAAATTTGGCCCGGATCTGGGCAATAACCATGCGTTGCAGTTTGGCGCCTGGCTGGCACGCTCAAATCAGCATCAGGAAGTTCACGATCATACCGACGAAGACCCGGCAGCGTTTGTTCACGCCCTTGAGGGCAAGGGTAAGGCCTGGGGTGTCGATGCGGTTTATAAATACGATGCCGGCCGCTTTGGTGGCCAGGGCAATCTCAAGCTGGTGGGCGAATACCTGCGACTGAACAAGGACCTGAAAATTGCCTTCCATGAACTGGGTGGGCTGGTTGGTCAGAAACGGGATTTCACACAGGATGGCGCCGTCATCCAGGCAAATTATGGCTTTCTGCCGCATTGGCAGGCAGGCTTGCGTTACGACGTGACGGGCTTGACCAATCGAGTCGACGGGCCAGCGGGCAAATTGCGGGATTACGACAAATCGGATCGCTGGACCTTCGCTTTGACGCGCCAGATCGACCATTTTTCGCTGCTGCGCCTGCAGTTTTCGCGCGCTAATCTTGCGGTCGACGGGCTGCGCGAGAAAGATAACCAACTCTTCCTGCAATATCAGCACAGTCTGGGCGCGCATGGGGCGCACGCGTTCTGAGTGGGTGAATGATGAAGTCACTTCTCCTGATTTTCTCCCTGATGCTTGTTGCTCCCGTTTGGGCCATGGAAATTGTCGCGACGACAGCAAGTATGGGTATGTTGGCGCGGACAGTTGCCGGACCTGAAGCTCGTGTGACTGAACTGGCACCCCCGGATCGCGACGCACATATGCTGCAGGCCAAGCCCTCCATGCTACGTGCCCTTCGGGATGCCCAACTGGTTGTGGCGGTAGGTGCCGAGCTGGAAATCGCCTGGTTACCTGCGGCAATTCAAGGTTCGGCGAATGCTGCAATTCAGCCGGGGCGTCAGGGTTACTTTGAAGCCGCTGCACAGGTTTCACGGCTTGATGTCGGGGCTTCGGCAGACCGCTCGCAGGGCGATGTCCACCCAGGCGGCAACCCGCATGTCAATCTCGATCCGCTTCGTATGGCCAGTATTGCCAAGGCACTGGCCAATCGCATGGCGGTGCTTGATCCAGGGCGGGGTGATGCTTATCGACAGCGAGCGGAGGGCTTTGCGGCTGAGATCGGGCAGCGGACACCGCAATGGCGACAGCGGGTGGCTGGTAAAGCTGGGGCGCTGACCTACCACAAGGATGCCATTTATCTGCTCGACTTCCTCGGCTTGCCATTTCTCGGAACCTTGGAACCGGTGCCAGGTGTATCGCCGACCGCCAGCCACCTTGAGGCTTTGGCAGCCCGCCTGAAAGGCGGGGGAGGGGTGATTGTTCATACGCCGTACCAACCGGCTGCGGGTGCGAGCAAACTCGCTCAATGGACCGGTATGCGAGTCGCGACGCTACCGATCGAGCCTCCTGCCCAGAGTGACGCCCGCGCTTACTTTGATTTGATCGATCGTTGGGTCGACGTGCTGGCAAAGTAAAAAATGCTTGCGCTATACGGGGTTCAGGCCGGTTACGGGGTGGCTTTGTCGGCACCGGTCAATTTTGCCGTGCAGCGGGGTGAGGTCCTTGGTCTGGCCGGGCCGAACGGGGTGGGGAAGTCTACGCTACTGAAAGCCCTGCTCGGGGAAGTTCGGCTAGTGGCTGGTCGGGTCGAGAAAGGCGAGGGTACCCGCATCGCTTATCTGCCGCAGCAGCCAGTTCGTTTGAGCGAGGCGCCTTTGACCGGTGCAGAGTTGCTGCGCTTGGCGAATGCGGATCGTCTGTGTCCGCCCGAGCGGCTGAAAGCCCGTCTGGGTCAGCGCATTGATCGACTGTCAGGCGGTGAATATCAGTTACTGATGCTTTGGGCAACCTTGGCGACAGATGCCGATCTGATGCTTCTCGACGAGCCTACCAACAACCTTGATCCGGGGCATGTCGAGATTGCCGCCGAGGAAATTCTTTCTGCCCGCCAGCACTGCGCGACCGTGTTGGTGAGCCACGATCGGGAGTTTCTGGATCGAGTGAGTGATCGGGTCATCACATTGGAGCGGCAGTTTTGAGCCAGACGGTATTCAGCGAGTTGTTCCTGTTGCCGTTTCTGGCGGGTCTTGGACCAGCGATTTTCCTCCCCTGGATAGGAAATTATTTGCGCTTGCGCGAAGAGTGGTTGGCAACCCTTGGTCTGGCCCATCTATCGACTGCGGGGGCTTTGCTGGCACAAGTCTGGCATTGGCCGGGTGTGTTGGGCGCTTTGCTGCTCTCGATCTTGGGGGTGACGGGTAAGCAGATAGGCGGTGGCAACAGCAATTCGGCCTACGCACTGATGCTTTTGGCGGGCTGGTCATCCAGTTTGCTGCTGGCGGCCAATCTTGCTTTGGGCGATGCGCTGACACAAGCCTTGATCGATGGCCAACTCTATTTTGCCGGTCAGGCAGATTTACTGGTGAATGGCAGCCTGTTGGTGCTCGTTGCGTTCTTCTTCAAGCGATTTGGGGCGGCGCTGTTGCGGCATCGATGGTTCCCTTCACAGACCAAAGCCAATCGTCAGCAATCCTGGCGATGCTTGCTCCTGTTCGATCTGTTCGTTGCGGCAGCCATTGCGGCAGCAACGTCAAGCCTGGGCCTGATGGCAGGTTTTGCGTTGATCTTCGTGCCATCCTGGGTGGCTTTTCGTCTGGCGGGCAGCTGGCGGCAATCGGGCTGGCTGGCATCCGGTTTGGGCGTGGGGAGTTATCTCCTGGCGTTCGTTCTCGCTTTGCTGCTGGATCAACCGTTTGGCCCCTTGCTTGCTGTGGTCTTGCTCGTGCTCGCCTTGCTGACTGTGGTTTGGCAAAAGTGTCATTGGGCTAAATCGCTGCCGCCAGATGTGTAAGCGTGCTTTCTTCCCAGTCGGCCACGATGAACTGTGCTGCGGCGTCTGCTGCCTTGATGTCAGGAGGCTGTGGCCGGACCTGGGTCCACAAGGCGTTCAGGTCGTCGAGTATTTCTCCGGTCGACAGGGTGTTTGCGGCAATTTCGCGGGCAGTGGCGTGTTGGTGTAACCAAGCTATCAGGCAGTCCTGTTCCGGCCAGTCTTCGCGTTTCTGGTAAAGCACCGGGGTGCCGTTGCAGGCGGCTTCGGTGAAGGTGCC
>JAVEXE010000174.1:2016-4879 GCA_034004105.1 Azonexus sp. | reverse complement strand
TGTTGATAGAGCGGGGTAAAAAAAGCGTCGATCAGAACATGTGCTGACCGCCGTTGATGGAAATATTGGCCCCAGTGACAAACGCCGCTTCGTCAGACGCGAGGTAAGCCACCAGACCGGCGATTTCTTCCGGCTTGCCGAGACGGCTCACCGGAATTTGCGGCAGGATTTTGGAGTCCAGAATGTCTTGCGGAATGGCAGTAACCATTTTGGTCCCAATGTATCCCGGCGAAATGGTGTTGACCGTCACACCGGCGCGTGCGACTTCCAGTGCCAGTGCTTTGGTGAAACCGTGCATACCGGCCTTGGCTGCCGAATAGTTAGTCTGGCCGAACGCACCCTTCTGACCGTTGACCGATGAAACATTGATCACCCGGCCCCACTTGCGCTCGACCATGCCGTCCATGACCTGCTTGGCCATATTGAAAACCGAGTCCAGGTTGGTGCTCATGACAGCATCCCAGTCGGCCTTGGTCATTTTCTTGAAGGTCATGTCACGCGTGATACCGGCGTTATTGACCAGCACATCAACCGGACCAACTTCCTGAGCCACAGCTTCAACACAGGCCTTGGCTGAATCGAAATCGGTGACATCGCAGGGATAGGCCTTGAAGCCGTAACCCATGTTATTCATGTTCTTCAACCATTCGTCCGCCTTGGTATTACCGGGCGAATAGGTGGTGACGACTTTGTAGCCCAGCGCCGCCATCTTGATGCAAATGGCTTCCCCCAGACCACCCATGCCGCCGGTAATCAATGCAACTCGTGACATACTTTTCTCCTCCGCGGAATATTGGAATCAGACCGCACGTTCCTTGACGTAACGGCCCGGTGCCGGCTCGATGGCTTTGTATTTTGTATTGCCTATCTTGCGTGCGGCGCGCTGTTCTCCACAGTGCTCCTGCATCCAGTTGGCCCAATCCAGCCACCAACTCCCCTTCATTTCCGATGCTGCGGTCAACCAGCCCTCAGCATCGGTTTTGACATCATCATTGACCCAGAAACTGCGCTTGTTCTTGCTCGCCGGATTGATCACCCCGGCGATATGCCCCGAAGCACCGAGAACGAAGCGGATTTTACCGCCCAGAATGCGCGTGCTCTGATAAGCCGACTGCCACGGAACAATATGATCCTCACGCGTCGCCAGCAGATAAACCGGCATGTCGAGCTTGCCCAGATCAACCTTTTCACCACACATCGTCAGCTTGCCTGGCAGGCGCAGCTTGTTTTCAAGATACATGTTGCGCATGTACCAGCAGGCAAACGGCCCCGGCAGATTGGTCGAATCCGAATTCCAGTACAGCAAATCGAAGGCTTGCGGCTTCTGGCCCTTGAGGTAGTTGTTCTGGACATAGTTCCAGACCAGGTCATTGGCGCGCAGGAAGGAAAAGGTATTCTGCAAATCGCGTGCAGGCAACAAGCCGCCCTTGCCAATGGTGGCCTCACGCGCCGCAACCCCTTGCTCGTCGATGAAAAGGCCGATTTCGCCGGTGTCAGAAAAATCAAGCAGGGTCGTCAGCAGGGTCAGCGAGGCAACGCTGTTGTCGCCACGCGCTTTCAGGACGCCCAGCGCAGAGGTCAGGATGGTGCCACCAACACAAAAGCCCAGCGCATTGACTTGTTCGGCCTTGGTGATTTCCTTGACTACGGTCAACGCAGCCAGCGGGCCGTTTTCCAGGTAATCGTCCCAGCCCAGATTTGCCTGTGCTTCCTTCGGGTTGCGCCAGGAAACCAGGAATACCGTATTCCCCTGTTCGACCATGAAGCGGATCAGGGAGTTGTCGGGCTGCAAGTCCATGATGTAGAACTTGTTGATACAGGGCGGCACCACCAGCAGTGGCCGCGTCCCGACTTTGGGCGTCAATGGCGCGTACTGAATCAGTTGCATCACGTCATTTTCGAAGACCACCGCACCTTCGGTTGTCGCGATGTTCTTGCCCACCTCGAAAACCGACTCGTCGGTCATCGAGATGCGACCTTTTTCCAGATCCTTGATCAGGTTATTGATCCCGTCGGTAATGCTCTGCCCCTTGGTTTCCAAGGCCAGCTGGACAAATTCCGGGTTGGTCGCAGCAAAATTGGTCGGTGCCAGCGCATCGCTGATCTGGCGGGCCAGAAAACGCATTTTCTCGCGTGACTTCTCATCCTGCGCCGGCAGTACTTCGACCATCTCTTTCAAGTAGCGCACGTTGAGCAAATAAGCCTGATGCAGATAATCGTAAATCGGGCTCTCACGCCAAGCCGGCGCGTTGAACCGGCGGTCACCTGGCTCGGGTTCAACCTTGTAGGTCTGCGTTTCACCCTTCTGCCTGGCCAGCATCGATTGCCAAAGCGACATCTGCTGATCCATATACAGCTTTTGCAAGGCTGTCAGTGCCTGCGGATCCGCGGCAGGCAAGGCCGCCATTGGTGCAGTACCGGGAAACTGCTTTCCCAAGTAGTCCATGAATTGTTGTGCCATCTGCTGGCCTGCCTGCATGAAAGGCAGGGCAGAACCGGAAAAACCCGCGTTGTCGTTTGAATTTTGCGTCATGGAATCTCTTCAGATGTGGTGTCGGTGAGTCACGCTTCTGGATTCTGCATACCCGTTAGTGCACTGTCAATGCATAATTACGGCATGTACATCATTGCCATTGGCTGGCTTTATGTCACCCTGCTCGTCGCAGCCAACGAGCCAACCGTTTTTTCCGGGGTGATTTCCTTCCTCTTTTACGGCCTGCTGCCTTGTGGCCTGCTGCTCTGGATGAGCGGCAGCAAGGTTCGCCGGCAGCGCCGCGCCTACCGCGAAGCACAACTCACACGCTCAACGCAGCCAGATCAGACTGGCCATCCGACCGGTAACCCCATCACGGCGGAAGGAGAA
>JAVEXE010000174.1:0-1916 GCA_034004105.1 Azonexus sp. | reverse complement strand
CCACTACACCCTCCGCGACGCAGGGTCTGCAGCGCACCCACATTCGCAGGAACCGGCCAGTCGGGCACGAGAGAGGCAAACCCAACATCAACCATAGCGCAGGGTTTCTACCAGATCGCGCATGTCTTCCGGCATGGGCACTTCCCATTGCATCACGCGTGTTGTTACCGGATGCACCAAACCCAGGCGGGTAGCATGGAGTGCCTGACGTTTGAAAACAGGTAGACGTGGATCGCGCTTGCCATACACCGGATCGCCCAGCAGCGGATGACCAATTGAGGCCATATGCACACGGATTTGGTGCGTGCGCCCGGTTTCCAGCGCACATTCCAGCAAGGTGCAATGGGCGAACAATTCGAGGCGGCGATACCAAGTCAAAGCCGGCTTCCCTCCTCGACTTTCGGGCACCACCGCCATCTTGATCCGTTGCACCGGATGCCGCCCGATTGGCGTATCAACGCCACCATCACGCCGGATCAAGCCCTGGGCAATGGCCAGATACTGCCGCTTGACGGTACGAGCCTGCAACTGGCGCACCAGATCAGTCTGCACTTCCAGCGTTTTCGCCACCACCATCAAACCGCTGGTGTCCTTGTCCAGGCGGTGCACGATACCGGCACGGGGCACCTCGGCGATTCCGGGCAGATGGTGCAACAAGGCATTCATAAGCGTGCCGTTCCAGTTCCCACTGCCAGGGTGCACGACCAATCCTGCCGGCTTGTTGATCACCAGCAAGGCTTCGTCTTCAAAGACGATATCAAGGGGAATGTCTTCGGCCTGCTCTGCCATTGAGACGGCCTCATCTGGCAAATCCAGCAACAGACGTTCGCCCCCCAGCACCTTGCGCTTGGGCTCGGTAACTACCGTGCCATCCACGTCAACGCAGGCATCGCGAATCCATTGCTGCAAACGGTTGCGCGAATGCTGTGGCAACAAGGCGGCCAGCGCCTGATCAAGACGTTGACCGCCAGATGTATCAGGAACCACCAATTCCAGTGGCTCGCTTGGGCTATAATCGCCCGAGTTTTCATAAGGATCATTCATGATGCGCAGTTTACCCGCATTCCCGCTCGCTTTTTCCAACTTTCCAACCAAGCTTCGCAGCCTGCTCACGCTATTTGCCCTGAGCGCTCTGCTCGGACTCGGCGGCTGCGGCTTGCTGCCTGAAGAAACGGATGAAACTGCTGGCTGGTCCGCAGGACGTCTCTACAGTGCCGCCAAAGATGCGCAGGTTGACGGCTCCTGGGAAACGGCAGCCAAGATGCTGGAAAAGCTCGAAGCGCGTTACCCTTATGGCCGCTTCGCTCAGCAGGCACAACTCGAACTGGCCTATGTTTACTGGAAATCGGGAGAGCCAGCCTCCGCACTTGCCGCCGCTGATCGTTTCATCAAGCTGCATCCGAACCATCCTGCAGTCGACTATGCCTACTACCTTAAAGGTCTGATCAACTTCAACGAGGACCTTGGCCTGATCGGCTACATCAGTAATCAGGACTTGAGCGAACGCGACCCCAAGGCAGCCCGTGAAGCTTTCGATGACTTCAAGGAACTGACCACGCGCTTTCCGAACAGCAAATACACCCCGGATGCGATTCAGCGGATGAATTATCTGGTCAATGCCCTCGCCTCGCTGGAAGTCCATGTCGCCCGCTACTACTTGAAACGCGGTGCCTATGTTGCAGCGGCCAACCGCGCCCAATTTGCGGTAGAAACTTACCCGCAAGCCCCTGCGATTGAGGAAGCGATGTTCATTCTGGTCGCTGCTTACGAAAAACTGAACCTCAATGATCTGCGTGACGATGCAGCCCGCATCATTCAGAAAAACTTCCCGGACAGCAGATTCCATAAAGAAGGCCTGTTTCCCAAGCCGCCATGGTGGAAACTCTGGTAAAACCAGGACTGCTGAAAAACCCCGC
>JAVEXE010000009.1:0-23626 GCA_034004105.1 Azonexus sp. | reverse complement strand
ATGGCAGTGAGGCTTACACCAGGGCAGGTAGCCTGGAAGTCGACGAGGCTGGGCAACTGAAAACTAAAAGTGGTCATCTGGTTCTCGGCGATGGTGGTCCGATCACCATTCCCCCGGATAACCATATTGAGATTGGTGCGGATGGCACTGTCTCTATTGTGCCCAGTTTTGGCACGCCGAATAACGTCAATCCTGTAGGTCGTTTGAAACTGGTTAATCCACCGGAGCAGGATATTGTCCGTGGTGCTGATGGCGTGTTTCGTTTGAATAACGGTCAGTCGGCACCGGCGGATGAAAATGTCCGTGTCTCTGCCGGGACCTTGGAAGGTAGTAACGTAAATGTCACCGATGCGATGGTCAATCTGATCAGTTTGTCGCGTCAGTTTGAATTACAGATCAAGATGATGCAAACGGCTGATCAGAACGCGCAACGCGCCGATCAGTTGTTGTCCATGAGTGGTTGATAACAGGAATACACCATGATTCGTTCCCTATGGGTCGCTAGAACCGGACTGGATGCCCAGCAAACCCAGCTGGATGTCATCGCCAATAACCTCGCCAACGTCAGCACCAATGGTTTTAAGCGGGGCCGTGCCGTGTTCGAAGATCTCTTGTATCAAACCATGCGTCAGCCGGGCGCGCAGACATCGCAACAGACACAAGTGCCGACCGGGCTGCAATTGGGAACGGGGGCCAGGGTGGTGTCGACCGCAAGAATTTTCACCCAGGGGAATTTGCAGAAAACGGACGGTGCTCTGGATATTGCGGTCAATGGCAATGGGTTTTTCCAGATACAGCTTCCGGATGGGACGACGGCCTATACGCGAGATGGTTCTTTTCAGCGAGATAACCAAGGGCAAATTGTTACGTCCGATGGATACCCCTTGCAACCGAACATCACTATTCCGGCCGATGCACTGAGTGTCTCGGTTTCGCAAGACGGCATTGTGACTGTGACGCAGCCAGGCACTGCTGCGGTTACGGAAATCGGGGCCATTCAATTGGCAACTTTTGTGAATCCAAGTGGTTTGCTCAGTGTTGGTCAGAACCTTTTTCTCGAAACTGCCGCCAGCGGGGCTCCAACGCCAAATGCACCTGGTGCCAATGGTGCTGGCGGCTTGAATCAGGGGTACGTTGAAACGTCAAATGTGAACGTGGCCGAGGAGTTGGTGACGATGATTCAAACCCAGCGAGCTTACGAACTGAATTCAAAGGTCGTTTCTACCTCCGATGCAATGTTGGGCCGTCTGGCGCAGCTTTGATGTCTAAAGTTATGATTCAAAAAGTTATTCCATTTCTGGTGATAGTCATTGCCGCATGTAATACCGTGCCGCCGACGAATGTCCATCAGCCAATGTCCGCACGCCCGGAGGTGAGAGCCGCCGTCCCGTATGCCAATGGTTCGATTTATCAGGCAGCAAATAGCCGCCCGCTGTTTGAGGATAGGCGGGCCCGTTTTGTTGGCGACACGATTACGGTAAAAATTACAGAAAATCCCAGGGCGACCAAGAGCGCCAGTAACAAACTGGACCGCACTGGAACACAAACCGGGCAAATTACAAGTTTTGCTGGATTGCCTGTTGCGGGACTGAGTGGCTTGAGTTTGAACGGCACCAGCACAACCAGTTTCAGTGGAAAGGGCGAGGCAGCAAATAATGCGACTTTCTCCGGCAATATCACAGTAACGGTGATTGATGTTTTGCCGAATGGCAATTTGCTGGTTTCCGGTGAGAAACAGATTTCGATTGGTGCGGAGCAAGAGTTCGTTCGCGTCTCTGGTGTGGTCAACCCGGCTTTTGTCGATTTTTCAAACTCGGTTGAGTCAGCGAAGATTGCTGATGCGCGCATCGAATATAAATCGTCAGGGCAACTGGCCGATGGGCAGGTGATGGGGTGGTTGGCACGGTTCTTTCTTAGTTTTTTGCCGTTCTAGTCCAGTTCAAACAGGTTGAATATGCAGATTTTTTCGTGGCGAAATCGTGTCAGGTGGATTTTGGGTGCCTTGTGTATGTTGGTGCTGGTGAGTCCTGTTCTGGCAGATCGGTTGAAAGATATCGCAAGTTTACAGGGCGTACGGAATAACCAACTGATTGGTTACGGTATTGTGGTTGGTCTTGATGGGACGGGGGACCAGACGACCCAAACTCCATTTACAACCCAAGCCATGGGCAACATGCTGGCGCAAATGGGTATCAACCTGACTGCGGATCAAACGAGTAAGCTGCAGTTGAAAAATGTTGCAGCCGTCATGGTTACCGCAAATTTAGAGCCCTTTGCCAGGCCAGGTCAAAACATGGATGTGACGATTTCCTCAATCGGTAATGCCAAGAGTCTTAGAGGGGGAACCTTGTTAATGACTCAGCTCAAGGGCGCTGATGGGCAGGTGTATGCCGTGGCTCAAGGCAATGTGATGGTTGGGGGGATTGGAGCCACGGGGGCTGGTGGGGCAAATGTTACGGTCAACCACTTGTCTGCCGGGAGAATTCCAGGGGGGGCGACGGTTGAACGGAATGTGCCAACAGCGCTTGGCCAAGGCGGTTTTCTCTTTTACGAATTGAATGAGGCTGATTTTGGAACGGCCATGAATGCGGTTGAAGCAATCAACAAAGCGATGGGGTCCGGAACAGCTCAGGCAATTGATGGCCGGCGTATCGCGCTTCGGGCGCCAGACAGTCCTGATGCTCGCGTATCTTTTCTGGGACGAGTGGAGAATATCAGCATTCGTACAGCACTGAGTTCGGCAAAGGTCGTGGTGAACCCTCGAACAGGGTCGGTTGTCATGAATCAGCGGGTAGCCTTGCAGCCCTGCGCCGTAGCGCACGGAAATCTCTCCGTTGTTGTCGGTGCGGGAGAGGGTGGGCAGGGAGGCGATGTGCAGGTCAATCAAGGCAATGGTGGCATGGTTAGTCTTGAGGCGGGCGCCAATCTGGCAGATGTGGTCAAGGCCCTGAATGCACTGGGTGCCAATCCGATGGATCTCTTGGCAATTCTTCAGGCAATGAAAGCTGCCGGAGCGTTGCGAGCAGAGTTGGAAGTGATCTGAAGGCGAGAAATATGGAAATCCGTCACTCTCCGCAACGGGCTGCTTTTGATGTTCAGGCCGCTCAGGATTTACGTCAGCAGTTACGTCAGGATCCGAAAGCCGGGTTGCAGGGGGCTGCAAAGCAATTTGAGGCCATGTTCCTGCAAATGGTGCTCAAGAGCATGCGTGACACGGTGCCAAGTGATGGTTTGATGCACAGTGACCAGACCAGGTTTTATAACGGATTGCTGGATCAACAGCTGGCACAGGATTTATCCGGTTCTTCCCGTGGGGTTGGTTTTGCCCGTCTGATCGAAGAACAGCTCGGCCGGCATCTGCTGCCGTCGGTGGAGACGGACGAAAATCTTGAAAACTCATCGGCAATAATTGCCGGCCAGGTCTCGTCGGCAAAGGAAGTGGTCGATACCGCTCGTTTTCGTCACTCCCCGATTTTAAGTGGCCTGCCGACGTCAGCGGCGTATGTTTCCAGTACAGGTCAAGTCAGTGCTCAGCAATCGTCACCGCAAACAGCGCGTGAATTTACCGAGCAAGTTTGGCCACATGCCGTTGCGGCTGCCCGTACGACAGGTGTCGCGCCACAGTTCGTTGTCGCGCATGCTGCGCTTGAGAGTGGCTGGGGAAAGAGTCAGATTCTGCATCCCGATGGTTCGTTATCGCATAATCTATTTGGGATAAAGGCGGGGGCTTCCTGGAAAGGGGATGTGGTTGAGGCGGTAACGACCGAATATGTTGACGGCCAGGCGGTAAAGCAGGTTGAAAGATTCCGTGCCTATGCTTCATATACCGAAGCTTTTCAGGACTACGCCAATATGATCAGGCATAATCCCCGCTATAACGATGTGGTTGGTTCGCAGACTGGTGCGGAATTTGCTAAGAGCCTTCAACAGGCAGGCTATGCAACCGACCCTATGTACGCTGAAAAACTTTCCCGGATTATCGATGGTCCGACCTTAAGGCAGGCGCTTATCGGTTGATCATCGCCTAAAGATTCCCATGAGGGGGCCGTTATTACGATTGAGCCCTAACCTCATCGAGGTGCGAGATGACCACTTATTTGAATATCGGAATAACCGGTTTGCGGGCTGCGCAGATCGGTTTGGCGACCACGCAGCACAATATTGCCAACGTAAACACGGTTGGTTTTTCACGGCAGGAGACCTACCAAGCCACTGGTTTTGCCATGAATACCGATGAAGGTGCGCTTGGGCAGGGGGTCAAGATTGAGACCGTCAAGCGCAACTACAATCAATTTCTTGTATCTCAGGCTCAACAGTCGCAATCCAAACTTTCTGAACTGCAAACCCAGTATGCAAATCTGAGTCAGATCGATAACTTGTTGGCTGATCCCACTGCCGGTTTGGCGCCGACCTTGCGTGACTTTTTTTCCGGGGTTCAGCAGGTTGCATCCGATCCCAGTCTGGTTTCTGCGAGGCAGGCGATGGTTGCGTCTGCGCAAACCTTGTCGTCCCGCTTTCAGGTCATTGATGATCGCTTGCAGGCGCTAAGTGGTCAGTCAAACCAGCAAATTGAAGCTGCGGTCTCTAAGATCAATGCTTTGTCCAACAATATTGCTGATTTGAATCAGCGTATTGTGATCGCCCAGTCCGCCTATGAGCAGCCGCCCAATGATTTACTGGATCAGCGTGACTATCTGCTGAACGAGATGAATAAACTGATCCGCGTGGATAGCAGCAAGCAATATGATGGAACGATTGATGTTTATCTGGGCACAGGCCATCGTTTGGTGGGTGGAGATAAGGCCTCCGAGTTGTTTGCCGTCCCGAAATCCAGCGATGCTGGAAAGCTCGTTGTTGCGCTTGGCGTGGGTGACGACACCCTTGAAATGCCGGATGATCTAATGAAAGGCGGAGAACTCGGTGCCATTCTGGGTTTCCGGAATGGGATGCTGGATCAGGCGACAAAGGTGCTCGGGCAGGTTGCTGCATCTGTAGCGCTTACTGTTAACGCACAGCAGGCACTGGGGCAGAACCTTTATGGACAGAAAACCGGTGAAGGGGATTTTGTCGATCGCTTATTTGATATTTCTCCGCCAGATGTTCGAGGTAATTCCAATAATTCCGGTACAGGACGTTTGACAGCGACTTATCTATCCCCGAATTTTGATCAAGGAAAATTGACGACCGAATTAACTGGTGACAGTTATGAAGTTCGGGTTACGGCGACTGGCGTTGATATATTTCGTCAGTCGAACGGACAGCAGGTAACGCCCGTTGTAGTTGGCGCAAGCTATCAGTTTGAAGGACTTGAGTTCCAGATTTCGGGTGCGGCTGATGTTGGTGATAGTTTCATGATCAATTCGGTTGGTGAGGCCGCTGCGAGTATTCGGGTCAATACGGCTGTCGCCGGTGATCCGCGTTTGCTGGCTGCTGCTGCGCCGTTACGTACAGCACAGGGTAACGCCAATCAGGGAACGATGCAGATAACGCTGGCGCATGTGGCTCCTGGTTATGTTCCCAACGATGTCAACTTCACGGTTAACGCAGCCGGGGAGCTGACGTCAGGGTTTGCGGGTAATTGGTCGGCAACCTATGGTGATGGCAGCGTTGTGACAAGCACGGGAAATATCCCAGGCGTCAGTGGGACATCGCCGTTGCGCTCAATCAGTATTGAGGGTGCCAGTTTTTCGGTCAGTGGGATAGCGGTAGAGAACGATACGTTCAGCATCCAACGAAATTCAGGTGGTGTTCAGGATGCCCGCAATTTCCTGCGCATGGCCGACTTGCAAACCCAGAAAACCATGTCGGGCGGGCTGGAAACCTTTAATACACGGTATTCGGCCATGGTCGCCGATGCGGGTATTCAGACTCGTGAAGTCAAGGTACGCATGGAGGCGCAGGAAACTTTTCATACGCAACTGGAGGCTGCTCGGGATTCTGCTTCTGGTGTCAATCTGGATGAGGAAGCAGCAAATTTGTTGAAGTATCAGCAGGCGTACCAAGCCTCGGCAAAGGCGTTGCAGATTGGTGTTGATCTGTTTGAACGACTCCTGGCCATCCGTTGAGGAGATAAATCATGAGAATTGGCACAGCGCTGCAGTTTAATACTGGAATCCGTAATATTCAGAACCAGCAGTCTGAGTTATACCGGGCTCAAACTCAGTTGTCGTCCGGAAAACGGATGTTGTCTCCGTCGGATGATCCCCTGGCGGCAATGGAAGCCATGCAGGTTGAGCAGGCGAAGGGCGTCAATGCCCAGTTTCAGGCCAATCAGGATACGGCGAAGTCCAAGTTGGCTACGCTAGAGTCGACCTTGGGCAACCTTGGTGACAATCTGTCCGCTATACGAACGGCAATGATTGCGGCGGGTAATGCGGCTTATAACGACAGTGACCGCGAGTCTGTGGCGCAGGAGTTGTCGCAACGACTCGACGCTTTGGTTGACCTCGCCAACACTCGAGACTCGAACGGGAATTATGTTTTTTCTGGCTTTCAGTCTTCGGTCAAGCCCTTCGAGCAGGTATTCAATCCCCTGACGAACCGAGATGAATATACCTATCGCGGTGACCAAGGACAAGTCAGTTTGCAAGTTGCCCCGTCGGTCAATATGGCGATAGGGGAAAATGGTGATGATATTTTCATGCGGGTGCGTGACGCAGCCGGCAATCCGGGTGGCAAGGATGTGTTCGTGGCCATTCAGGATGTGATTCAGAATCTCCGTGGTCAAAATCCTCCCTCTGTGACGAATCCGACCGGTAAATTTTCTGCAGAGGATTTGACCAACAGCATTGGTAACATTGATGCTGCTATGGATAACATTTTGCTCAAGCGTACAGATATCGGTGCTCGTTTGAATACCCTGGATAATCTGAGTAATAGCGCCGGTGATTTCGAGTATATCTATACCGCTCGACTCTCTCAGTTGCAGGACGTTGATTATGCTGAAGCAATTTCCCGCTTCTCGCGCTACCAGATGCAGCTTGAAGCGACGCAGATTACATTCAGGCAAGCCTCACAAATGAGTCTGTTCAGTTTGATATGAAGGGGTTTCCAAGGCTGACTTTGTTAGTGTTTTGCTGTGTTCTGGGGGCGTGCTCCTCTTCGGGAACGACGCCCTTTTCTCTTGCCGCAAATACTTCAATCAAGTGGAATCTGGCTCTGGGAGCCGCACTGGCTGTCTACTTGGTCTACGATCCGTTGGCTCCGAACTGGGAAATCGAAGAAGCAAAACTTGCTGCAGACCATTTTCATTTATCGATGAAAATGAAGCGTTTTCATACCGGGGGATCTGGAGAGGCGCTTCAGGTGCTGAAGCGCCGGGCGAATCAACTGCAACATGAACTGGGTTACGCCGGTTACGAGATTGTGAGTTATACAGAGGGAATTGAGTCAAAAACCCTGGCTGCCCAACGTGTGGCTGAAGGGACGTTGCGTTTCTTCAATTTGCCGGATGCAGACTCGTTTGCGCTAAACTGAGTTCATCCTCCTGCGGGCAACGCAAAGCCCAGCATGGCCCTGAGTGCATAGTCGTAAAGCTCTTTGAATGGGCCACTGAGGTAGGTCAGGCTGATGCCAACAGCGACAAAGCCACCCATCAGGGTGACAGGAAAACCCAAGGCAAAAAGATTGAGCTGTGGTGCGGCTTTGGTGAGTACGCCCAAGGCAACGTTGGTGATGATGAGTGCAACCAATACCGGTAATGACAGCAATAGACCGGCTGAAAATATCTTGCCGCCCAGCTCGGCAATATTTTTCCAGCTATTGGGTGAAAGGGCTTCCGGTCCCACGGGGATGGCGTAAAAGCTTTGCGCCAAAGTTGCGACGTAGAGTAGGTGTCCGTCCAGTGCCATGAACATCAGCAAGGCCAGCAAGCCAATGAATTCTGCCAGGACAGGGGTTTGTGCGCCGTCAATTGGGTCGTAAAACGTTGCAAAGCCCAAGCCCATCTGAAAACCAATGAAGGTGCCCGCCATGTCGACCGCTGCAAAGACGACCCGTGCGGCAAAGCCCATGGCAATACCAATGAACATCTGCTGGCCTAATATCCATAAACCAGCTAGCGAGCCCGGTTGAACTTCCGGCATGGGTGGAAGCGCGGGGGCGATGGCAAGGGTAATGGCGAGGCCAAGAATCAGTCGGGTGCGTCTGGGGATGCCTGCCGTACTCCACAGCGGCGCGGTGGCAATCAGGCCAAGAACACGTGCCAAGGGGAAGGCATAGAAAACGATCCAGGCATTGAGCTGTGCGCTTGTTACGCTGAACATCTTCAGCCAATCAACTGCGGGATGCTGCCAAATAATCGCTGGATATAGTCGATCATGTACTGAAGCATCCAGGGGCCGATCAGCACCAGCACAACAAAAATGGCAACTAATTTAGGAACAAACTGCAAGGTGGCCTCGTTGATCTGGGTTGCTGCCTGAAAGATACTGATAACCAAACCGACAGCAAGAGCGGCAAGGAGCAGTGGGCCGGAAATCATCAGCGTGGTTTCGATAGCCTGACGGCCGACTTCCATGACAATTGCTGGGGTCATATGTTGAAGCTCTGAACCAATGAGCC
This sequence comes from Azonexus sp., assembly GCA_034004105.1. Lineage (GTDB taxonomy): Bacteria > Pseudomonadota > Gammaproteobacteria > Burkholderiales > Rhodocyclaceae > Azonexus. The sequence continues at coordinate 15,064 of JAVEXE010000009.1, read as the reverse complement.
GATGACCAGATGCCAGCCATCCACAAGGACAAAAAGCATCAACTTGAAAGGCAGTGCAACCATGATCGGTGACATCATCATCATACCCATGGACATCAGCAGGCTGGCAACGACCATGTCAATGACCAGAAAAGGGATGAACAGGATGAAGCCGATCTGGAATGCGGTTTTCAGTTCGCTAATGACAAAGGAAGGTATGAGTACCCGCAGGGGGATGTCTGCCGGGGTTTCGATGTTCGTGACTTTGGCAACACCCGCCAGCATGGCAATATCCGCTTCACGAGTATGTTTCAACATGAAAGCGCGCATTGGCTCGACAGCCCGTTCTCCTGCTTCCAGAATATTGATCCTGCTCTCCGAAAGCGGAACGTAAGCCTCGTCGTAGACACGATCCAGGGTTGGGGCCATGATGAAAAACGTCAGGAACAGCGATAGCCCGAGAATGATTTGATTGGGCGGTGCGGTCGGAGTGCCCATCGCATGCCTTAGTAGCGAGAGGACAATCACGATCCGGGTAAAGCTGGTCATCATCAGAATGGCTGCTGGGATGAAGGTCATCGCCGTCATCAACAGCAAGGTCTGAATTGTCAGCCCGTAGGTCGTGCCGCCGCCGGCTGTCGGTGTGCTGGTAATGGCTGGCAGGGTTTGCGCGAGTAGTGGGCTGGCACAGCACAGCAGTATCAGGCCGAGAAAAGGTTTACGCATTATCCTGACGACCTTCACGCACGTTTTTCAGCCATTCCGCAAAACTGCGATTGCCCGGAGAGCCTATGGTGGCAGCTTGGTTCAAGTTGATGCCCTTGGGCAAGGTGTGCAGGGTTCTGATCTGGCCTGGAACAACGCCAATGACCAACCAGGTATCCTCCACTTCAACGAGGACGATGCGCTCTTTTGGGCCTATTGCAATGCCACTGATAACCCGCATGTTGCCTTGGCCAAAAAGCCGCCCTCCGGACACCTTGCGCGCAGCCCAAGTGGCACCGAAGAGCAGGCCCAGAATCAGCATCAAGGCGATGGTTGCTTGCAAGTAGGTGCTCGCAGGAATTCCAGGGGCAACCGCAGCCTCGCTAGCCTGACTGGCCTGGGGTAAAAATACAAAAAGGAGTGGCAGGCGAAAAAGGTGCAAAAAAGCAGCCCCGGTTAAGTTCATCAAGGCCAGTATCTTAAACCGAAATCCGGATTTGCAGCGTTCTTGTGGTCGACCGCAATAATCCCGAAAAAATGGGTTATCGATTGATTTTGCGCATCCGTTCGGAAGGCGTGATGATATCGGTTAGCCGGATACCGAACTTGTCATTGACGACAACGACTTCGCCCTGAGCAATCAGTGTTCCATTGACTAGCACATCCATCGGCTCGCCTGCCATCGCGTCGAGTTCCACCACCGACCCGTGGGCCAATTGCAGCAGGTTTTTTATCGTGATTTTTGTTCGGCCAAGCTCGACCGTAATCTGGACCGGGATGTCCAGGATCATGTCAAGTTCGTTCATGACCCCGTTGGTGGTATTGGGCGTGTCGAACGAGGGGAAAAGGCCTGTTGCCGGCTGTACGTTTTGCGCGGTGTTGGGAACCTGTTCTGCCATCGCAGCAGCCCAGTCATCGTCACTGATCTGGTCTGCCGTGTCCATCGTGTCTTGAAATTCGTCAGACATGTTTTTCTCCAAGCCCTGGTTCAGGGTTGCCTTCCGGGGTTGAGGCCAGGAATTTTTCAATACGCAAAGCGTACTGGCCATTTTGTTGGCCGTACGTGCACTCCATCAACGGGACATTATCCACCACCGCTTCCACTCTGGGGGGGATGGTAATGGGAATAACGTCACCGGGCTTGAGGTGCAAAATTTCTCGCAAGGAAACCTGCCCATGGCCGAGTTGAGCCACGATCTCTACTTCAGCGCCTTGAAGTTGTCGCCGTAATGTGCCAATCCAGCGTTTGTCCGTTGAGAGTTGGTCGCTTTGCATCGTGCTGTAGAGCAGGTCACGAATTGGTTCCAGCATCGAGTAGGGGAAGCAAATGTGCATGTCTGCAGTTGCGCCACCAAACTCCAGGGTAAACGAGGTAGAGACAACGATTTCCGAAGGTGTTGCGATATTGGCAAACTGTGAATTCATTTCCGAGCGGATATACTCGAAGGTGATTTCGTGAACGGGCTTCCACGACTTCGAGTACTCGGTAAATACAACGCCCAGCAATCCCTGAATGATGCGCTGTTCGGTCGCAGTAAAGTCACGACCTTCCACCCGAGTATGGAAGCGACCGTCACCACCAAACATGTTGTCGACCACCAGAAAAACGAGGTTGGGGTCAAAGACAAAGAGGGCGGTGCCACGCAACGGCTTCGCTGCGACCAAGTTCAGATTGGTCGGAACAACGAGGTTACGGATGAATTCACTGTATTTCTGAACTCGGATTGGGCCAACTGAAATCTCCGCATTGCGGTGCATGTAGTTGAACAAGCCAATCCGCAGGTAACGCGCAAAACGTTCATTGACCAACTCAAGCGTTGGCATACGGCCGCGAACAATGCGTTCCTGGGTGCCCAGGTTATAGGACCGTATTCCTTCGTCGTTGCTACTCGCTTCTTCCTGTTCGTCAGCCTCGCCGGTGACGCCCTTGAGTAGGGCGTCAACCTCGTCCTGAGAGAGAAATTCGCCGGCCATGGCCCCTTACTGAATGATGAAGGAAGTGAACAAGACCGATGTGACGGGACCATCCGGGGCAACTTCTTCCCCGCGCTTGTTTCTCACTGGCGGGTTAATCGCCTTGTTGATTTCATCCATGATTTCGATGGCGAGTTTTTCTTTTCCGTCTTTCGGCTGCAATTCAGAGGCCTTCTTGCTTGACAACAGCAGGGTTACGTTATTCCGGATTCTGGGCATCATTGCCGTGAGATCGGCTTGAGCAGTCGCATCCTCAAGCTCAAGCGACAGAATGACCTGCAGATATTGGTCGCCGGTTTCGGGGACCAGATTTACGGTGAACGGATCCAGATTGACAAACACTGGTGGGGCAGCGTTCTCTTTTTTCTTGGCGGGCTTCTTGGCCGGTTTTTCGGTTTCTTCTGCCACTTCTTCTTCGTGTTCCTCATCTGAACCGCTCATTAGCAGGAAAGCCGCAGCGCCCCCGCCAATCAGCAGCACGAGAACGAGCGCGATAATGATGATGAGCAGTTTTTTGCTTTTTTTCGGCGGTTCAGCGTCAGTAGCGGCAGCTTTTGCATCCTTGGCCATTCAAGTCCCCTAGGTATTTTCAGTATCAAGCAAACAAATCAACCAGTCCTCGACCCTGGTTGATGGGGCGAGCGCCAGTGTTGATACTATCGACCGGCGAAAGTATAACGTCTTCGACCGTGGAGCGGGGCGGGTTGCTGCTCATCGAGAATGTGCCGGCGCCTTGCTGCTGGGGCGTTTGCGAGCCAACATTGGTTTGGCCCAAGTTGATGCCAGCACTTGATAGCATTTCTCGTAGTCTTGGCATGGCATCATCCAGGGCCTGCCGGACCTCCTGATGAGCGGCGATGAAATTCGCAGTCATTTGATCGCCGTTCAGGCTGATGTTGATCTGGATTGGTCCAAGTTGCGCGGGGTTGATGTTGATTTGTGCATTCTGAATCTCGCCTCGCGTCATCCAGACAACGCGATCACCCAGTTGCTGAGACCAGCGTGGATCGTGTAAGGGCGTGGCAATGCTATGCGTGGCATCGCTTCGGGATGCTCCGGGCCGTCCTTCCGTTCCTTGCGCAGCCTGAGGCAACTGGAAGGGCTCTGGCATGCCGGCAGATTTTGCCGGTTCCTGGATTGCCGCAGACAGGCTATCCGAAGCGCCAGATTTCAGGGCGATGGTGGTGTTAGGCTCAAGCAGCGTATTCGAGATGCCCGAAGAAGCCCGAGTACTGGCTGCGGGTGCGAATTCGTTACTTGTCGTTGGGCGGGGGCTTGAGGGATCAATTGCTCTAAGCAGTGGTATGGCGGAGTTTGCTGCACTCTCCTGAGCTTCAGTGGCAACCAGATCCGAGGTAAGTCCTGGTGTTTGCTCTGCGGTTTCGCTTGCGGTGGCTATTTGTGGGATGGTAGCGACTTGGGTGGCAAGCAATTCAGTGGCTTGCTGGGCGACCTCCGGCTCAAGCTGCGCTGATTCAGATTGATTCGCTAGCAGGGCGCTAGCTGCGGTCAACGTCCTTGAATTGCCATTTTCTGCAGCAAGGTGGTCTAATCCCTCGTGCCCCAGAGTTGCGGAGTCTTTCGACAATGCCAAATGAAGCGGGCTTCTGGTATTGATCGTTTGGGCTGAGGCCTGTCCGGCGAGCAGCACCCCGAGCAAGGTCTGGCTGGAAGCCGACGATGCGCTTGGATCCAAGGCGCCGAGTTGGCTGACTTGGGCTGGTTCGGTGATTTGACCTGCCAGCAGTGATGCGAAAACGGTTCCATCGCCGGCTTCTGCGTTGGTGTTGGCTTGGCCGGACAACTGCGGGTTGCTGGCGGACGGAAGCAGGGAGGATAGGTTCATGATGCATCCCGGAAGACCAAAAGATGCCCTGATTAAAGCAAACTATGTGCCTGTTTAATCTTTGCCGGCACGAAAGTTCCGGGTTGAAAACTCATCGAGCAGTTTCTGCTCTTGTTTTTCCTGTCGTTTTTGTTCGTTTTTCTCATGGCGGACAGCCAGCGTGTCGATCGCTTTGAGTTTGCTGTTTTGTTGTTGCCAGTGTTGTTGTCCGCGGTGTGTGTTGTTGGCTGACTGCTTGACGAGTTGGGCTTGTTGTTTGATTGCTTCGTCAATCCGGGCGAGGAAGTCCTGGTAATTGGCCAGGACTTGCCGGGTCATCCCCGATTCGCTGGCTAAACGCAGTCGCTCAGCGTACTCCGCACGGTATTGTTCCAGCATTTGCATGCGGGTCTTTGCATTCTGTTCCGCGGCAATCAGTTGTCCTAGCTGACGGCTTGCCGCATCGGTGCGGTCACGCATGAGGTCCAGCAGAGGTTGGAGTGTGAAAGATTGACTCATGGCTTATGGTTAATTAAACAAGCCACCCAGTTGGGTAACTGCGTCAACAAACGGAGATTTCTCACTGAGTTTTTGTTGCAGGAAGGCTTCCATGCGTGGATAAGCGGCAATGGCCTGATCGAGTACCGGGTCAGAACCAGGCGCGTAGGCACCCACCGCAATCAAGTCTCGCGAACGCTGGTAGCGTGAGAACATGACTTTGAACCGTCGAATCTGATCGAGGTGGGTAGGCTCAATCAGGTTAACCATTGCTCGACTGATCGATTGTTCGATATCGATGGCGGGATAGTGGCCGGCGTCGGCCAGCGTTCTTGACAGAACGACGTGACCGTCCAGGATGGCGCGCGCCGAGTCAGCGATGGGGTCTTGCTGATCGTCGCCCTCTGCCAGAACGGTGTAGAAAGCGGTGATGGAACCCCCTCCTTCCGGGCCGTTTCCGGTGCGCTCGACCAGTTGAGGCAAGCGGGCAAAAACGGAAGGTGGATAGCCACGGGTTGCCGGGGGTTCGCCAATGGCCAAGGCGATTTCACGTTGCGCCATGGCATAACGGGTCAAAGAGTCCATGATCAAGAGCACGTGCTTGCCTTGATCTCGGAAATATTCTGCAACCGTGGTGGCATACGCAGCGCCTTGCAGGCGCATCAAGGGTCCGGTATCGGCTGGCGCTGCAACCACAACAGCTCGGCGCATACCTTCAGCACCCAAGATGTGCTCAATGAACTCCTTGACCTCGCGGCCGCGCTCGCCAATCAGGCCGACGACGATCACTTCGGCTTCGGTATATCGGGCCATCATCCCAAGGAGTACCGATTTGCCAACGCCTGAGCCAGCAAACAGCCCCATGCGTTGTCCTCGACCCACAGTTAGCAGGGCGTTGATCGCCCGAATGCCGACATCCAGGGGTTTTTCGATGGCTGCGCGGCTCATTGGATTGATGGGGCGACTGTGCAAAGGGCGACCACGGGTGTTTCCTAGGGCGCCTTTGCCATCCAGCGGTCTTCCCACGCCATCGAGAACGCGTCCCAAGAGAGATTCGCCAACAGGTACTTGTTTGGCGCGATCAATGGCCCGTCGTTTCTGGTGATGGTTGTCGCCAACGCGAGGTGCTGGGTTGGGTGCATCCAGCGGCGCGACACGAGCGCCCGGTGCCAGGCCAAAGACATCATCGGCGGGCATGAGGTACAGCTTGTCGCCGGCAAAACCCACAACTTCCGCCTCAACGGGAGTGCCATGGGCCGGGTGGATGTGGCAGGTGCTGCCGAGCGGGAGCTTGAGCCCACTGGCCTCCATAACCAGCCCGTTGATTCGGGTCAGTCTCCCACTGGGCCAGATGGGTTGTGCCTGAGTGGCTGCATGGCGACAGGTTTCAAGAAATCCGTTCCAGCGCGAGGCGTGATCATCCGGCGGTGGGGTCAGGGCGTCATCCATGTCTGCGGTGTGGTGCCAATGGCTTCTAGAACGCGTTTCCAGCGTGTTTCCACGCTCGCATCAATATCACTATGGCCGGCCTTGATCAGACAGCCACCGGGTGTGATACCGGGGTCGGGGATAAAATGCAGGCCACCGGGCTGACTTAGTTCACCTGCGCTGTCACGCAATGTCTGGATATCATCCGGGTGGGCGTGAATATTGATCGTTCCATGATGCAACGGGAGAGACTGCAGTGCTTCGCGTACCAGCGGTAAAAGCAGGTCTTGTCGAATCTGCAGCGTGCTGCGGACGACTTGTCGAGCGACTTCAAGCGCGAGCGCGAGCGCTTGCTCTGCGACTAATTGATCCAGATCATTGAGCGCGGTAGAAAAATTTGCGGTCAACGTCCGGATGTGGGCCAATTCCGCTTCTCGCGCAAGCGCCATTTCATCCTGCGCGACGCTCATGCCTTCGGCGTATCCTGCCTGGTAGCCTTCGGTCCGGGCTTGTTCATGGATCCGTTCAATGTCTTCGGCGGTTGGCAGGCTGATCGGTGCGTCGACAAGCTCGACATCCGGAAACGGGTCTGGCTGGGCCGGCGACGTTGGCTCGATACGCTGCGCCGGCGAGATGCCGGAGGGCTCGTTGAAATCGTTGGCTTGCCAGCGCTGATACGCAGCGAGCTGGTCTCGGGGAATGACGCGTGCCATACCTTAAACCATTTGCTCGCCACCTGCACCGCCCAGGACAATTTGCCCTTCGTCGGCAAGGCGGCGAACAATCTTGAGGATTTCTTTCTGTTCGGCTTCGACTTCGGAGAGGCGGACGGGGCCCTTGGCTTCGAGATCGTCGCGCAGCATTTCGGCAGCGCGTTGCGACATATTCTTGAAGATTTTTTCGCGTAGTTCCGGAGATGCCCCTTTGAGCGCCAGTACCAGAGAATCTGACTGCACTTCGCGCATGATCATCTGGATGGAGCGATCATCGATGTCGAGCAGATTTTCGAACACGAACATTTCGTCGAGAATCTTTTGTGCCAGATCCGGGTCGTATTCGCGGATGGCGTCCACCACGGAGGTTTCGTTGGCTGTGCCGATGAAATTCAGAATTTCGGCAACCGTGCGGACGCCGCCCATTGCCGTGTGCTTGACGCTGGCGGAGCCGGAGAGGATGCGTAGCATCGCCTCGTTCAATTCCCGCAGTGCAGCGGGCTGGATGCCCTCTAGTGTCGCAATCCGTAACACAACATCGTTACGCAGACGTTCAGTAAAGTGATTGAGAATTTCACTGGCGTGATCGTGTTCCAGGTGAACCAGAATGGTGGCGATGATCTGAGGGTGCTCATTTTTGATCAGGTCGGCAACCGTTTGCGCATCCATCCATTTCAAACCTTCGATACCTGACGTCTCGCCACCTTGCAGGATGCGGGAAATCAGGTTCGATGCCTTGTCGTCACCCAGGGCCTTGGTCAGCACCGAGCGGATGTAATTGTCGGTGTCGACATGAACCGCCGAATTTTCCTCGGCGTAGGTCAAGAATTCGTCAAGCACCGTTTCAACGGTGGCGCGCGGTACGGTTTTCAGTGCCGCCATGGCATGGCCAAGCCTTTGCACCTCACGCGGACCCAAGTGCTTGAGGACCTCCGCTGCGTGGTCTTCACCCAAGGCGATCAGCAGCGTTGCGCTTTTCTCTTGTCCTTCTTCAGCCGGCATTGGCACCCATCCATTCTTTAATCAGATTCGCGACTGCCTTGGGATCCGCCTGGGCGATATCCCGGGCTTTTTGCACCTTGACGGCATAGTGATCGATTGTTACCTGGTCTTCGATGGGCTGGCCATCTTCACCAATCACGGCAACGTTTCCGAGCGACCCAGCGACGCCTTCTGCGTCCTCGCCACCATTTTCGGCCGGTTCTGGCGGCGGTGGGAACATGGTCTTCAGGGTTGGCTGAACGATCTTGAAGTAAAGGAAGGCAATCAGGCCGGCGATCAGGAGATACTTCAATGCTTCACGCGCCAAGGCCTGATTCTCCGGGTCTTTCCAGAGCGGAATTTCAACCTCGGTCTTTTCGACCAGAGTGAATGGTGCATTTGCGACGGAAATTGAATCGCCCCGGTCCTGGCTGAATCCCATGGCTTCTCGAACCAGGTCATTGATTTGTTTCATCTCTGTCTCGGCCAGGGGTTTGACCAGCTCCTTGCCGGACTTCGCATCGATTTCCTTACGATGATTGACGACCACTGCCGCTGTGAGGCGACGAACTGCGCCCATCCCTTGACGGGTATGACGAATGGTGCGGTCGACCTCGTAGTTGATGGTTGAGTTTTTGGTCGTATTGATGGGTTGACCGGCGGCATTGATCGGTGCCGTCACACCTGCGGCGTCAATGCGGCCGGGAACATTAGCGTTGCCGGCGTTGGCAGTCCCGCCGACCGCTGGCGTGGTCAAGGGCGCTGTCGCAGGGACAGGGGGTTGGTTGGTCAGTGCACCGGGAACACCGCCGGTGACCGTACTGACACTCGCGGTTTCCTGACTTTGCTGGCTGCGCATTGTGCTGGCGTCAGGCGTGGCGTTGGGACGGAAGGTTTCCGCGGTTTGTTCCGTTTGCGAGAAATCGATATCGGCAGCAACCTGGACTTTGAAGTTTTCTTCGCCCAAGACCGGCTTCAGAATGTCCTCAATCCGGCTAACGATGGTCTGCTCGATCTCTCGAACATATTTGAGTTGTGTCGCATCCAGGCCGGCTTCCGTCAGGCTGTTTTTCAGGGTCGAAAGCAGTGAGCCATTCTGGTCGAGGATGCTGACGTTGCCTGCCTGTAGTTGGGGGACGCTGGACGAAATCAGGTGGGTGATGCCAGCAATTTGTCCGCCATCCAGCGAACGCCCCGGATAAAGACTCAACAGGACAGAAGCCGTCGGTTTCTGCGATTCACGAACAAAAACCGAGGGTTTGGGAATGGCCAGATGGACCCGTGCTGATTGCACCGCGCCAATCGACATGATGGTGCGCGCCAGTTCGCCTTCAAGGCCGCGTTGATAATTCACCTGTTCGGCAAACTGGCTGATGCCGAATTTCTGGTTCTCCATCAGTTCGAATCCCACCATGCCGCCACGCGGAAGACCTTGTGCCGCAAGTTTTAGTCGAACATCATGAACTCGGTCAGCGGGGACCATGATGGCGCCGCTACTGGAGAGCTTGTGCGGTATATTTTGTTGCTCAAGTGCGGCGACAATCGAGCCACCGTCTTTTTCGTTCAGATTGGAAAAAAGAATCCGGTAATCCGGTTGTTGGCTCCATAAATAGGCACCGACCAGCAATGAGAATATTGCGGCAAGGGCCACGGCAAAACCGATCTTCTGCTGCATGGTCAGACGATCAAAGGCCTCGCGCAGGCGCCCGATTGGATTATCCGGGGGGGAAATACCTGCAGGGTTTTCTGTCGTTGCGACCATCAATTGCCTAAGCGTTCAGGGCTAAACCTGAGGAGAATGAATCAAGAAATCAATACGGAAGCCAAACTATCCTAGAAATATTCTACTATTACCGGCGCTTCCTGCAGCGATAACTTTTCAATGACACCCTCTGAACCTCCTGCGGTCGACCCGCCTGAATCTGATAAAACCGCCGAGTTGCAACGTGCTTTCGTCATGTTCAACGAGGTTTCGGCTGCGCTGACGAAAGCTTACGAAGCGCTGCAAGGGCGTGTGAGCTCTCTGACTGAGGAATTGGCGGTCGCCAATGGCGAGTTGCGGCGTCAATACCGTGAAAAGGAAGCTCTGTCTGAGCGCCTTTCCTCTCTGCTTGACGCCTTGCCAGCGGGGGTTGTCCTGCTGGATGCCTCTGCTCGGGTGAGTGCCGTGAATCCTGCAGCAATGTGTATGTTGGGCGAGGATTTGCCGGGTCAGCACTGGGGAGATATTGTTGCCCGTTCGCTGGAACCGACATTAACCCTGGGGGAGTGGCGGCAAGGTGACCGGCTGTTTTCCATGGCAGACAGTGTCTTGCCTTCAGGGGATGGCCGGATATTGCTCATCCATGACGTGACCTCGGCACAGCGCATGAAAGAGGCGCTGGAGCGAAGTCAGCGTCTTGCTGCCATGGGGGAAATGGCGGCTTCTCTGGCACACCAGTTGCGTACGCCGCTGGCGACGGCCATGCTTTATACCGCCAATCTGGCTGAGCCAAGTTTGCCAGATGCGTCGAGGAAGAAATTCGCCGATAAGGCAACGCATCAGTTACAGCGTCTGGAGCGGCTTATTCAGGATGTTCTGTTGTTTGCCCGCGGTGAGAAAATCGGTCGTGATTTGATCGTGATTCGTGATCTGATTGCAGAAGCAACGCAAATGCTTGATCCTTTGATGCGTCAACAAAATCTTGAGTTTGTTGTGGTCGACCGCAGTGGTGATGCAAAAATCACCGGTAGTCGGAAAGCGTTGTTAGGTGCGCTGATCAACTTGCTGGAGAACGCCATGCAGGCGACCCCGTCAGGTGGCAAGGTCAGCCTTGTCGGCGTGTGTGCTGATGAGGGCCTTCGCTTGACGGTTTCCGATAGTGGTCCAGGTATACCGACAGACAAAAAGGATCGCATCTTTGAGCCTTTCTATACAACAAAAGGGCAGGGGACGGGTCTGGGGCTGGCGATAGCACTCGGGATCGCGCGCGCGCACGGCGGCAATATCGAAGCCGGCGCGTCCGCTGCTGGGGGTGCCGAGTTTGTGATGAGTTTGCCGCTCGCGGCTATGTCTGAACAGGAATGGGGCAATGAGTGAAACATATTTGCCGGTGTTGATTGTTGAAGATGATCCCAGTTTGCGCGAGGCAATTGGCGATACCCTGGAACTGGCGGGACGTGCCTATATCGCGGTGGATGGCGGAGCCTCTGCCTTGCGCGCTTTGGCGGAGCAGGCCTTTTCCATTGTTGTGAGCGATGTTCGCATGATGCCGATGGATGGCATCACGCTGTTGAAGAAAATTCGCGAGCAGTTGCCACATTTGCCTGTCGTCCTGATGACGGCATACGCAGATGTTGATAAGGCGGTCGATGCCATGCGTGCCGGCGCTTGTGACTTCTTGCTCAAGCCCTTCGAGCCCAAAGCGCTGTTGGGGCATATTCGGAAATATGAACTGGCTGGGGATCGTGAGGATGGGGGTGTCATTGCGGAAGATCCCGCAAGCCGGGAGATGTTTGCCATGGCTCGGCGAGTTGCGCAAACTGATGCGACGGTCTTGCTGACAGGAGAGTCTGGTGTGGGTAAGGAGGTGGTGGCCCGCTTCATTCATCGCCATTCGACCCGAAGTCAGGGCCCTTTTGTTGCTATCAATTGTGCGGCAATCCCTGAGAGCTTGCTTGAGGCGACATTGTTTGGTTACGAAAAAGGGGCGTTCACTGGCGCGCAGCAAGCGCAGGCTGGTAAGTTCGAACAGGCGCAGGAGGGCACCTTGCTGCTCGACGAGGTGACGGAAATGCCGCTCAGCCTGCAAGCCAAATTGCTGCGCGTACTGCAAGAAAGGGAAGTCGAGCGTGTCGGTGGGAAGAAGCCCGTTGCGCTTAATATTCGCATTATTGCGACGTCGAATCGAGAGATGGCTGAATCGGTCGCCAAGGGCGATTTTCGGGAAGATCTTTATTACCGTTTGAATGTTTTCCCGGTGCGTATTCCGGCTTTGCGCGAGCGGCCGCAAGATGTGTTGCCAATCGCGCGGCATTTCCTGCAGTTGCATGGGGCAAGTTTCGGGCGCACGGGGATGGTGTTGTCGACAGCTGCGGCAGATCAGCTTGCCAACTATCGCTGGCCAGGCAATGTGCGCGAGTTGGAAAATGTCGTTCAGCGCGCTTTGATCATGGCGCCCGGCAATCAGATCGAGCCTGTGCATCTCAGTCTCCCTGAGCTTGCTTCGGCATCGATCTCCCTGACTGCGGCGGCGACTCGTCCGGAAAGTACGCCAGCCTTGCCTGTCACGAAGCAGCTTCGTGCTACCCCAAAGGGGCAAGGCCAAGAGGGAACAACGCCGCTTGACGACGGGACAAATATGCGGGATCTGGAGCGGGAGCACATTTTGCGAACCTTGGCTGAAGTGGGGGGCTCGCGTAAACGTGCGGTTGAGCGTTTGGGCATTGCGGATCGGACCTTGCGTTACAAATTGCAGCAATACCGGGAAGAGGGTTTTTTTAAGGATTGACGCTGGCTTGTTTTTTGCTTTTGTCTATTCGACTTCCAGGAGCAAGATGATGGATACCCAAGGAATTGAACAAATGTTGAGTGTGCTGCGGTCGACGGCGGCACAGGCTGCCGGAAAACCGGCAGAAATTGCCGGTGCAGCCCCTGGCGGGCTTGATTTCGCTCAGGTGTTGAAGGGATCGATCGATAAAGTGAATGACGCCCAGAAATCGGCCAATCAGATGGCCGAAAAGATGGTGTCAGGTGATTCAACACAAAACCTGCATGAAGTCATGATCGCATTGCAGACCGCGAGTGTCTCATTTCAGGAAATGGTACAAGTCAGAAATAGACTGGTTACGGCTTACCAGGATGTGATGAATATGCAGGTCTGACGTGGGCACAGCTGTGGTAGCGCGATCCTGGCTCAGGCAAAACCGCTTTCCTGCGCCTTACGTTCCCGCTCCAGTCGTGTCACGTAGCGTTCGATCAGTGAGCGTCGAGATCCTGGCAGGTTTATGAATTCGCAACCCAGACGCAGTTGAAGCTCACCTCTTTGGCTTTCGGTACGTGAAATTTCCCGAATTCGGAGGTTGACCGAAAGGACGCTTTCTCCGGGTATGTCCAAGCGACAATCGGCAAACAATTCGCCCAGTTGAAATCGTTCTGCGTAAACCATTGGCCCGATCAGGCAAAGACCGCCGCCGCTGATGTCGTGTAGCGGAAAATCCATGGTTTCCGTATGTCCATTGTGCTGACGCGAGAAGCGACAGCGTAAGGGATTGTCTTCAGGTGTACGGATACGAAAATACTCTCGCCGCTGTAGGCGAAGCATGCGGTCGGGCAAATTACAGCCCAAGGCCTGTCGGCCATCGTGCTGCATCAGGCGTAAGGGTCCCAGGCGCAACTGAATCTTGACACTCTCCAGCATGGCGGAGAGCGTGGTCTGGCGGGCATTCAGTGCCCGTTCCACTTGGTCCTGCTGATTGGGCATGTCCAGGAAAATCAACCGTTTTTCATCGTCGACCGCAAGTACGCTGCTGAGGAAGAAGTGCTGCCCTTGATCAAGGTACATTGACACAAAGTGACGATGCGACTGAAGCATGCGGAGGTTCTGCGTAATTTCGAGCGGCCGGGTCAGAATGAACTGACCATAATTCTCGGGTTGGTCGATTTCGAAGACGGGAACGGAGCTAACTTCGGATACGTTGGTCATGAATGATCGTCAGAGGGCGGGGGCGGTTGATCAAATGGGCGGCGGTACCGGAGATTCGCCCTGTTCGAGCCGGTATAGCCAAGCCAGTAATTCTGCCACGGCCATGTATAACTGGGGAGGGATGTGTTCGTCAATATCCACCTGTGTCAGCAGCGCCACTAATTCCGGCGACTCGTGGACATAAACACCGTGTTCTTTTGCTTTGGCAATGATCTGATCGGCAATTTGGCCTTTGCCCCGTGCGACGACCCTTGGTGCCGCGTCGGTTTGACGGTATGCCAGTGCAACGGCTTCGCGTGCTTTGTCAGGCTTCGGGGACGGATTCATGGTCGATCAATATCTGGTTGACTCGAAGTCCTGCGGCTTCGAGTTGCTGTTGTAGCGCGGGCATGGCCTCACGGAGCTTGAGTTCTCCCTGGTCGGTGCTGGCTAATATCCGTACGCCCAATTCGCCACCAGCCTGAAGAAACAGACGAGCGTCCACGCCGCCTAACTGGGGCAGTTCCAGTTTAAGACGTGTGCGCCAGCGGGCCGAAGACTCTTCGCCAACCCGTCGGCTATCTTCGGGGTTTTCGCCGATTTCCCACCACATTTTTTGCCCCGGCCAAACCTGCCCTTGCCAGGCAAACGTTTGATTCGCCAGGCCATCCAGTTGTTGTTGGACAAGAGGCGTGATTTCGCGGGGAATCGGGCTGCCGCCCGGTGGTGCTGGCTGAGTATTTTCGCGGCCTGTTGCAAGATTGGTCGAGGTATTGGTGCCGTTGCCCGAGTTTGCTATCTGACTTTGTCCACCTTGCGAAAGCGCATCTGGCATCTCGCCGCTTGTGCCTATGGTTGAAACAGCGGGTTGCGTGCCTATGGGTGGGGTTTGTTGAGGTTGCCCACTTGATTGTGTGGCGGGCTGCTGTCCCGTGCTGGGAGTTTGCGGCAGCCCTGTTGTTGCATTGGGCTGTGGCAAGTTTGGCGGTGCTGTGGCTTGCAAGGACGCTGGCAGAGGGAGTCGACCTTGCGGCTCTTGCCGCAGTTGTTCAGTCGTGAATTGGCCGGCGACCCATTTTGCTTGATGCGACTCGTAAAACATCCCACTCTGACTTAGTGCTTGTTTAAGCACCGGAATGAGTTGTGCCGCATCTTTTGGCATGGCCGTTGTGAGTGGCTGGCTAGCATTAAGGGGGGCTGCTGGCGCACGTTTGCCGTCGCCGCTGATTTCCTGCATCAGGTCACCAATCAGTTTTCCTGCTTGACTCAGCGATGTTGCGACGGATTGTTGTTCGGGC
>JAVEXE010000173.1:0-4881 GCA_034004105.1 Azonexus sp. | reverse complement strand
AGGCTGAACAGGAAAGGCTGCAGACCGAACATCTGGCGCAGCACATCGCCGCCAGTCAGCATAGCGCCCAGGTCGCGGCGCAAAGCCAGCAAGCTCAAGCGCAAACCGGGCGTGAAATCCAGCAAATTGATGATTTCTGCGCCCTGCATCCGCAACGCGCCCAACTCGGCGAACGCCTCGCCGTCTGGCACCAGCAATTCGAGCAGCGCAACAAACTCAGCCGCGACCTTGCCACGCTACAGCAGACGCAACAAAAACTCGAACAAGCGCAAGCCCAGCATACCCGCCAGATCGCTAAGCAGCATCTTGCGGTCGACCGTGCCCAAACGGCAAAAACCGCCGCCAACGCAGCCCTGGAAAACCTTCAGGCCGAACAGAAGCAGCGTCTCACCGGCCAGACCCTCGCCGAACTCCGCCAGCACTGGCAGCACGAACAAACCGGACTCAACCGCTGGCAACAACTCGCTGCCCTCGCCCAGCGCCGCCGCGAACTGACCGAACAGCAAACCGCGCAAAGCACCGCTTTACAGCAAGGCGAACTAAAAATCGCCGCCCTGGAAAAAACCCTGGCCAAGCTGCTTGAGCAGCACAAGGCCCTGAAAGCCCAGGTTGGCGACAAACAGAAACTCCTGGAACAGGAACGCCGCATCCAGAGTCTGGAAGTCCATCGCCGCCAACTGCAGCCCGGCGAAGCCTGCCCGCTCTGCGGCGCACACGAACACCCGGCAATCGCCGACTACACGGCGCTGGACGTCACCGCCACCGAAGCCGCGCTCACCGAAAAACAGGCCGAACTCGACAAGCTGGTACAAACCGGACAACAGGCCCGCGACGAAAAAACCACCGCCGAATCCGCCCAGAAAGAAGGCCTCAAGCAACAGGCCAGCATCGACAAGGAACTCAAACGCGTCACCGATGAATGGCAAACCCTCGTTACGGCATTGCCCGGCAACGCACTTGCGGTCGACGCCTGGCAAGACGCAAAAACGCTCGTCACCGCGAAAAATTCTGCCGAACAAGCCCTGGACAGCCTGAGCAAACGCCTGCAAGCCGCCGAGCATGGCGAGCAGACCATCAACGCCGCCAGCAAGGTCGCCGCCAAAGCCGAGCAAGCCCACCTCAACGCGGTCAATCAGCAACAACTCCTGCAACAAACGGCGCAGAGCACTGAACTGCGCCTGAACGAAACAGCCAAGTCGCAACAGAAAATACTCGCCGAGCAGGCCGAACTCGACGCCAGACTCACGGAAACACTGGCAATACATGCACAAACCGGATACACGCAAACCACAATTCCTGCCGAATCCGACAACTGGCTTGCCGAGCGCGAAGCCGAATGGCAACACTGGCAGCAAACCCAGAAACACCGTCAGGAACTCGCCGCCCTGCGCATCCAGCAACAGGAACGCAGCGAATCCGCGCAAACACAAGCGGCCCGGTGGGCTGAACAACTGGCCACCGTGCGCAAAAACAGCCCGGAAACGCCGTCGACCGCAATATCCATCATTGAAAGCGATTCGGCGGCTACGGATTCGGTGGCTGCACTTTCCCGCTGCGCCCAGCGAATTACCGAATTGAGCCAGCAACTTGCAGCGCTGCAAGGTCGCCAGAGCCAGCTCAGCACCCAACTCGCGCAACAGCAAGCCGCCCGAGTAGAAGCCTCGACCACCTGGCAAACCGCCCTCGCCGCCAGTCCTTTCGCCGACCTTACCGCCTACACCACCGCGCTGCTAACCGCCGACGAACGCCAGCAACTGCAACAACTCAAGGAAACCCGGCAAACTGCCCGGCAGCAAGCCGACGCCGTACTCACCAACGCCCGCAAAAAACTCGCCCAAATCCAGGCTGGCATCCAGAACAACACCCAAGACAGCACCGGCGAAACACCCATCCCGCCGCTCGACGAACTGGACGAAACCATTTCCCGACTGGACACCCAGCGCCGACAGATCAGCGAACAACTCGGTGCCCAGCGCGCCTTGCTCAGCCGCGACGAACAGCTACGGCAAAGTCAACAAGCCCTTTTCTCCCAGATCGCCGCGCAAATCAGCGAAACCGACCTCTGGCAGCGCCTTGACAGCCTGATCGGCTCAGCCAAGGGCGACAAATTCCGCAAATTCGCCCAGGGCCTCACCCTCGACCACCTGCTGCATCTGGCCAACGGCCACCTCGCCCGCCTGCACGGCCGCTACCTGCTGCGCCGCAAAAACAGCGGCGAACTGGAACTCGACATCGTCGATAGCTGGCAAGGCGAAGTCACCCGCGACACCCGCACCCTTTCTGGCGGCGAAAGCTTCCTGGTCAGCCTGGCCCTGGCACTCGCCCTCTCCGACCTGGTCAGCCACAAAACCAGCATCGACTCGCTCTTCCTCGACGAAGGCTTCGGCACGCTCGACGCCGACACCCTGGAAATCGCCCTCAACGCCCTCGATACGCTCAACGCCAGCGGCAAAATGATCGGCGTCATTAGCCACGTCGAAGGCATGAAGGAAAGAATTCCGACGCAGATCCGCGTGGAAAAAGGGGGCGGGGTTGGGTATTCGCGCTTGAAAATTCAGGTTTGAGCGCAAAACGCCTGTCACGCCAAGGCATTATTGCCTGAAGGTCTCGGCGACCCAAAGCGTCTTGCACGGTGAATTCGTCACTGGGAGGTGAACTGCGAATTCCGCTGTGCCTTGGCCTTGAGGTCGCCGACCTTGGATCAGCAGCCAGTCAATACCGACCACTGTTTTACCATCCCCGGTTTATTGATGGGCAGGACCGGAGGTGGTTTTCTTGCTCGCTTCATCCTTCATGTGTTTCGACACATAGCCACCGATGAACCATCCCATGCCAAGTATGAAAACGATGGTAAACAAACTGAGCAGACCGATGTCTGACGTGAAAAGTAATTCCCAAGCCATGATATTCCCCTCAATGTTTCATGTCCGATCAACCCCTTGGTGATCTGCAATGCACCAACGCATAAGCCATGCCACCAGACTTAAACAATAAAAACATTCAATATCTTTAGAAAAATGGCAAAATAATGAACTACCAAAACACAACGAGCGTGTCGCCGAAGCCAGAATTGACACATGGTGCCAGTTTGAAATGCCATTAATGACACCCCATCTACAAACCCGATCTGGCTATAATGCCACCCCCAATTACTCGATAAGCCCCCATGCCGGCCCTTGCCTTCGTTGATCTGGAAACCACCGGTGCAACCGCAACTCGCGACCGCATCACCGAAATCGGGATTGTCGAGGTGGATGAGGACGGTTCCGTTCGGGAGTGGGAACAACTGCTGAACCCTGGCGTCAGCATTTCACCCTTTATCGTCAACTTGACCGGCATCAGTAACGCTATGGTGGCGGAGGCGCCAGAGTTTGCCGACGTTGCTGCGATGGTGTTGGAAAAATTACGTGGCCGCCTGTTCATCGCCCATAACGCCCGTTTTGATTACGGTTTCCTGAAAAACGAATTCAAACGCTGCGGCATCGATTTTCGGGCCTCGGTGCTTTGTACGGTCAAACTGTCACGGGCGCTTTATCCCGAGTTCAAACAGCATGGTCTTGACCGCCTCATCGAAAGGCATGGACTCAAGGCCAACGCCCGGCATCGCGCCCTGGCCGATGCACAGCTGATCCACCAATTCTGGCAAAAAATTCATGTCGACCGCAGCAAGGACGAAATTGCCGCTGCCTTGAAAAGTTTCAATGCTCACCCCAGCCTGCCCTCCCATCTGGACCCTGCGGTGATTGAAGACCTCCCGGAATCACCTGGGGTCTACCTGTTCTATGGCGAAAAAACCGAGGCCGGTGATCTACCGCTCTACGTTGGTAAAGCCAAAAACATCCGTAGTCGCGTGTTGTCGCATTTTTCTGCCGATCACCGTTCAGCACGGGAAATGACGCTCGCTCAGCAAGTCCGTCGTATCGACTGGCAGGAAACCCAAGGCGAAATCGGCGCGTTATTGCGCGAAGCCAAACTGGTCAAGGCATTGCAGCCCTCGCATAACCGGCAACTACGCCGGAATGAAGAATATTGCACCTGGCAACTGATCCAGACAGAAGACGGCTGGCTGCAACCCCGTTTGACTAGCATCGGCAATCTTGACTTCAGCCCGGAGGAGCCTTGCTACGGCCTGTTCAAGACATCGCGTGAAGCGACACAAGTCTTACGCCGACTCGTTGAAGCGCACCACCTGTGCGAAAGTCGAAGCAGCCTCGTTCCCGCGTCAGAAGGCAAGCCGTGTTTCGGCCATCAGCTACGCCGTTGCAAGGGCGCATGTGTCGGCAAGGAGTCTGCTGCTCAGCACAACCTGCGCCTGATGAGCGCCATGCTCGGATTGAAACTACACCCCTGGCCTTTTACCAGCCCGGCGATCCTGCGCGAGGGTGAGGAAATTCACCTGATCGACCGCTGGCGCTACATTGGCAGCGCCAGCAACTCTGCCGATTTCAGCGCGCTTCTCGATGACCCGCCGCCAGCATTCGACCCCGATATTTACAAAATATTGATCAAGCAAATCAGGCAGTTGAGAGCCATTCACTGAGCTAGCCAAGCAGGGTTTTGCAAATCCATAGCTTCGGAATAGCTAACCTTGAATCACTCCGGGAACCGAGAGACTGGATACATAACCAGTATCCGAAATCCAACGCCGTACAAGCCAGGCAACGCTGGCAGCCAACAGGCAATGGCATAGCAGATGGCACACCAAAAAAGCCAGACAAGAAAAAAGCCCTTGATAATCAAGGGCTTGAAAAAACTCTGGCGGAGAGGGAGGGATTCGAACCCTCGGTACCTTTCAGTACGCCTGATTTCGAGTCAGGTACAATCGACCACTCTGCCACCTCTCCGCAGCGGGCGAAACTATAGCACAAGACATGCCGGGAT
>JAVEXE010000172.1:0-4899 GCA_034004105.1 Azonexus sp. | reverse complement strand
GCGACGCCACTCGATTACATGGATTACGTGATGGACAAGCTCGACGTCGTTCTGTTGATGAGCGTCAACCCTGGGTTTGGCGGCCAGAAATTCATCCCCGGAACCCTGGCCAAGGCGAGTGCTGCCCGCGCGCGGCTGGACGCGTACGAGCAGGCGACGGGACGTCGCATTCGTCTGGAGATCGATGGTGGGGTCAACCCCAATAACATCGCCGAAATCGCCCGTGCCGGGGTTGATGCCTTTGTCGCTGGGTCGGCGGTTTACGGAGCAGGCAAGGACACTGATCCGCATCGCTACGACTCAATCATTGCTTCGCTGCGTAGCGAACTGGCTAAAGTTTGAACAACATGACTGAAACTGAATTCAATGCCTTGGCAGCCCAAGGCTACAACCGGATTCCGGTGACCCTGGAAACCTTTGCCGATCTCGATACGCCCTTATCCATTTATCTCAAGCTCGCTAACGGCCCGTTTTCCTACCTGTTGGAATCCGTGCAGGGCGGCGAGCGTTTTGGCCGCTATTCGATCATCGGGCTGTCGTCGCCGACGCGTATTGTCGTCAATGGCCATGAGGTGCTGGTGCTGACCGGCAACCGCATTGCCGAGCGCGAGCATGACGCCAATCCGCTCGACTTCATCGATAAATACATGAAGCGATTCCGTGCGCCGGAAGCGACTGGCATGCCGCGTTTTCTCGGGGGGCTGGTTGGCTGCTTCGGTTACGACACCATCCGGTACATCGAAACCAAACTGACCCGGACCCAGCGCCCGGACGAGATTGGTACGCCAGATATTCAGTTGCTCTTGTCCGAGGAAATCGCTGTTGTCGACAATCTGTCCGGCAAGCTGACACTGATTGTTTACGCTGAACCGGGATTTCCTGGCGCGTATCAGAAGGCCAGGGCACGGCTGAAGGAATTGCTCGGTAAATTGCGTCAGCCTGCGAGCATCCCGACTGAAGCGCCGGCGCGTTCCGAGCCGGCGGTTTCAGTCTTTGGTGAGGCAGCATTCAAGCAGGCAGTCAAAAAGGCCAAGGAATACATCACCGAGGGCGACATCATGCAGGTTGTGTTGTCGCAGCGCATGACCAAGCCCTTCCATGCCAACCCGCTGGCCTTGTATCGGACGCTGCGCAGTCTGAATCCGTCGCCCTACATGTTCTATTTTGATTTCGAGGATTACCACGTCGTTGGCGCATCCCCGGAGATCCTGGTGCGTCTGGAAGGCGATCGTGTCACCGTGCGGCCAATTGCCGGCACCCGCAAGCGCGGCGCTTCGCCGGAAGAGGACGCGGCTTTGGCGGATGAACTGCTCGCCGACGAAAAAGAGTGTGCTGAGCACACCCAGTTGCTCGATCTGGGGCGTAACGACTGTGGCCGGGTGGCAAAAATCGGTAGCGTTAAACTGACCGAGCGCATGGTGATTGAGCGTTATTCGCATGTGATGCACATCGTTTCTAATGTCGAGGGTCGCCTGGAAAGTGGGCTTGATGCGGTCGACGTGCTGAAAGCGACATTTCCTGCCGGTACGGTGTCGGGTGCCCCCAAGGTCCGGGCGATGGAAATCATTGATGAACTGGAACCGGTCAAGCGCGGGGTTTATGCAGGTTCGGTCGGTTATCTGGGCTTCAATGGTGACATGGATCTGGCCATTGCTATCCGTACTGCCGTGGTCAAGGCGGGCAAGCTTTACGTTCAGGCCGGTGCCGGGATTGTCGCGGACTCCAATCCGGAATCCGAATGGCAGGAAACCCAGAGCAAGGCGCGCGCTGTGTTGCGGGCTGCGGAGCTTGCAGAGCAGGGGCTTGACACCCGCTTTGACTGAAGATTCCGGGTTTCTGTTCGGCAAAACCGAAGTCGTGTATCGATAGGCTTCGGTTTTTTTAATGACTTGCGGCGTTAAGCTTCTCGCTTGTTCGCGCCACGCTGGCGCGCCGTCCGTGAGACTTGACCATGACTACCCGCCTTCCTTCGCCTCCGCCTGTTGAGGATGTTGCAAATCCATCGCCGGATGTAAGCTTGCAGGCACGCTTGCGTGGCTTTATCGAGCACCCCAAGGTTCAGGGCATCATCATTGCCTTGATCCTGATCAACGCGGCTTTGCTCGGTCTGGAAACCTGGCCGCTTGCCATGCAAACCGCCGGGAGTCTGATTCTTGCGGTCGACCGCATGATTCTGGCGATTTTCGTGGTCGAGATCCTGGTGAGGATTTTTGTACATCGAGCAGCTTTCTGGCGTGATCCCTGGAGTCTCTTTGACTTTGCTGTCGTGGCGATTGCACTGATTCCAGCTTCCGGTCAGTTTGCCGTGCTGCGAGCCCTGCGCGTACTGCGAGTTTTACGCTTGATGACGATGGTGCCGTCCATGCGCCGCGTGGTCGGTGCGCTGTTGTCAGCGATTCCAGGTCTGGGTTCGATTGCGCTGGTATTGATGATCATCTACTACGTATTTGCGGTGATCGCGACCAATCTGTTTGCCGCTTCGCATCCCGAGTGGTTCGGTAGCATTGGCCGTTCGTTGTACACCCTGTTCCAGATCATGACCCTGGAGAGTTGGTCGATGGGTATCGCACGACCAGTGATGGACGTGTTTCCCTACGCCTGGGCGTTTTTCATTCCCTTCATCCTGATTGCAACCTTCACGATGTTGAACCTCTTCATCGCTATCATCGTGAACGCCATGCAGAGCTTTACCGACAACGAGCGCAACGCGGCGGTTGATGCAGCCGAGACGGCCCGTCAGCACATTGAGGCGGAATTGCACGCTGAGTTTCGTGCCATGCGTGATGAGATGCGGGAATTGCGTCAGGCCTTGGCGCAACTCCCGCGTTCCCAAGTTCCACCGCCACCGGATCCGTAACGCAAGCTGTCATCTGTTTGCCGTTTTCCTGTCACACAGGTTTCATTTGTCGTCGCTATCGTGACGACATGCCAAAAGTCAGAAGCTTGTTTTTATCCGATATCCACTTGGGCACGCGGGCGTGTCAGGCGGAACGTCTCCTTGATTTTCTTCGCGAACATCCGTCTGAACAGACTTTTTTGATCGGTGACATCATCGATTTCTGGGCGATGAGTCGGGGAATCTGCTGGACGCAGGCGCAAAACACGGTTGTGCAGAAATTGTTGCGGCGTGCGCGTGCCGGTGAGCGCGTGGTGTTCATTCCTGGCAACCACGACGAAGCCTTGCGTGATTACTGCGGCGTCGTATTTGGTGAAATCGAGGTGGTCGACGAGTTGGTGCATGAAACGGCGGCAGGCAAGCGTCTACTGCTGATTCATGGTGACCAGTTCGACGAAGTGACCCGGCATCATCGCTGGGTTGCCGTACTCGGGGACAAAGCCTACGACCTCCTGGTCAGCATTAACCACCGGCTTTCGTGGATACGAAGGAAGCTTGGGCGTCCCGGCTACTGGTCACTGGCGGGCTATGCCAAGCGTCGCGTGAAAACAGCGCTCAATTTCATTTTCGATTTTGAGGAATCGGCGGTCCACCACGCACGGGAACGTGGGCTGGATGGCGTGATCTGTGGTCATATTCACTGGGCGACGATACGTGAGATCGACGGCCTTTCTTACATCAATTGCGGTGATTGGGTGGATTCATGTACGGCCATTGTCGAGCATTTTGATGGACGTCTTGAACTCGTGGCCAGGGGGGCGCAAGGCTCGACCAGTGTGCCTGCGGAAGAAAACGTGACACTTAAAGAAGCGGCCGAGGCCTGACATGCGCGTATTGATGGTTTCGGATGTTTATTTCCCACGGGTGAATGGTGTTTCGACCTCAATCGAGACGTTTCGCCGGACACTTGGTGTTCAGGGGGTTGATGTTCGTCTGATTGCGCCGCGCTATGGCAATGAGCCAGAGATGGACGGGGTTACACGGGTCAAGGGCCGGCCAGTCTTGGGTGACCCGGAAGACCGCCTCGTTGCCTGGCGGGCGATGCATGGGGCTGTGCTTGATGCTGCTAAAAATTGTGATCTGATCCATGTTCAGACCCCCTTTGTTGCCCATTATGCTGGCCTGAAGGCTGCGCGCAGCTTGGGCTTGCCGGTACTGGCGACCTACCATACGCTGTTCGAGGAATATGTTCAGCACTATGCGCCTTTCTTGCCAGGGGGATGGTTGCGTCGTGTTGCTCGAAGACTTTCAAAAAGTCAGTGCAATGCACTGGATGCCATCGTGGTGCCGTCAAGCGCAATGCGCCAGCGTCTGGCGTCTTATGGGGTGGATGCCCCGATGCATGTACTGCCGACAGGCATTCCATTGTCGCAGTTTGCTGCAGGGGATGGTGCGGCTTTTCGTCGTCAGCACCGTATCAGTCCCGACCAACCGGTAGCCCTGTTTGTTGGTCGTGTGGCGCACGAGAAGAATATTGCCTTTTTATTTGATGCGCTTCAGCATGCACTTTTGCAGTTACCGGAACTGATTTTGGTGGTGGCAGGCGAAGGTCCTGCACTGGATGCCTTGCAAAAGGCCGCTGAGACTTCGGGGTTGAAGCAATCGATCCGCTTCATTGGCTATCTCGATCGTAATACAGGCCTGCCTGCTTGTTATGCAGCGGCCAACGTTTTCGTTTTTGCGTCCAAAACTGAAACCCAGGGACTGGTCTTGCTTGAAGCCATGGCGGCAGGCCTGCCCGTTATCGCGCTGTCCGAGATGGGCACAGCGGATATTCTCGATGCTGGTCGTGGCTGCTTCACGCCGCCCGATGATGCCAAGGCATTTGGTGAGGTCATCGGACGAATCCTGGCCAATCCGGATGCCTGGGGGCACTTGGCAGCAGAGGCACGGGCCTATGCTGCCGAATGGTCAGACGAGGCGATGGCGACTCGTTTGGCAGGGCTCTATCAGCAGTTGCTTGCCAGGCACACGCAACCTTAATACCCGTTGCAAGTACCGGA
>JAVEXE010000171.1:0-4955 GCA_034004105.1 Azonexus sp. | reverse complement strand
TCGACCGTAAAACCCGCCGCGATCGATACTTACGACGATCACCGGATGGCGATGTGCTTCTCGCTGGCCGCTTTTGCCACGCCACTGCGCATCAATGATCCGAAGTGCGTCGCCAAGACTTTCCCCGATTATTTCGAGCGTTTTGCTACGGTGACGAAAGCCGCGCCGGTTATTGCCATTGACGGTCCATCGGCCTCGGGCAAGGGTACGGTTGCCGCGCGTGTGGCGGCAGCGCTCGGTTTTGCATATCTTGATTCTGGCGCGCTGTATCGTCTGACCGCACTGGCGGCACAATGGGCTGGCATCGCCTGGGATGACGAGCTGGGCGTTGCGGCCATTGCTGCCGGGTTGGACGTGGTGTTTACGGAAAGTGACATTCGACTCGATGGCGTCGCGGTCGGTGACGTCATCCGTAGCGAAGCAATATCCGCTGGGGCGTCGACAGTGGCTGCCTTGCCGGCGGTGCGTGAGGCTTTGCTGTTCCGGCAGCGCGCTTTCAATACGCTGCCAGGATTGGTGGGGGATGGCCGTGATATGGGTTCCGTGGTTTTCCCGCGGGCAATACTCAAGGTTTATCTGACAGCGAGTGCGGAAGCTCGTGCTGAGCGCCGCTTTAAGCAGTTGATCGAAAAAGGTTTCTCTGCTAATCTCCCCGACCTTCTGGCTGATCTGCAGCAACGCGATGCACGCGATTCACAGCGTAGCGTGGCCCCGCTCAGGCAGGAATCGGATGCCATGCTTCTCGACACCACAGCACTGACCATTGATCAGGCAGTGCAACAGGTGCTGGGCTGGTACGCCAAGTAGCTTTTTTGAGTGTTTTTTCTCTGGTAGCAAGGTGTTGCCAGCCATCTGGCTGACAACGTATTCATGACTCTTAACCCGCTGTGGGTTTTTTGGCTCACGGCATGAAAGTTCGTCCTTAATGGAATCTTTTGCTCAACTTTTTGAAGAATCCCTGGCTCGCCAGGAAATGCGTCAAGGCGAAGTCATCACGGCTGAAGTGGTGGGCATCGATCACAATTTTGTTGTGGTCAACGCTGGCCTGAAATCTGAATCCTACGTTCCCGTAGAAGAATTCCTGAACGACCAAGGTGAAGTTGAAGTCGCTATCGGCGATTTCGTCCAGGTCGCTATTGAAATGCTGGAAGACGGCTACGGTTCTACCCGTCTGTCCCGCGATCGCGCCAAGCGCATCGCTTCCTGGAACTTCCTGGAGCAAGCCCTCAACGACGGTGCCCTGGTTACCGGCACCATCACCGGCAAGGTCAAGGGCGGTCTGACGGTCATGTCCAACGGCGTTCGCGCCTTCCTGCCGGGTTCGCTGGTCGATATGCGTCCGGTCAAGGATACGACACCGTACGAAGGTAAGACCATGGAGTTCAAGGTCATCAAGCTGGATCGCAAGCGTAATAACGTTGTGCTGTCGCGTCGCGCCGTTCTGGAAGCGACCGCAGACGCCGACCGCGAGAAGCTGATGGAAAACCTGAAGGAAGGTGCTACCGTCAAGGGCGTGGTCAAGAACATCACCGACTACGGTGCTTTCGTCGACCTCGGTGGTATCGATGGTCTGCTGCACATCACCGACCTGGCCTGGCGCCGCGTCCGTCACCCATCCGAAGTTCTGGCTGTGGGCGACGAAGTCACCGCCAAGATCCTCAAGTTCGACGCTGACAAGAACCGCGTTTCGCTGGGTATGAAGCAGCTTGGCGACGATCCGTGGGTCGGCATCGCCCGCCGTTATCCGGCCGGCACCCGCCTGTTCGGCAAGGTGACCAACCTGACCGACTACGGTGCATTCGTTGAAATCGAACAGGGCATTGAAGGCCTGGTTCACGTTTCCGAAATGGATTGGACCAACAAGAACGTTCATCCGTCCAAGGTTGTTTCCCTGGGTGATGAAGTTGAAGTCATGATCCTGGAAATCGATGAAGAGCGTCGTCGTATTTCCCTGGGCATGAAGCAGTGCCAAGCCAATCCTTGGGACGATTTCGCGATGAACCACAAGAAGGGCGACAAGGTTCGTGGCGCCATCAAGTCGATCACTGACTTCGGCATCTTCATTGGTCTGCCAGGTGGTATCGATGGTCTGGTTCACCTGTCCGATCTTTCCTGGTCTGCGACTGGCGAAGAAGCCATCCGTAACTTCAAGAAGGGTGACGAAGTCGAGGCCGTCGTTCTCGGTATCGACGTCGAGAAGGAGCGCATCTCCCTGGGTGTCAAGCAGCTGGATGGGGATCCCTATGCCAACTTCATTGCCACCCACGAGAAGAACAGCATTGTTCGTGGTACCGTGAAGTCGGTTGATGCCCGTGGTGCAGTGGTTGCCTTGGATGGTGATAACGAAGCCTATCTGCGTGCCTCCGAGTTCTCGCGTGAGCGTACTGACGATCTGTCGCAGCACCTGAAGGTGGGTGATTCGGTTGAAGCCATGATCATCAACGTTGATCGCAAGACACGTAGCATCAGCTTGTCGATCAAGGCCAAGGATCAAGCCGAACAGCAGGAAGCGATGCAGAAGTTTTCTGCTGATTCTTCCGCTGCAACTGGCACGACCAACCTCGGTGCATTGCTCAAGGCCAAGCTTAACCAGCAGGGCTAATGGACGAAAGCATGACCAAATCCGAGCTCATCGCCCGGCTGGCGGAGCGTTTTCCGCAGTTGGTGGCGAAAGATGCCGATTTCGCGGTCAAGATGATTCTCGATGCGATGTCCGAAGCCTTGGTGCGCGGAGATCGTATCGAGATCCGTGGATTTGGTAGCTTTGCGCTCAATTACCGGCCGCCACGCGTTGGACGTAACCCGAAATCCGGGGAAAAAGTCAGCGTACCGGCAAAATGGGTACCCCATTTCAAGGCCGGTAAGGAGTTGCGGGAACGGGTCGATCAATCGATCTGAAGTCGGGCTTGGCCCACATTGTGGTAGATTCAGGGGCAGTGATAACTGCCCCTTTTTATTGTTCATGACAGCACTTACCTGGCTTTTACGCCTGATCATTTTTGCCTTCTTTGTCCTCTTTGCCCTGCAGAACACAGCACCGGCAACCTTGACATTGATGCTGGATCACACTTGGCAAGCGCCACTGGTTGTTTTGTTACTGGCTTTTTTTGCTGGCGGTGCCGTTCTCGGTGCTCTGTCCCTGGTGGGGACGATTTTTCGTCAACGTCGGGAAATTTCCCAACTGAAGCGTGCCTTGGGTAAGGCTGAGCAGGCGGCAGTGCCGAAAATTCCTGTTGAATCATGAATGATTTGTTTGAACACTGGCAGTTGTTGCTGATTCCCGTTTTTTTCGCCATGGGTTGGCTGGCAGCACGCGTCGATATGCGTCAGGTCGTACGCGAATCTCGCGCCTTGCCGCGCTCTTATTTCAAGGGGTTGAATTTTCTCCTCAACGAGCAACCCGATAAGGCCATCGACTCTTTTCTGGAAGTTGCCCGAGTCGATTCGCAGACGGTGGAATTACATTTTGCGCTTGGCAATCTCTTTCGTCGTCGGGGTGAAACGGATCGTGCCATTCGTATGCACCAGAATTTGCTGGCATTGCCGGATGTCGAGGAAAAGCACCGCTTGCTCGCCATGCTTGAACTTGGCCAGGATTTTCTCAAAGCCGGTCTGCTGGACCGGGCCGAGGATATTTTCAACAAGCTGATTGGCACGGCTCGGGAATCCGATGCAAAGCGTGCTTTGCTGGAAATTTACCAGGTCGGTAAAGAGTGGCAGAAGGCCATTGATATTGCCCGCGAGTTGCCCGAAGTGGCTTCGCATAAAGAAATTGCCGAGTATTACTGTGAACTTGCGGCGGGCGAAATCATGCGCTCACGTCGGGATTCTGCCCGGCAGTACCTCGATATCGCCATGCAGGAAAATCGCAAATGCGTGCGTGCCAGCATTCTGCTCGGGGACTTGCTGTCGCAGGAGGGCAAGCCAGAGGAGGCGATTCTGGTCTGGCAAGGCATTGAGCAACAAGATCCTGCCTACCTTTCGCTGGTTGCTCAGCGCCTGCTTGAGACCTACCGTAAGTTATCTCGTTTGCCCGAAGGGGTGGCTTTGCTGACGGGTTATCTGGAACATTATCCGTCGCTGGATCTACTCGACGTCGTTTATCAGCTGGTGCTTGAAAGTCAGGGTAATGAGGCTGCGTATCGCATGGTTCGCGCGGAGTTGCAGCGCAACCCCAGTCTGCTCGGGCTGGAAAAATTGATGAGTGCCCGCCTGCCGCTGGCGTCGCCTGAAGTGCGGGGGGATATTGATCTGGCCAAGACCATCATCCAGGGTTACACCCGCCGCCTGTCACGTTATCGGTGCAATAATTGCGGCTTCAAGGCGCGTCAGTTTTACTGGCGATGTCCGGCCTGCGGTGGCTGGGAGACCAATCCGCCTCGCCGCAGCGAAGAATTCGACCAATCCCTTTAAGCCTCTGTCAGGCCATTCAGGTTAGCCATGCTGGAAAAATTGTCGCAGGTCCGCCTGCTTGTTGTTGGTGATGTGATGCTGGACCGCTACTGGTTTGGCGAGGTTAGCAGGATTTCGCCGGAAGCCCCCGTGCCGGTGGTCAAGGTGGCGCGGATGGAAGAGCGCCTCGGTGGCGCGGCTAACGTGGCCCGTAATGCCGCTTCGCTCGGGGCAAGAACGACCTTACTCTCGGTGGTAGGTGATGACGAAGCCGGGCGATCTCTCGGTCGACTGCTTGAAGAAGGGCAAATTGCCGCCGATTTGCAGGTCGACCGCGAAATTGATACGACCGTCAAATTGCGGGTGATTGGCCGTCA
This sequence comes from Azonexus sp., assembly GCA_034004105.1. GTDB lineage: Bacteria > Pseudomonadota > Gammaproteobacteria > Burkholderiales > Rhodocyclaceae > Azonexus. The sequence goes on along the minus strand of JAVEXE010000171.1, from coordinate 186 downwards.
GCAACAATTGCTGCGCATTGACTTTGAAACCACGCCATCGCACGAAATCCTGCAGGCCAAGTTGGTTGAATTCGAACGGCGCTTACAGGATTGCGATATCGTCATTCTTTCCGACTATGGCAAGGGCGGCCTGACCCATATTGCCGAAATGATCCGTCTGGCGCGCTCTGCCGCCAAGCCGGTCCT
>JAVEXE010000170.1:0-4963 GCA_034004105.1 Azonexus sp. | reverse complement strand
GGGGATTCTCGACTCCTTACTCGACCGCCTTGCCACTTACAAGGAAAAAATTCTTGCCATCAAGAGCAAGATCAAGTCAGCGATGTTTTACCCCATCGCCGTGCTTGTCGTCGCTTTCATCATCACGGCAGTGATCATGATTTTCGTCATTCCGGCATTCAAGGATGTGTTCAAGAGTTTCGGCGCCGACCTCCCGGCACCAACCCTGATGGTGATTGCCATTTCGGATTTTTTCGTCGCTTGGTGGTGGGCAATTTTTGGCCTCATTGGCGGCGGCCTGTATGGTTTTTTCGAAAGCTGGAAGCGCTCGGAAAAAATGCAGATAGCCATGGATCGACTGCTGTTGCGGCTCCCAATTTTTGGGGAAATCATCCGCAAAGCGGTTATCGCTCGCTGGACGCGCACACTCTCAACGATGTTCGCCGCAGGCGTTCCGCTGGTCGAATCTCTCGAATCGGTGGGGGGCGCCGCAGGAAATCACGTTTACAAAAAGGGAACTCGCCAGATACAGGGCGAGGTTTCTACTGGCACCAGCCTCACGGTAGCCATGCAGAATATCGAGCTGTTTCCCAACATGGTTACCCAGATGGTTGCTATCGGCGAAGAATCCGGTGCATTGGACTCCATGCTCTCCAAGGTAGCTGATTTCTTCGAGGCAGAGGTCGATGACGCTGTCGATGCACTCTCCAGCCTGATGGAGCCAATCATCATGGTTGTGCTAGGCACGCTGATTGGCGGCATGGTAGTCGCCATGTACCTGCCGATTTTCAAGATGGGGTCGGTGGTCTGATGCTGATCGAATCTCCATTGACCTTCGCCGTACTGGCCAGCCTGCTGGGATTATGCATCGGCAGTTTCCTCAATGTCGTGATTCACCGACTACCTCGCATGATGGAGCGAGAATGGCAACATCAATGCGCAGAAATGCGTGGCGAATCACCGTTGACCGTAGAAAGGTTCAACCTGGCGACACCACGCTCCCGCTGCCCTCATTGCGGCCACGCCATTCGCGCCATTGAGAACCTGCCTTTGATCAGTTATTTTCTTGTCCTGCGTGGAAAATGTGCCGGATGTGCTGCGCCCATCTCCTTGCGCTACCCTCTAGTCGAAGCATTGACTGCCGTTTTATCCGCTTATGCGATCTGGCACTTTGGACCGACCCTGCAAGGGGTGGGGGCGCTATTCCTGATCTGGGCACTCATTGCACTGACTTTCATCGATTACGACACACAACTGCTGCCTGACAGCATCACCTTACCCTTGTTATGGCTCGGGCTCGTCTTCAACCTGTGGCAGACCTACACCTCGCTTGACGCTGCTGTGGTCGGCGCCATGGCAGGTTACCTTGCCCTTTGGAGTGTTTTCTGGATGTTCAAACTCGCCACCGGCAAAGAAGGCATGGGTTACGGCGACTTCAAGTTACTGGCCGCGCTTGGTGCCTGGCTGGGTTGGCAAACCTTACCCGCCATCATCCTGCTTTCGTCACTGGTTGGCACCTTGGTCGGCATAGCCCTGATAGTGCTTACCCGACGAGGTCGCAATGTTCCTATTCCCTTTGGCCCCTATCTTGCTGCCGCTGGATTGATTGCACTCTTCTGGGGACAACAATTGACTGAAGCCTATCTTGGACTGAGCTATTGAAATTAGTACGCCCCGCTCCAATCTAGTCTTGGTTCTCAGTCTATAATTTCAGGTTTTGGAGGATTCCCATGCCGATTTACGAATATCGCTGCGATTCCTGCGGTTTTCAAAAGGAACACCTGCAGAAAATGAGCGACGCCCCACTCACCACCTGTCCGTCCTGCGGCGCAGAACATTATGCCAAATTGCTCTCTGCTGCGGGTTTTCAACTCAAGGGTAGCGGTTGGTATGCCACGGACTTCAAAGGTAGCGGCACCAAACCGGCAACGCCGCCACCGTGTCAGACAGGCGAAGGAAGCTGCTCCTCGTGCGCGGTCAACTAATTAAACGCTACTTCATTACCGGGCTCCTGATCTGGGTGCCTCTGGTCATCACCACCTGGGTGTTGTCGGTTATCGTCAACACCCTGGATCAGTCCTTGCAGTTGCTACCCGAGGTACTGCACCCACGTAATCTTTTTGGCTTCTCGATTCCAGGCGTAGGTGCGCTACTGACCTTGGCCATGATCTTCCTGACCGGCCTGCTGGCGGCGAACTTCATAGGTCAGAAGCTGGTTCACTGGTGGAACCTGCTGCTTTCACGCATACCGGTCGTCAACTCCGTTTATAAAGCAGTCAAACAGGTTTCCGATACACTTTTCGCTCCCAATGGAAATGCTTTTCGCAAAGCCTTGCTGGTTCAGTACCCGCGCCAAGGCGCGTGGACCATTGCATTCCTGACCGGCTCCCCCGGAGGCGAAATCGGCAAGCATCTACACGGTGACTACGTCAGCATTTATGTTCCAACCACACCTAATCCGACGTCCGGTTTCTTTTTGATGCTTCCCAAGCAGGATGTTGTGGAACTCGACATGTCTGTCGATGAAGCTTTGAAATACATCATTTCCATGGGCGTTGTCGCCCCATCACCGCGCACCCGCGTGGCCACCCAAAAAACATAATCAACCCACGGATCGTTTCATGCGTACTCACTATTGCGGACAACTCAATGCCGGCCTTGACGGCCAGATCGTCACCCTTTGCGGCTGGGCCCACCGTCGTCGCGACCACGGCGGCGTCATCTTCATCGACTTGCGCGACCGCGAAGGCCTGGCCCAGGTCGTCTGCGACCCGGATCGTGCAGACTCGTTCAAGATCGCCGAATCGGTGCGCAACGAGTTTTGCCTGAAGATCACTGGCAAGGTGCGTCCGCGTCCGGCTGGCACGACCAACGCCAATCTGGCGTCTGGCGAGATCGAAATCCTCTGCCATGAAATCGAAGTTCTGAATCCATCGGTCACGCCGCCGTTCCAGCTTGACGACGACAACCTCTCAGAGAACGTCCGCCTGACCCATCGCGTCATCGACCTGCGCCGCCCGCAGATGCAAAACAACCTGATGCTGCGCTACAAGACGGCCCGAGCTTTCCGTCGCTTCCTCGACGACAACGGCTTCATCGACGTCGAAACCCCGATGCTGACCAAGTCGACCCCGGAAGGCGCTCGCGACTACCTGGTGCCGTCGCGCGTCCATCCCGGCCAGTTCTTCGCCCTGCCGCAATCGCCGCAGCTGTTCAAGCAGCTGCTGATGGTCGCCGGCTACGACCGTTACTACCAGATCACCAAGTGCTTCCGCGACGAAGACTTGCGTGCCGACCGCCAACCGGAATTCACCCAGGTCGATATCGAAACCTCCTTCATGAGCGAGGCCGAAATCACCGCGCTGATGGAGCAACTGATCCGCCGCGTGTTCAAGGAAGCGATCGACGTCGATCTGCCGGAATTCCCGCGCATGACCTATGCCGAAGCCATGCGCCGCTTCGGCTCGGACAAGCCGGACCTGCGCGTCACCCTTGAGCTGGTTGACGTCGCCGACGCCTTCAAGGACGTCGCCTTCAAGGTCTTCGCCAGCATCGCCAATAGCGAAGGCGGCCGCATCGCCGCCATGCGCATTCCGGGCGGCGCTTCGCTAACCCGCGGCGAGATCGACGAATACACCAAGTTCGTCGGCATCTACGGCGCCAAGGGCCTGGCCTACATCAAGGTCAACGACGTCACCCAGGTTAATGAAACCGGCTTGCAGTCGCCGATCGTCAAGAACCTCTCCGAAGCGTCGCTGCGCACCGTGCTCGAACGCACCGGCGCGCAGTCCGGCGACCTGATCTTCTTTGGTGCCGACAAAGCCAAGATCGTCAGCGACGCCCTCGGCGCGCTACGCATCAAGATCGGCCACGAAAAGGGCTTCGTCACCGGCGCCAAGTGGGCACCGCTGTGGGTCATTGACTTCCCGATGTTCGAGTACGATGACGAGTCCAAGCGCTGGACCGCCTGCCACCACCCGTTCACCAGCCCAAAGGACGAGCACCTCGACCTGCTGACCACCGATCCGGGCAAGTGCCTGGCCAAGGCCTACGACCTGGCACTGAACGGTTGGGAACTGGGCGGCGGCTCGGTGCGTATCCATCGCGCCGATGTACAGGAAAAGGTTTTCGCCGCACTCAACATCGGCCCGGACGAACAACAGGCCAAGTTCGGCTTCCTGCTCGACGCGCTCAAGTACGGAGCCCCGCCGCATGGCGGCCTGGCTTTTGGTCTGGACCGCATCGTCACCATGATGACCGGTGCCGAGTCGATCCGCGACGTGATCGCTTTCCCCAAGACCCAGCGCGCCCAGTGCTTGCTCACCGATGCGCCTTCTGCGGTCGACGAGAAGCAATTGCGCGAACTGCACGTCCGCCTGCGTCAGAAGGTTGAGACGCAGGTCGAAGTCAGCGCGGGATAATTCATGTCCCAATGGGCGCCCCGCCGACATTGGCAACAGGCTCTCCAGTGGTTTTGCATCTTGCTACTGGGGGCCTTTTTGGGCTTGGGCAATGCCCAGGCATTCTGGGGCGGTCAACGCGACTGGGTTGCCGTCAATGAACTCCCACCAGAAGCACAGGAAACCCTCACCTTGATCAAACAGGGTGGCCCGTTTCCTTACAAGCGGGACGGCATCGTTTTCCAGAATCGAGAAAAACGCCTGCCGCTGAAACCACGGGGCTATTACCAGGAGTACACGGTCAGAACTCCCGGACTGAAACACCGGGGCCCCAAACGCATAGTCGCCGGCGAAGAGACCGACTATTACTATACGGAAGATCATTACGAGACCTTCCGGCGCATTCGGGAATAGCCGATGGACGATTCTTTGACGCCCAACCTAAGCGGAGTATTTTTTCTGCCAGCGACCGAAGCCGCCTCCGCCACTGTTGCGGTCGACCTGCAGAACTTCGCCAAAATGCGCGATCTCCTGCGTCCGCTGGGTGAAGCACTGGATTTCCCAAAGTGGTATGGAGCCAATCT
>JAVEXE010000008.1:9468-24138 GCA_034004105.1 Azonexus sp. | reverse complement strand
GGCCCTTTTGAGGCATTGAGGATGCGGAACTGGATCCCGGCTTCATCGGTTGCCGCCGCCATCGCGCCGCCCAACGCATCGACCTCGCGGACCAGGTGGCCTTTGCCGATGCCGCCGATCGACGGATTGCAGCTCATCGCGCCCAGCGTATCGAGGTTGTGCGTCAGCAGCAGCGTATTCGCGCCAGCCCGCGCAGCAGCAAGCGCAGCTTCGGTGCCGGCGTGACCGCCGCCGACGACGATGACATCGAAACGGGTGGGATAGAGCATGGGGCTAAAGATGTTGCAGCGCAGTAAGGACCGTGGATTTTACGTCAGCTGAGCAAGGAATCACAGGGCACTTGCCGCAAACCACAAGCTAGAGGTTTATGCTACTCGCTGCTGAGTGCCCGCTGAACAACCCAGCGATGAGTTTCGATCCTGATGTTGTGGAGCAGTAATGCTGTGTTTTGTCGGTGATTTATGCCGTGAACGTCTCTCCCTCGCTTCATGAGGCGTTTTAAGAGCCGCGCAGATCGTTTGATATTTGGACGAGTTCCCAGAGCGTTGAGGGACTGTAAATAGTAGTCCTCATAATACTCTTGCCATTTATCGCGACAAATTTTAGTGACTGCTTCCAAATAGTCCGGAGCTTGTAGCTTTTCACAGTAGTCTTGGTATGACTTGACGAACTGGCTTTCGAGTGGGGCAATTTCGACCTTGTCATGAGCATGTTCTAATGGATGTAACTCGGAACTGAGCCCCTGCTGGTCGATTGTCACCGACAGGATAGCGCCAGAAGCGTTCGGATTGCTCATCATCATGTCAAGGATGAAATTTCCCAGACTATAGTGAATCCATTTGTTGCGATAAACCTCACTGCCTTGAAATACATGAGGGTGATGACCGACCACTAAATCCGCCCCAAGATCAACAAACTCACGATAACGCTGTCTAATTTCAGGTAAGGGTAATGTGACAAACTCCAGGCCTGCATGAACCTGAACAATCAGATAATTACACTGCTTTCGGGTTTCAATGACAGCACGACGAGCTTTAGGGTGGGTGAACCAAGCAAAACCAGCGAAACTTTGGGTGTCAGGATCGCACACCCCAAACTGCGCTTCGGCAAATGCGAGTAGGCCGATCCGACCTTGAGGGGAGTCGATAAAAACGGGCCGATAGGCTTCCTCGGCTGACATTCCTGCACCAAAATAAGTAAAACCCTTCAACTCAGATATTGTGGCAGCAAGGCCCTCTGCGCCAAAATCCATGATGTGGTTATTTGCCAGGGAGTAATGGGTCACCCCCCAAGTTCGACAAGTAGCTATTGCTGCTGGCGGTTGGGAGAGGTTTGGACCAACCTTGATTTCTGGTCTGAAGTTACCAATCTCAATAACCGGTGCCTCAAGATCAAGTAGAACTGCATCTGCCTCACCCAAAAATTGACTCAGCTTTGGCCCGGTTTCAATTAGTCTATTGCTCGAATTGCAGTAGTCACCTAAAAAAACTAATTTCACGGGTTGCATGGTCTATTCCTCATTATCGAAAAATAACTCCGGGGGTAGTATTCCAAAGCAAAATCCATCAATTCTTCCAAAACCGGAGATCGTGTAAAACTCCTGATATATTTAATGCAAACTTCTCGATCGGCATATCACGCCCAATTCCAATTCGTGGAATGCGAAATAGCGCCTCCGGGGGGCGCCACAGACCTTCTGCGGTTGAAACACAGCATCGCAGACCAGCCTGCTTTATGAAGGGTATCTGGCGATCCAAATAACTTCCATTTGGTGCAGCAAACAATTGAGTTTTAACGCCCCAACTACTTAATAGATGATTCGCATTAGAAAGAGTTTCAATGAGCTGGGTATCGCTTAAGTGCTCCAGAATCTCATGCCCATGGGTGTGGGACCCAAAATCAATACCTCCGGATTTATTTAGGTAATGAATTTCATCCACCGTGAGTGCTCGATAGCTATCCGGGGCAGCATCACCGGCTAACGGTGATTCTCCAGTAATTTCTTGCACTAAGGTCTCAAGTGCCTGATCGATATCTTTTGGAGGTAATTGCTTGAGTCGAGCTGAGATGTCCGAAATAGTTGGAGCCCCCCAACCTGAAAGTGACAAATGAAGCCGATCCCACCAAAAAAGTCGCCGGGTGTTTATAAAGGCAGTTGCTAGAAAAATTGTTGCTGGAACATCGAACTTTTGAAGAATTGGGTAGGCGTAGTTTAAATTATTTGCATAACCATCATCAAAAGTTATCACTACGAAAGGTTTCGTTGAGTAACTGAGGTTATTATTTAACGCGTCAATTAGACTTACAGGTTCGTAATACCGCCGCAAATAAGCCATTTGAGCGGAAAACTCGGAGCAGCGTACTTGTAACCAATCACCGTCACCAATCGGGTCGTCGTCGGGTAGCACGCCGTGATACATTAAAACAGGTATGGACCTCTGGTTTATTTGGCGCCAGATTTTGGGCAAGCCAATTCGGCAGAGTAGATTACTAAAGCTCATTCGTTTTCTCGTCAACTTGCACATTTTTCTTGTGCTTAAAGAGCCGTTCTCGAATCATTTCTCTAGCACCGAAAAGCCAGCGATCAGGCAATACAAAAAGCAGGAGAAAATAAAAAAAACCGGCAGTAAAAACAATGAATGCCAATCGAACTGACGGATGCCAATCCGGGGCTCCGAGTGGCGAATTTTCTATCATCCAACCTATGCCAACTAAGATGATAGCAATGAAGAGTCCTGGTGCTTGAGCTCTTAGGTAAGGGAGCCAACTGGATTTAATAATATGAAGCGCAAGCTGGCTCATCACTAAATAAAGGAATATATGTGAGATCAGAACAGCCCAAGCTATTGCTACAATCCCGAATTGGGCTGCTACCATTGTTCCCGAGAGGGTAACTATTAAATATACGGTTTGCCATTTAAGTTCCTGCAGTACATGGTTTGTCGCCTCAACCAGCGCACCCGCCAGATGCAGAATGCAAACAAAAATTGCCGAAAGTGCAAGAATGGAAAATAAGCCTGCCGCATCTTTCCACTTGTCTCCATACAAACCGATAATAACCGTATCTGAAAAAAAAGCAGCGACAGCAAGAGGAGGGGCTGTTAAGACACATACAGCAGCGACGGTCTTTAAATAAGCTTGCGTCAGTCGATTCGAATCTTCCTGTATGCTCGCGTAAATAGGAAACATAACCGATGAAAATACACTGGCGATTTTTTGCAATGGAAGCCGAGCAACCTGTTCTGCTCGGGAAAATAGCCCCAAGGCATGGGTGCCTACCAGTTTCCCGATAATCATGCTATTTGCAGCGTTAGCAAAATAATTGACGCTACTTTTGGCTGTCATCAACAGACCAAAACTCAGTAAATCATTGACTTCCTGTTGTCCCCAAGATGGCCGTAAAGATAACTTTGCGTTCTTGAACATTAGAATACTGGCGAGAAAAAACCATACACAGGTTGCAATAACTAGGCCCCAGACGCCAAAACCCATAAGTACGAGTACAACACTAATGCTTGCATAACCAAAAAAATATGCGCCGAGTTCAATTTTGGATAACAATTTGAATTCAAATTGACGTCGCAAGGCAGCGCGCGGTACCATCGCAACGGTTGCAAACCACTGACCAATTCCGAGAACTGGCAGCATTTGGGCAAGTTCAGGTTGATCAAAAAACGAGGCCATGGCCGGCCCCGAGAGCCAAAACATAAGCATTAAAAGCGTTGCCATGATGAGAGAAAGGGAAAAGGCAACCTCAAGGTGTTTGCGAGTAAGTTTCTGCCGCTGTATCAAGGAGGCTTCTACCCCGAGGCTGGAAATCATCTCTGCAAGGCCGATCAAAATCATAGCAATTGCCATTAAACCAAAATCCTTGACCTCCAAGGTTCTCGCCAGAAATATGCCGACACCAAAGCCAATGCCTGTCTGCCCTAGTACCCGCAGCATGGTCCAGCCAATGCCGCTGATTGAAGTCTTGAAAAGATTGGGGCTCACGTTGTTTGAATTGAACGGATCGAAAAAGCTTCTTGGGCGACTGCCAATACGGCAAGAAACCAATATAGCCAGTTTTTTTCGTCATCGCAGTAACTGACTTGGCGAATTGAATAGGATCTGGACGTCAGGTATTTTAATATTGTGTTTCGGTCAACAACCTGCCAGAGCAAGAAATCAGGTGCTAGAGCTTGTTCGACATATTGTCCTAATCCTCGCTTGTTTCGTAACCAATTCGCAATGGGAAGCGCAAATCCAACTTTCGAACGATGGGAAAATTCGTTTCCGACTCGCTTGGCCAGCAAGCGCTTTAATGGTTTTTTAAGGAAGGGCGGAGAGATCAAACTTTCCTCTGCTAAAGGCATGATTACCTCGACAAGCGCTTGGTCTAGAAAAGGAAGGCGTGCTTCCATCGCGTGCCCCATGCCAGCTTTGTCCTGACGCTCAAGCAAAAAATTGAGGTAAGTTAATTGATCAACTAATTGCATTTGCTTGAAGAATGGCAATCTCTTGAGTAAATGCAAGTCAAGACCTACTAATGGATCCAGGCCAAGGCCTCCAAATATTTTCTTCGACGTTGTTGGTGTTACGAAAGAGTTCAGCTCCCGCAAGAGTTTCTCTCCTTCATCAGCATACTCTTTTGTCAAAAAGACACCCCTGACTTTATGCTGAAGCGATACCGGCATTGGGAGTGTTGAGAATAGCCCATCAGGAATCCAGCGTTGCCAGGTTTTTTTTCTGGTAACCAAGCCAGGTCCCCAGGAAAACTTTCCGTAGCCACCGAATAACTCATCAGCCCCTTCTCCGGTCAACAGTACCGATACATCTTTTTTGGCTTCACAAGCCAGTAAATGGATGGGGATCGCGTTTGGAATATCGAGCATGCCATCGAACAGCCAGACTACATGCGGGAAAGCCTCGGTGATGCTGTCGTTGTCGACGGGGATTTCGTGATGTGTGAACCCACAATGACTAGCAATTTCGCGGGCGAAGTGCGATTCGTCGAAAGCCTGATCTTGCTTGCTGGGAAAAGTGACCGTGTAGGTATGCAGTGTTTCACTACGTTGCTCACGACTCAACATGGCTATCAAAGAAGAATCAACCCCGCCGCTTAGTTGCAGGCCGACAGGCACATCGGACAAAAACCGCTTTTCAATTGCCTTGCTCAGTAAGTGCTCTACGTATTCGTCCAGTTCTTCATCGCTGTCAAATTTCGCGGGGTAATGTTGCTGCGTTAACTTGATGAGATCGTAATAAGCATGTTCTGTGGCTTGACCGTTTCTGGCAATGCTGAGATAAGATCCGGCGGTAACTTTCCTGATACCTTTGAAAATGGTTGTCGGTTGGCGGGAGCCACGGTAAGTAATCCAGTGCTGAATTCCTTGGAGGTCGAATACTCGAAACTCCGGGGCAAAATCCAGAATTGCTTTGGCCTCTGACGCAAAAACCCAGATTTTTCCACTCTGGGCATAATAAAGCGGCTTTTTTCCAAAGCGATCCTTGATCAGATGCAGGCTACCATCCCTGGGATCATGAATGGCCGCTGCAAAAAAGCCGTCCAAACGCTGCAATAGGCCTGCCAAACCCCAGGTAAGGTAACCATGCAAGAAAACTTCGCAGTCAGAATGACCACGGAACCGACTCTCACCGAGTTGAGCACGAAGCGTTTTGTCATTCCAGATTTCGCCATTGACGACAACGGCAACGCCAGTCTCGCGGTCAACAAAAGGTTGACGCCCTTTTTCCGATAAGTCTCGAATGCTCAGCCGTCGATGTCCGAAGTAAATCTCATCTCCGATGTGCTCGCCCCATTGATCCGGACCACGGTGGGTAATGGTGTGCAATGCATGTCGAGCATCTTCGAGGCGTTGCGAGGGGAAATTCAGTATCCCGAAGATGCCGCACATAGGTATCTGTTCCGAAAGGTTATGGTAGTTGGAGAGAAACTAGCGAATGAGCGATTGCCTCAGTTCAACGCGGGCAAATGTTTGAACCAAAGCGACTCCAGTGCTGCGGTCGCCTCTTGGCGTGAAGCAAAATTACCAATAAAAACGCGATAAAGTGCCGTGCCGTTGCGGCTGGCATGTTGTATCTGGCTATTTGGCCAGATACGCTGCAAGCCCGTCAGTTCTGTTTGAGCCTCTTCCGGCGAGGCAAAAGTTCCGTAATAAATCCTTGCCCCTGATCCTCCCGCGTCAACAATCAGAGACTCTCTAGTCAGTGTGGGTATTTTCAGGAAAGTTCCGCCGGCCACTTGTTCCAGCGACACGCTAAATTCCGGGTTGGCAAGATGAATGAGATCCCTGGCACTTTCATTCCACAGACCAAAAGTTTCTGCAGCGATACGCGGAACACCACCTTCACGCGGAATTGTGACAATACGTGTGTTTGCGATACGGGGCATTCCCGCGACAGTCGCCGTTCCTTGATTTGCCATGGCTGCACTGGTGGTTGGCGCAGGTAATGCTGCCGCGGGTTTGATGGGCGGCGCATCGGAAACGGGCAATTCAGTCCGTACAAGACTCAAGCTGGTTGCCATTGAAAGCGACATCGGTTCTGCCGTGATGTTCGCAGCTGCGCTGACTGGCTCGACAGGTAGCGGAGAACTGCTAGCTTGTGGAGGAGGCGAAGAAACCGGGGCGGTAACAACGGGGGCACCAACCTTGGACGCTGCAGTATCCCCCTGTTGAAGGTACCAAGCCGTAGCCCCCGCGGCAGCGAGCATACCAACAATGATGGCAACGCCTGGAATAAGGAAATTACGGTGCTTGTCTGCTTTGGTCAGAAATTCCGGAACCTTTAATTCTCGGTACTGCGGTTGAGGGGAGAGTGTTTGCGCCGGATCAATCGGCAAGCTGAAAGGCAGATCTGAATTTCTGCTTGACTGCAAATGATTATCCCCTCGGGTGGATTGCTGACCGAGCGGGAGATTGAATGGCAGCGAATTTGGCTTTGTTGGCGTTGTTGCCGGATTCGCGGCTTCAATATTGTCCTGCTTGCTTGCACCCCCAAGTTTGGAAGGTTGCGAGGCAAAATTTTGCACGGGCCGAACGGGTTGCCAGGGACGCAGCAGCCTTAATGCCTCTCGCGTATCTTCAACACCTACCTGGTTCTGGCCCCTCCCCATGGCGAACAACAAAGCGTTGTCACATAGCTGATTAATCACCCGAGGCGTGCCTGAACTTTCCCTGGCAATCATCCGGAGTGCGGCTTCATCAAAGACATCAGGCTTGCCACCGGCGACCTTCAGTCGATGGCGAATATATGCGACGGTTTCGCTCTCGCTAAAAGCTTCGAGGTGGCGACTCAGGAAAAGTCGCTGCTGAATCTGCCGCATTGAGTGCCTGGAGAGCATTTCGGCAAGCTCATTCTGTCCGATGAAAATAATCTGCAGTAATTTCTCGGTTGTGGTTTCGACATTGGACAGCAGTCGAATGCCCTCAATCATGCGTTCTGACATCTGGTGCGCTTCATCAATGACGATGACAACGCGTTTACCCTGATTTCGCAGGGTCATGAGCCTTTCGCGTAAACCATCAAAAAGCGCGTTGTTTTCAGGGCCTTGAACGTTGACGCACAAACGGATGGCGCTAAGAACCTCTTCAGGCGAACTCCAAGGATTGGCGATTTCAATGACGACATAGTCATCGCCAAGAGATTGTTTCAAGGCTTGGCTAAGCATGGTTTTGCCCATGCCAACGTCGCCGGTCACCATCACAAAGCCTTTACCCTGTTCGACTCCGTACACCATCGTCGCCATGGCTTCCCGATGGCTTTTGCTTTCAAAAAGGAAGGTGGGGTCGGGTGTATTGTTGAACGGAGCGCGTTCAAAGCCAAAGAATTCGTTATACAAAGCTTGCTCCAAGCAAGGTTTTGGCAGGGCGTTTTTTGACAGCCAGTATGCTCATTGGTGACTACCAAACTCAATGGGGTGATAGGCCATTTTGGGTCTTACCCCAATGATGAACGCCGAGAATATGTCACCTGAGTAATTGTGGATATTGAGTGGAATTTTATTCCAACCAGACTGGATGGGGATGTCAGTCCGAACCACGGTATTGGCAATCACGAAATTTCCCATGCGATCGGCCTGCCCGATGCGGACTTGGACATCAATCAGGGAACCACTGGTTTGATAAGGGGTGTCATCAAGGACGTAAATTGTCACGGAGCTGGGTGGAAAAACCTCCCAGTGGGTGATGTGAACAGTCCAAGCTTTCTTTTCAGTTGTATCGTTGTATTTTGCTGGCTGCTGAGACCAAAAAGTCATGTTCTCATCATTCTGGTAGTTGTTCCTTTTGTACAGTAAACCAGTGCGAGAGTGGTCGAACAACATACCCTCTTCCTGTACTTCGAAATCCTCCGATTCATAAGAGGATTGATCAACCTCTCCGGCTGCAAAAGTAGCCCCAGAGCTTAACAGCAGCAAGAGGAATAGGAACAGATAGCCAGCCATCAACATCAAATCCGGGTTTTTAGCAATTGATCAAAATACTCAATCGTCTTCACCAGTCCTTCGCGCAAAGCGATTTCAGGTTGCCAGTTCATTTTTTCTTTTGCCAGCGATATATCCGGACAGCGTTGCACAGGGTCGTCACTGGGCAAGGGTTTGAAAACCAGGGGTGAGCCAGATCCGGTCAATTCAATAACCATTTCGGCCAGTTGCCGAATGGTGAATTCACCCGGGTTGCCGATGTTGACCGGACCAATGAAATCGTCCGGCGTATCATTCATGAGCGCCAGGAAGCCCCGGATCAGGTCGCTGACGTAACAAAAGGATCGGGTTTGCTGGCCTTCCCCATAGATGGTGATCGGCTGGTTGGTCAGCGCCTGAACGATGAAGTTGGAGACAACGCGGCCATCATTGGGGTGCATGTTGGGGCCGTAAGTATTGAAAATACGGGCCACCTTGACCTTGACGCTGCTTTGCCTGTGGTAATCATAGAACAATGTTTCCGCACACCGTTTTCCCTCGTCATAGCAGGAACGGATGCCGAACGGATTGACGTTGCCCCAGTAAGCCTCATGCTGGGGATGGATTTTGGGATCGCCATAGACTTCGCTAGTCGAGGCTTGCATGATTTTGGCTTTAACCCGTTTGGCTAAGCCGAGTAGGTTGATTGCGCCCTGTACGCTGGTTTTTGTCGTTTGTACGGGATCGTGCTGGTAGTGAACGGGAGAGGCCGGGCAGGCAAGATTGTAGATTTCGTCCACCTCGACGAAGAGCGGAAAGGTGACGTCATGACGCAAAAATTCGAAGCGACGAAAATCCATCAAGGGCAGGATATTATCTTTTGCGCCGGTAAAGAGGTTATCCACACAGATAACGTCATGCCCTTGGTCAAGCAAGGCTTTGCACAAATGCGAGCCGAGAAAACCAGCTCCCCCGGTGACCAATACACGCTTCGTTACCAACCCCTTCATTGCAGCCCCCGAATTCGTGAAACTTCGATTATATTGAACGAGTTGTGAAGTAGACCGCAAGAAGTGATTTAACGTCAAGCTGAGAATGAAAACCCTGATCAGCTTAGCGCCAAACAACGGTTGTCTCTGTTTCATTTTCAAATTTTGCTGGCTGTTATGTCATTTTTTATCAAATGAGAATTTTGGCAGTTTTTTTTCTTCTGGGTTTGGCGCTAGGCTGCAACTTTGCCCAAGCCAACCTTGACTTGAGCATTTCAGCGGTAGCGCCGGATGTGCTTAGCCTGCACGTTCGTCATGGCAAGGTCGAATATGGGCGGCAGACCCCGTACAAGCCCCTTCCCCTACTTGATAGGGTTGACCAGAAGAACGGTCATCATCGCTGGGTTGTGCGCGGCAATACCGTGATTGGAGCTTTGGTTGGACGGGAAGACGACATCCTGTTTGGTTTTGATCGCTTCCACGATAGTTCGATTGACTTAAAGTCCCTAAGTCGAGCGGATGCTTTTATGATCAGCTCGTCGGATGATCCCGCATATAAACAGGTACAAACGCCACGAGCAGTATTTCGTAAAAGTCGTCCCACAGATATGGCGCAGACGGGTCTTTGGGATTTTGCCTTTCCCATGGAGCACCGTTTTTATCTTCAGTTGCCTCATGCTTTGAAGGATGGTGCAACTTACAGGATTGAGCACCGTGGAAAGCTTTTGGCCCCCCTGGATTATCAGCATGCCTCACTGCAGAAACAGAGTGAGGCCATCCATGTTTCACAGATTGGTTTTCGTCCTGATGATCCGGTCAAAGTGGGGTTCTTGTCACTTTGGCGTGGTGATGGCGGGGGGCAGGTTTATCCGTCTAACATGCGCTTTCATCTGATTGACCAAAAACTTGGGCAAAGTCAGTTTTCTGGCGTAGTGAAGCTCTCCCGTTCCGCCACGGAGGCAGAAGATGGGAGTGGAAAAAATCACAATCTGGCAGATGTCTGGGTGATGGATTTTGCCGCCTTCAGGCGGGAAGGACGATACCGACTCTGTGTCGAAGGCGTTGGTTGCTCTGGGGAGTTCGCACTGGCTAGCAGGGTCTGGCACGACGCATTCCATACCTCGGCACGAGGGTTGTTACATCAACGGAGTGGTATTGCCCTTGGACCACCCCATACAGCATATCTCCGGCCGAGGAACATGCATCCGGCCGATGGCTTGCGTGTTTATCATAGCAACGTTAGCTTGCTTGACTCCATGAACGGACTGAATGCCCGCGGCGAGGACAGGAATAATTTTTACCTTCTCAATCAAAAGCGGACATCTCGCATCCTTCCCGATGCCTGGGGAGGATATGCCGATGCGGGAGACTGGGATAGACGAGCCCAGCATTTGCGCATACCCATGTTGTTACTTGAATTGCTGGAAATGTTCCCGGAGCATTTCAGCAAGCTCTCCTTGAATCTACCGCGTGAATTTCCGGGATTGCCGGATATCTTGAATGAAGCCTTATGGGGGACAGAGTTTTTCCGTCGCTTGCAAGAGCCTGGTGGTGGGGTACGAGGTGGTGTGGAGTCAGCGGAACATACGCGTTTCGGTGAGGCAAGTTGGCAAGAGTCTTTGCCGGTAATGGCCTACTCGCCTGATATGTGGTCAAGCTATTTGTATGCTGCCGCTGCCGCGAGGATGTCTCATGTTTTACTTTCTTACGACAAGACATTGGCCCAGACCTATCACCAGAGCTCGCTGGCGGCGATGCGCTGGGCGGAGGCCGCTTTCTCACGTCACACTTATCCCAAATTGCCGTATCAAGTCATAGATGCGCGAAATATGGCTGCTCTGGAGATGTTTCGGTTAACTGGAGAGCAGCAATGGGAACAAGTGTTCGTTGATACCAGCGTTTTTAAACGGACGGGCCGTAAGCTGGCCGAGTGGCAAAGTCATGATCAATCTGATGCAGCTTTTCTCTATTTAAGGATTGCCAATAACGATCCTGGCATCAGGCGAAATATTGCTTCAGCATTCTTGGCGACTACGCAGGATATGTTGACCCAAGGATCCAGAACCGCTTTTCGTTGGACCAAGGAAAACCCGGAAGCGTGGTTGGGTTGGGGAGCACTGAGTGTGCCGCAAGCCTTGAATCTTGTCCGACATCATTATTTGACCGGAAGCCAGGATAGTTTGGTTACGGCATTGTATGCAGCCCAGTTTGGCGCTGGGGCAAATCCTTTGAACATGAGTATGACCGTTGGGGTAGGCTATCATTATCCCAAGCACCCATTGCATCGAGACCATCGGGTCAGCAATCAAGCAGCCCCTGCAGGCATTACTGTCGACGGGCCGCACGATGTCTCCCATCTTCTGGATTCGTGGACGTTGAAAGTGCTCGGAGATCGGTTGTATCCAAGATATACGGAATGGCCAACGACTGAATTCTATCTTGATATTTATTCATTTGAACCGGTGACGGAATTTACAACACATATGACGATTGCTCCAAATGCTTATATTTGGGGTTATTTTTCGGCGAGACCAAAAAAATGATCAAGTCTTATAAAGACTATCTGGATTATCTTGCAGCAGATTTGCGTGCGGGAGCGCGCAAGCCTGGTTGGGTTGCTTACTGGAAAGATGACGTGTGGCGATTCCAATGTTTGCTGCGCAAGTCGGAGTATTGGTCCAATTGTTTTCCGGGAAGTTTCATGGCGCGCTGGTATAGCTTTCGCATGAGACAATTAGGGCGGAAGTTGGGATTTTCTATTCCTCCAAATGTTTTTGGGCCCGGTCTCTCAATTGCACACGCCGGCACTGTTGTCGTCAATGATGGTGCGCGTATTGGGGCGAATTGTCGATTGCATGTTTGTGTCGTGATTGGGACCGAGGCTGGAAAATCCCGGGCTGCACCTCAAATTGGCGAGAATTGCTATATTGGTCCAGGTAGTAAAATATTTGGACAAATACGCATTGGGGATAATGTTGCAATAGGTGCCAACGCTGTTGTGAAAGACTCATTTCCAGAGGGCAATATGACTATCGCAGGTATGCCAGCCAGGAAAGTATCTAACAAGACTTCGGAAGGTCTACTAATTAAGGGTTGGCTTCGATGAAAAAAATCATTTATGTTCATTACCAGAAAAATCTTAGTGAGGGATCTGCTGTTCATGTCAGCAGGTTTTCCCAGTCGTTTTCGGCACTCTGTTTGGATAGAAAAATTACTTTTGATATCTGGGCTCCGAGAAAAGAATTTTCGATGCCCGGTGAAGCATTGGGCAAACGAGCGGGAGGTTTGCGTTCTTTTCTTGGTAAATACTACTTACGTGAATTCAAGGTGTTACTTCAACAAATATTCCGATCTGTGCAGGAGTTTTTTTTGCTTAGAAAAGTTCGGCCAGATGTTGTGATAACCCGTTATGATGCTGAGACACTTTCCATTCACTGGGCTTGTAGCGCATTGAGAATTCCTGTGGTAACAGAGTTTAATGGTAAGGACAGAGGTGAGTTGGCTGGAACTTACTCGGATCACAAGCAACTGCCTCTGGTGAATCGATTATTTAGCAATTGCACTGCGATGTCCTACTCTGTGGCTGGAATGGCCGTTAGTGACGAAATTGCCGCTGATTTACGTCATTGCAATAGCTCGGGTAAGCCAATTATCGTTAATCATAATGGCGTAGATCTTGCTGAATTCAATCCTCAGAAAGATACAGCTGAATTATTTCAGCGTTTGGGTATTGCGACTGATAGTGTAGTCATCGGTTATATCGGCAGTTTTATTGTTTGGCACGCTCCCCAACGATTGTTCAATGCTTTTCAGGAACTTATCAATACGGGTCGTAATGTAAGTCTGTTATTGGTTGGTCGACGGTTACCGGAGATTGATCGCATGATCCAAGCGATGACCTTAGAGGCTCAGGCAAGAGTGCATTACACTGGGTTCGTTACTCACGAAGAAATACCCGCATATCTTGGAGTAATGGACATTACAGTATTACCGAATACCCAACCCTACTGTTCTCCACTGAAGATATTCGAGTACATGGCGATGGCTAAGGCCTGCTTGGTTCCAGCAACTCCGACGATCCGTTCCATTATTAAAGATCGTTCTGAAGGATGGTTGTTTGATCCAGATTCGGACGAAGATTTTTACCAAGGATTAGTCCTTCTGGCACAGGATGCCCAGTTACGAAGACGCCTCGGAGAGTTGGCCCGCCAACGAGTTGAGGCAGAATTCACCTGGGATCATAATGCCGAAAGGGTAATGCAGTTAATTCAAGACGGACTAGCATGGAAAAATAACAGATACTAGAATTTTCTCTGTTGCAGCCAGAGCTTCAGTGTCAGCATCCGCAGAAAAAGATCCGCATCATAAGACCATTCGCTAAGGTTTTTTTGGGCGGGATTTTCACCCAAAATTTGCGCCAGAATATCTTTTTGCCCTGAAGGCCAGTTGTTCCAGATTTCTGGGATTTTCTGGCTATTGGCGATCAAATATCTGAAATTAGGCCAGGAGCATGATGTACTCAGGCTTGCTTTTTGGTGAGAAAACTTGTTCTGGACGGCGTTTTTGAGTAACCAGGCACTACCCGCGATCCATTGTTGCCAAAGTGGTCGACCAAGAACAAATTGCCCGGGATTGTTGTTCGGAATGTTTTTCCCGTTTTTCGGTAGCAATTTCCTGACAGCAAGGCCAAAGACTCTGGAGTTGATTTTCATCTCTGGTGTAAGTCGACCGTAGAATTCAAGGAGGTCGTTATCTACCATGATGGGGTCCCAAGGCTGAGTTGCATGTAAATAGAGCCTACCCACAGAATCAGCTTCTCTGTTCAATGGACGCACTCTCAAGTCAGCGATGGTTTCTGGCGATTGTTCGTAACAATCCTGCGCATTATGGCCAAGGCGCTCTTGGCGTCTTGAGGTAATTGCCGTGATAAATGCTGGGCTGATTTTACGATGCGGTTGGTAAAAATCGGGATGGTAGGGGCCCAGTTTTTCTAAAGGAAGCTCACGACCAAACAAGCGATAAGAAATTCGGTTAAATGCAAGACCTTTGTATAAGTAATCGGCATAGCAACCGGTGATCAGGCTGTTTGCGTTTATTGCCCCCAGTGATTCCTGAAAACCCGCGAAGTGAGCATCTTTGATACTACCCATTCCGCCCGTGATTCGCACCGTATGCTCAGCACCGCGTATATAGTGCTCAGGATCGCGGAAAAGAATCTGATGGGGGGCTTTGGCTAGAGACGCAATCTCTTTTGCTCGCGCAACCTCGCTATTTTCG
>JAVEXE010000008.1:4619-9368 GCA_034004105.1 Azonexus sp. | reverse complement strand
AACAAGCCGACTTTGCGTGCAGCACAGAATGCGGGAGACCAAAGATATTTCTCGTCAGAACGTACTACCGAGGTCGAAAGTCCCGGCCAATCGATTGGAAAATCCTGATCTGACTGTACGTATTTAAATCTTTCAGATAGGTCAAGGGCAATCAATCGATTGGACAAGAAAAAGCCGCTCAAGAAACTACTCCTTGGTGATCAAGTCTGTTGGTCTTTCTTGCATTTAACGGATGTTGGATGCAGGTGTGCACTGCGCAGATGCCGCATTTCTGGCAGCATTTTGCGATGATGCGCAAATAACATGCATCTCAACCCGGCGATTTGCAGCCTCGCGTACCCCGTCAGGAGTCGCTACGCGGGGGCGAGTTTCCCCATAATGGCGGGCTATGGTGATGCTTTCAAGGGGCAGACCTAATTGTTGTAGAGCGGCAACAGTACTGTTCAAGCGACGCCGGGAAAGCATGTCGTTGTGCTGCTCAGAGCCAGATCGGTCAGCATGAGCCCGTAGTTCAAGTCGGGCACCAGGAGTATTACGAATATGTTCAACTGCGTCATGCAGGCTTTGGTGAGCGAGACCTGTAATCTGATCGCGATCTAGTTCAAAGAAAATATCCAGCTTTTGGTTACAGGCAGGGCCTTTCGCCATGGGCTGATAGGCCGGTAGAGCTGCGCAATCTGGTGCCGAAGGCAGAGGAGCAGGAAGCTTCACCGGCGGATATTCCAAACGCACAATAAAGGCTTCGAAATCCTTACGACAACGTGCCACGTCATGAGGTTGAATGTTTTCTTCCTGTTGCTCCATCCAGCAATCGAAGGCAACCTGTGCATTGGCCGCGATTTTTGGCAACCGCTCTGCTGCTCCAAGGCTCAAGGCACGCATCAGGCGCTGGCGGGCATAAACCAGATCATCCACGGCCCAAACGGGCAATATACGCAAATGAAGCTGCTCTGGTTCAATTCTCTCCCCGCGTTCCACAGCACCCGCTCGATGCAAGAATTTGGCAGCATCCTCGAAGTCGTTGGCATTATCTTCGTGCTTCGCGTAGCGACGATACCCCTGAGCCAGATAAAAGCCGAAACCACGCCCCTCGGGACCATCGAAAAGCCAGTCTGAATAAGGTGTCACGATGGCCATGCTAGGCGGTGGCGGCAAGGCATCCCTCGTAGGAGCTACCATCGGGGCTACGGCCCCGGAGGGGGTAGATGGCGCACTGTGAATGCTGCTGGAAGACGTTGCGGATTGTGGCCAAAATGACTGGCAGCCTGCCGACAATAGACCGGCTAGCAGGATGACCGGCAAAGTAGATAAGCCCTTGCGAGATGACATTACAGCACCCTCCGAGAATTTTTCTAAATAACGGTGACAATCTATCACATGGCTTGATAAACAGTCAGTCTTCAACATTGATCATTTTTTATGACGATCCGTGCGCAACCATGGCAGGTTGCGCTCTGTTAGCAGAGACTTGATGACAACCCAGGTTTTCCAGATAACGTACCAGGGAACGTAAGCCATCAAGATGAAAAACCAGGCAGCGTTGCCATAGCGAATAGCCGCGATGAAGTAGTGCAAAGCCAGGATCACCCCACCCGCAATACCCGTCAGAAACGCAACACCATGACCAAGCAAGAGTGCCGGTAGCAAACAAAGCAGAACCAGGCTCACCGGTGGCATCAGGACATCTATCAGACCATCAACGGCACGCCGGTTTCCATTCAACAGAGAGCGCCAGAGTAAGGGGGCGTAATTCTTTATCGTGATAATCCGACCCCGTTCCCAGCGAACGCGCTGAACATTTGCCCCTTTTCCTCCAATTGGCATTTGCGCTTTGACCCATACATGATCGAGAAAGTCGACACAGATGCCGGCACGCAACAGATGCATGTGGTATTCGATGTCTTCAACAATTGAGTGGGCAAGGTAAGGAACACGAATGGCGGTGTCGCGGGTAACACAGAATCCATTGCCATTGATACCAGCAGAAATACCAAATACTGATTTCCCCAAAGGACGTAATGCGTTATAGGAGGCTGTGGATAATTCCATTGCCCGAGTTCGCAAGGATTGCTCAGGATTGAGTACCCCGTAACGGATCTGGATGGCCTGGCTGCCGGAATCCAAAGCGGTATTTATTTCAGCTAGTGTTTCCGGGTGCAGATGCGAATCGGCATCGACGACGAGGAATGCCGCCCAATCCTCTTTGAGTAGTAGATTGAGTGCTTGGTGTAAACCCTGCCCTTTTCCTGGATTATCGTGTCGCTCCAGCACTCTAGCGCCAGCCTGCTGTGCCAAGCTGGCCGTATCATCACTGCAGTTATCAGCGATAACCAGAACACACATGGCATCTGGAGGGTAGTTTTGCTTCCACATGTTGCCAACCGTATCAGCAATCAGCAACGATTCGTTGTGGGCAGGAATAACAATGGCAATTTTTCTTTGCGGAATGTCCCGCTTTTCGGGGTGGCGTCGCAGTAGTGGCGCGAGTACTGTAAGTAACAAGTAAAATATCGGCAAAGACGCAGCCAGCAAACATCCCCAAATCAGGATATCAATCAAAATAGTGACTCCTCGCTGAATTTTTATCGCTTTTTGATTGTTTCAAAGAAAGGAAAAACGTGTCCAAACAAATCGTTTTTGTCAATTCTGTTTTTCCGTGTTTAAGCGAAACTTTCATATTTGATCAATTCACCACTTTGCGGCAGGGTGGGCTTTCTTTTCGTATTGTTTCTAATCATCGGCCAGATCCTGCTCAGGTTCATCCAAGAATGCGGAACATACAGACTGAGGTAGATTATCTCTGCGAAGCGAGTCTGATGGAAGTCTTCAAGGCGCACTTATCCTGTTTCTTTCGGCATCCGTTCCGTTATGGACGGGCACTCTGGCAACTTGTTCGTGCTGACGAACGCTTGAAGACTAGTCTTGCCCATATTTCCGGAGCGGTACTGATTCTGCATCGCTATGGGCGAGGCTCCGAACTACACATTCATGCGCACTTTACCTATGGCGGCACTGCGGTTGCGTTGTGGTTGCAGCGCTTGTCTTCGACGCCCTATTCAATAACCCTGCATGGATCCGATCTGATCTATGACAATCCACCGGACCTGAAAGAGAAACTGGAGAACGCTGCCGGAATAGTGTCTATCTCACGATTTAATGTCGACTTTCTTGCCAAGAATTTTCCCAAAATCGATCTGGCGCGGACAGAAATCATTCGCATGGGTGTGCCAAAGCTTCTCCAGTCTGATCCGCGTCCTTCACGAAAAGGCGGGGTGCGTATCCTGAATGTCGGGAGACTCTCTGTCCATAAGGCTCAGCATGATCTGATTGACGCTTGTGCCTTGTTGCGGGACCGCGGTATCGATTTTCTGTGCACAATTGTGGGTGAAGGAGAGTTACGCCATGATCTGGAACAGCAGATACAGGATCGACAATTGACCTCACTCGTCGAGTTAACCGGCGCAAAATTTCATCAGGAGGTCTTGGCGCTTTATGGTCAGTACGACCTTTTTGTACTCTGCAGTATCACAGAGGGGCAGCCAGTGGTTTTGATGGAGGCAATGCGGGCAGGGATACCGGTTATCTCAACGCAGATTTCTGCCATTCCTGAACTGGTTCAGGATGCCGGTATCCTGGTACCGCCAAGTTCGCCGGTGGCAATTGCCGACGCCATCGAGCATGGTCTGGCATCCGGACGTTTCAATCCTTCACGAGGACAGCAAATTGTTCAGGAAGAATATGAAATCGAAACGAATACCAGAAAATTTCAGCAATATCTGGAGCGTTTTGCGCAACAGTGAATGTGTTCTTTGACGCTCACTTCGAGCCTCGTTGCAAAAGGACGGTTGGAACGGTCATCAGGATGATTTTGATGTCGGTGAGCAATCGCCAATTGTCAATGTAATCCAGATCCATCTGCATCCATTGTTCAAACGATATCTTGTCACGGCCAGAAATCTGCCATGGGCCGGTGATGCCAGGCAGAACACTCAGTCGCCGGCGATGCGAGGTTTTGTTCATCCGCTTGTAGTCGGCTAGCGGCAGCGGACGAGGACCAACGATACTCATCTCGCCCTTGAGTACATTAAAAAGCTGTGGGAGTTCATCAATGCTGGTCTTGCGCAAAAAACGGCCAATCGCAGTAACACGAGGATCATTGGTCAGCTTGAACGCGGCACCATCCCGTTCATTTTTCGCACGCAAGGCATCCTGCATTGCATCAGCGTTTTGAACCATGGTGCGGAATTTGTACAGGTTGAATATCCGGCCGTTGTAGCCATAGCGATGCTGAATGAACAACACCGGGCGGCCTGACTCGAAGTAAATCAGCAGCGCCGCAAGCAGCATCAGTGGCGAGGTGGCAACAACCAAGCAGAGTGCCATACCAAGATCGATGAAGCGTTTTGCAATGTAACGACCACTCAGTTCGTGACCAGAATAAACAACCAAGTCATTCTGGAAGTATCCGTTAGCCCCCAAAGTTGCTTCCTGACGCGTGCGCCAAACCTCGCTTGAGGTAAGGCCGCTGAAAATTTGTGCCATGGGGAAACGGACAGCGATACCGCGCTCGTGGGCCTGGTCAATGATTCGCTGGATTGGCCCCGAACAAGAGCGAATTGGCATGGCAATAACGAGTTCATCAAGGACATAGTTATCCAGAATCTGCTCGAAATCCCCAAGCACGCCAAGGTGCTGGTGGTTCTCGGTCTCCGAGATAACCACGAGATCATCAATGAAACCGAGTACGTT
>JAVEXE010000008.1:0-4519 GCA_034004105.1 Azonexus sp. | reverse complement strand
GTTTGGCAGTCGGCTTACGGTCGAAACATGATTTACGATCATGGTCATCATGGGAACGCGATTTTATCGCGATTCCCTATCTTGCATGCACACAATCAGGATGTGACGCATCTGCAGTTCGAGAAGCGCGGAATGTTGCATTGTCGGATTCAGCTGCCCTGCGGTTTGGTTTTGCATTGTGTCTGCGTGCATCTTTCGCTATTCGGACGCTCGCGGCGGCGCCAGATGGATGCCTTGGCGGATTATCTGGACGACCAAGGAGAACCGGAGGCCCCCTTGATTGTGGCGGGTGACTTTAACGACTGGCGTAATCATGCAGGGGAACACCTGGCGCGTCGTTTGGGTCTGACAGAAGCTTTTTCATCAGCACCAGGAAGTCAGCCTGTGCGGAGTTTTCCGGCAGCAATGCCGATGTTCCGCCTGGACAGGATTTACACACGAGGTTTTACGGTTCGCAGCAGTGTGGTTCATTTTGGGCCGCCATGGTCTTCCATTTCGGATCATGCAGCACTCTCCGCATTCTTGACACGGCATGGATCCTGAATTTGTCGCCGGTAATCGACTAACTCTACTCAATTCCGGGCAGGCGTACTTTCCTGCGCTTTTGGCGGCGATTGCGCTTGCCGAGCGGGAGATTTTTCTCGAAAGCTACATCTTTGCCGATGATCCGGTGGGACACGAGATTGCTTCTGCACTCTGTTTGGCGGCCCGGCGGGGCGTGGTCGTCAATGTTACGGTCGACGGTTTTGGCGCCAGAAATTTCGCCGATGATTTCCGTCCCCAATTGGCGGAGGCTGGCGTCCGAACCTTGTTTTACCGTCCAGAAATCAAGCGGTTTCGCTTTCGGCGGCATCGCCTGCGTCGGTTGCACCGGAAACTGGTGGTGATTGACGGACGCGTTGCCTTTGTTGGGGGAATCAATATTGTCGATGATGATAATGCACCACCCGAAATGCGGCCTCGCTTTGACTACGCTGTGCGCGTCGAGGGACCGGTACTGCAGCAAATGCACCGCGCTGTTCAGCGCATGTGGGAAATTGTGACCTGGGTGAATTTCCGCCGACGCTTTCGCATGGCACCCATCGTCGTTCCGTGCTGTGAGCCGGTAGGTGAACAACGTGCGGCATTTCTGATTCGCGACAACATTCGTCACCGGAATGACATTCTGAATGCCTATTTGTCTGCAATTGAGGCTGCAAAAGAAGAAATCCTGATTGCCAACGCCTATTTTCTGCCCGGCCTTCGTTTTGGTCGCGCGCTATATGCGGCGGCCCGGCGAGGTGTTCGTATCACGGTTCTCCTGCAGGGTAAAACTGACCATCCCATGCTTCGATACGCCACACAAACCCTGTATCAGGCGGGCCTGCAAGCTGGTATCCGGATTTTTGAGTACGAAAAAAGCTTCATGCACGCCAAAGTTGCCGTTATCGATGGTGAATGGGCCACCGTTGGCTCCTCAAATATCGATCCATTCAGTCTGCTGTTGGCCAAGGAGGCCAATCTCGTCGTTCGTGACTCGCGTTTTGCAACTGAATTGCGAGAGAGTATTCAGGCTGCCATGCGCGAAGGTAGCCGTGAAGTGTTGCCGCAGGATATCTGTCGCCAACCTTGGCATTCACGCCTCCTGCGTTGGTTAAGTTACGGACTGGTAAGGCTTCTTGTTGGCATCGCGGGCTATGGTAACCGGCATTGGCAAGCCGAGGACCAGATCAACTCACCGCCGGAGCGTTGATTGACAATATGCGAGGGATTGCAGTCAATGACCAGTGCGTTAATGCCCACTCCCAAACGTCCTTGACCTGGCCGTGAGATAAGCTAGCTGGAACTGCTTGCCCAAGAAAGGCGAGGGCCCTCACCAGATCCGCAGCCTCGTTACCTCGGAGGAGTGCGGGTGCCTGGGTTTGTTTTGACCATTTTTCGCCTGTGCTGTTGGTTGCAACTGGCAGGTGAGCGTAGCGCGGTGTTGGAAAGCCAAAGGCCTGTTGAAGGAAGATCTGCCGGGGGGTTGATGCCAGCAAATCGGCACCACGAACGATGTCGGTAATTCCTTGGAGATGGTCATCAAGCACCACGGCCAGTTGATAGGCAAACAACCCGTCGGCACGACGCAGTATGAAGTCGCCAACATCATGCTCAAGGTTCTGGCTCACGGGACCCTGAATCCGGTCGACAAAGCAGATATCTTGGTCATGAGTACGAAGCCGCCAGGCTCTGGCGACTTGGTTTGGCTGCAGTCCGTTGCGGCAAGTACCTGGATAAACGTATCCGCCATCAATAGCCGGGCGCGCCGCCTGTGCGGCAATTTCCTTGCGAGAACAAGCGCATGGGTAGGCAAGTGCCTGTTCTCGCAACCATGTCAGCGCCAATTCGTAGGTATCGTTTCGTAGCGCTTGCCGGATGACCGGGCCGTCCCAGATAAAGCCAAAACGTTCGAGTGTTCTCAGGATTTCTTCAGTGGCACCGGGTTGGCGGCGGTCAATATCGACATCTTCAATCCGCAGCAACCATTCTCCCCCGTGGGTACGTGCATCAAGGTAACTCGCTGTTGCAGCAATCAGTGAGCCAAAGTGCAGGGCACCGGTCGGAGATGGGGCGAATCTGCCACGGTAATGCATGTTGGTTTATTTGCTCTATCGAGTGTTCTGTGTTTTTCACTGCCTGTTGGCATAACGCGCTACTTTACCGCCGGATAACGGTATCAAGTAAACCTATAAATAAAAGAACAACGACTATTAACGTCGGCTCAAGTCTGTGGATAAGTGTTAACGATCCATTTTAATCAAGGCCTTGCACAATTTTTTCAGCCCTTGGCAAGTGCCTGCGCTGCCTGTGTGTGAAAAGTGGACAGTTTTTGGGTCGCGAGCAATTCGACAAACAGACCCCAAAGCGCCGACAGTTTGTCGACAGACTTACGCACAGGTTTACTTGCCGATGCAAAACCGGCTGAAAATGACCCCTAACAGGTCGTCGGCGGTGAATTCGCCGGTGATTTCACCGAGTGCTTGCTGAGCGAGGCGTAGTTCTTCGGCGAAAAGTTCCAGGGCAGGGAATTTGCCTGCAACAACGGCGCGGGCTTGATCGACGTGTGCGCGGGCGGCGGAGAGGGCGCGTAGGTGGCGTTCGCGGGCGATGAAAACATCTTCGGCCTGATGCCAGCCGGCAATGCGCAGTAATTCCTGACGCAGCAAATCAACGCCCTGGTTGGCCTTGGCGGAAAGTGAAATGGCGATGCTTTCACCGCTTTCGCTGGATTCTTCATGCCGTTCGGGCTGACGTTCGATCAGGTCGATCTTGTTATAAACCGTGATGCGTTGCAGGCGGGCGGGCATTTTTTGCAGAATTTCGCGGTCGACCGCAGAAACGCCGGTTTTTGCATCAACCAGCAGTAGAACCACGTCGGCACGTTCGATTTCTTGCCAGCTACGTTCAATCCCGATGCGTTCGACTTCATCTTCGGTTTCGCGCAGGCCAGCGGTGTCGATGATGTGCAGCGGAATGCCTTCAATCTGGATGGTCGAGCGCAGCGCGTCGCGGGTTGTGCCGGCGATGGGTGTCACGATGGCCAGATCGTCGCCTGCCAGACGATTCAGGAGCGAGGATTTGCCGACATTCGGCTGACCGGCCAGAACGACGTGCAGGCCCGACTGCAGCAGCTTGCCTTGGCCGGCGCGGTCGAAAATTTCCGCGAGTTTGTTTTGCAGATTTTCCAGCCGGCCAAAAGCATTGGCGGCTTGCAGGAAATCGATGTCTTCCTCGGGAAAATCCAGCGTGGCTTCAACCAGCATGCGCAGGTTGATCAATTCGTCGTTCAACTGAGCAATGGCGCGGGAAAACTCGCCTTGCAGCGAACGGATGGCCGAACGCGCCGCGCTGCTGGTCGCGGCGTCGATCAGATCGGCGACGGCTTCAGCCTGGGCGAGGTCCATCTTGCCATTGAGAAAGGCGCGGCGGCTGAATTCACCAGGCTCGGCAAGGCGTGCGCCGAGGTCCAGGCAGCGCGCCAGCAGCATCTGCATGACCACCGGCCCACCATGGCCCTGCAATTCGAGTACGTCTTCACCGGTAAAGGAATGCGGCCCTGGGAAAAACAGCAATAAACCGGTGTCGACCGTAGAACCGTCAGCCGCCTTGAAGTCGGCCAGGGTGGCGTAACGCGGCTTGGGGGATTTACCGGAAATAGCCAAAGCAAAGGGCAGCAAATTGCTGCCCGAAATGCGAATGACGCCGACACCGCCACGGCCGGGGGCCGTGGCAATGGCGGCGATGGTGTCGTCGCTTTTTACGAGCGCCACACCTTAGGCTTTCGCATCGTTGGCAGCCTTGCTACCACTTTCCATCATCCGGGTGATCTGCCATTGCTGGGCGATCGAGAGGATGTTATTCACCACCCAGTACAACACCAGACCAGCCGGGAACCAGAAGAACATGATGCCGAAGACAAAGGGCATGGCCATCATGACTTTGGCCTGGATGGGGTCCGGTGGGGTGGGGTTCAGCTTGATCTGAATGAACATCGAGG
>JAVEXE010000169.1:0-4978 GCA_034004105.1 Azonexus sp. | reverse complement strand
GCGTCCACGCGTTGGCCGCGCCAGTGCTGTAAGAGAATGCACTCCAATCGTTGCCTGCACCACCATTGCTACCGGTAATGGTGATGGTATTGGTGGCACCGGTCTCTTTCGCGCTGATGATCAGGTGATCTGTGCTGCCGTCGTTGATGATGCTGGCATTCACGGCGGCAGTGCTGCCGTTGATGGCTTCGGCGATTTGGGTCAGGCTCATGCCGCCATTGACTGCAACATCAACTGCCGTGCCGCTGCCAACTTGAATGCTCAGTGTGCCATTATTGCCCGTTGTTGGAATATCGCCTGAATCGAAGGATTTGCGTACTTGTTGCGCTTTGGCCAGCGTGACATCACTCAAGGTGTAACTGGCTGGCATGGCACCCGTGCTGGCACTGGCGGTGGCAATCGTGTTGTCGCCGGTTGTGGCTTTGACGGTCTGATATTTTTCAGTCAGGCTTTGGCCGCTACCGGGGAGCATTGCCCCTGCGGCAGTTTGCAGGGAGGAGAGCGCACCTTTCAGCGAGCCTAGGGCAGAAATACGCCCCAAAAAAACAGCCTCTTTTCTCTGCATGGCGATAATGGGTTGTTGCTCGACCTGCATCAGACTTTTTAAGATGCCACTCAGGTCAAGCCCTGAACCAACGCCCAATGATGAAATGGCCATGATGCACCTCCTGAAAAATTACACGGGCGGAGTTTACGCTTTTTGCTGAATCAAGACTCCGGCAATCTTGTCGAGTGCTCGGGCAATATTGAGCATTTCTTCTGACGGCACCTGGCGGATCACTTCCTTGGTGGCTGTATCAATCACCTTGACGACCGTTTGTCCGGTGTCGTCGTCCAGGGTGAACTGCACGGCACTGTTGATCGGCTTGAGGAAGTCGTTGAGTTGATTCACGGCGTCTTCGAGCTGTTCACGCGGGTATTCAACTTCCTGGGTCTGGTTGACGGCGCGTTCGGTGAGCGTTCTTGTTGTTTGGCTGGTTTGCTCGGCCCGCACTTGCTTGAGCTCAACCGGCACGCTGTCGGCGGCGACGGGGCGGGGCACTAGCCCGGCGGTGCTGCCTGAGAGGGCGGGGATGTTCATGAAAAACTCCTCGTTTCAGGGTTTCGGAAAGTGGCAAAGGCGCGATGGCGTTGCCGCCACCGCGCCCGGATTTGCCAGGCCGGGCGAAGTGGCCTGGCCTTAGCCTAGATTAACCACGCAACAGACTCAAAACGTTCTGCGGCAGGGCATTCGCTTGGGCCAGCATCGCCGTACCCGCTTGTTGCAGAATCTGGGCACGGGACAGGTTGGCGGTTTCTGCTGCGAAGTCGGCATCCTGAATGCGGCTGCGGGAAGCAGAAAGGTTTTCCGAGGCGGTTTGCAAATTGGCGATCGTGGATTCAAAGCGGTTCTGAATCGCACCAAGGTCGCTACGCGAGCTATTAACCTGAGCCAGTGCAGCGTCGATGACGTCTAGAGCGGATTGGGAGCCAGCGGCAGACGCGAGACTTAGACCGGCTACGGAGGAGAAAACACTTGCTTGAGTTGCACTCGTGAATGCATCCGTGTTTGCAGCAGCTAACGCGATCGCACCCTTTGTGCTTTCCAACGTAACAACCCCGCTCTTGATTGTTGAGTCATTGCCACCGTTCGTCAAAGTTACAGTAGCTGGTGTTGATCGTCCATCGCCGACGACCATCGTTGCACCCGCATTCCCTGTGTTCGCGTAACCTTCAATGACAATATCTCGACCGTCAGATGTAGTAAGAGTCAAACCGCTTTTAGTGGCGGGGTCCGTAAACGTGGCAGTCACCCCTGTAGACGCTTGCGATGCATTGATAGAACTCATCACAGAGGTGAGATCGTTAGTGTCAGTGACGACAGCTGAAACCGCAGCGCCATTCAAGGTAAACGAAACAGTTCCAGCAACCGAGATGCCACTCAAAGTTGCAGTATTGGTTGCTTCGGCTGTAACCCCAATTCCAGAGGTTTGAGCGTTGATGGCAGCAGCTATTGCCTTGGCGTCAGCATCGGCTGCGTATGCAATGGCAGCGGAAGTGCCGCCGTTAACCGTACTTACCGTCAAATCGGTTTCAGCCCCAACGCCATTGGTTCCTGCTGTCGCCGCCGCTGCTTTGAGTGCTCCAACACCATTTGCACCAACAATGGTGCCTACACCAGATAGTGTATTGCTACCTAAGGCCGTCGAGCGAGAATCAGCGATTCTACTGATATCGATGGTTTGATTCGCGAAAGCCCCAATTTGAAATTTTTGGTTTGTAAAAGTGCCATCAAGGAGGCTCAAGCCGTTGAACTGAGTCTGAGCGCCAACGCGCGTGATTTCGGCAATTCGTTGCTGTGCTTCAGCATCCAATGCTGCGCGATCGGTTGCACTATTCGTTGCGTTGGCAGATTGAACTGCCAGTTGGCGGATACGCTGCAGGTTGTTCGAAATTTCGGACAGGGCGCCTTCGGCAGTTTGGGCAAGAGAAATACCGTCGTTTGCGTTGCGTGCAGCTTGATTAAGGCCATTGATTTGGGAGGTCATGCGGCTGGAAATGCCCAAACCAGCAGCATCGTCCTTTGCGCTGTTAATGCGCAAACCTGAAGACAGGCGTTGCAGAGAATTTGCCAATGAGCCCTGAGAGGTTGTCAGATTGCGTTGTGCATTAAGCGACGCGATGTTTGTGTTGATGATTTGTGCCATTTTGACTCTCCTTGAATCAGTTGATCGGCGGGTCGGCGCGGGCTTTTGCTCGGAACTTCGACCCTTTGGAACTTTTGCAACTTTGGGCGTTTCGGTGAATTGATCCGCCGTTGAGTTGCTTTACGGCGTTGCTGGCGATGAACTTTAGTCTTTTTTGCAGATTTTTTGGAGTGATGTGTTGTGGCGGCTGGGGAGTGAGATAATTCCGTCCGACATCACCGCATCTATCCTTTTCTGCCATGAAATACCGAATCGTACCTGTTACACCATTTGAACAGAATTGCACTATTTTCTGGTGCGAAGCAACGCGCCTTGCTGCGGTTGTTGATCCCGGTGGTGATGTGTCACGCATACTGCAAGTATTGGCGGCAGAGAATTTGACGCTGGCAAAGATATTGGTCACGCATGGGCATATTGACCATGCTGGCGGTGTTGCGGCGCTGCTTGAGAAGATCAAGGTGCCCGTTGAAGGGCCGCATGAGGAAGATCGTTTCTGGATTGAGGGGATGCCAAAACAAAGCCAGATGTTCGGTTTTCCAAACGTTGCTGCCTTTACACCTGATCGCTGGTTGCTTGACGGGGATAAGATTCGGTTCGGCGAGGTTGAGCTTGATGTCTTGCATTGCCCAGGTCATACCCCCGGACATGTCGTTTTTTATCACGCACCCAGTCGGCTTGCCCAGGTTGGCGACGTTTTGTTCCAGGGCTCCATCGGGCGGACGGATTTTCCCCGCGGCGATCATGCAACTCTGATCGCTTCGATAAAGAACAAGCTTTTCCCCTTGGGTGACGATGTGAGCTTTATCCCCGGGCATGGTCCCATGTCGGAATTTGGTGAGGAACGGCAGTTCAATCCATTCCTCAGCGGGCGTTTTGGCTGATCAGAGTTGCTGAATCCCGGCTGCCCAGTGAAGTGCGCGCATCTGCGCGTCAATGAAACAATCCGGATGAACCCCTAGCTCTTGAAGATGGCGTTCTGCTTCTGGCAAGTTGCGCATATCTGTTGCTTTAAGCGCCAGCAGCAATTGACCTGCTTCGCCGGAATACTGGAGGAGGATGTCATTAATTTGTTTTGGCAGGGGAAGCTGCATGAGGATGTCGCTCATGCTCAGGTTGAGCAAGGCATCAAGCAGGGAAAAGCAGCCAGTCATGAATGCTGCGTCACCCGTCAAGCCTGTATCACTGCCTCTGTTTAGATGAGGCAATAGTAATTCCATCATCCGTCCCCGGACTGCTGCTTTGTAAAGTAAAGGATTGGGCAGATGACCATTGTCGGGGTCAGCATAAATCAGGAGTTGTAACCAGCGCTCAAGTTGCCGCCGGCCAAGCAGATTAATGGCCTGAATAAAGCTGGTAATAGGCGTGCGTGGTGCGATTGCAGCAGAGTTGACCAGACGCAACAGACTGTAAGCAAGCTTGGTTTCCTGTCGGAAAATGGTTTCAAGTTCTTTGGTGTCTGCATCTTGCGCGACCAGCGACAGGAGGCGAAGCATCCTCTGGCGTGTCGTGTCCGCTTTTTTCCCGCCCTGCTGTCGGGCCAGCAGGTATTCTCCGGTGCTCAACGCGCAGCCATTACTGACGGCCCACTGATGGTCACTGTGTCCGTGGACTCCTGTTGTGACGATCTGCGTGCGGCTGGCAATGCCTGTCAGTGCGAAGGGGGGTTGAGTTCGTGCATGACCAATTGTCAGGATCAGGTAATCCCATGAACCGCTGGCTGGGAGCTTTTCTGTTGCTGAGGCCTCTATTGCAAGCCTGCGTTTGGCAAGTCTTAATTCGGTCTCCAGTGAACTTGCTTCCCCCTCTATTCCGGAAAAAACCGGGATGATCTGGTCGGAGTGACCGGAA
The DNA here is from genome assembly GCA_034004105.1 of Azonexus sp. Lineage (GTDB taxonomy): Bacteria > Pseudomonadota > Gammaproteobacteria > Burkholderiales > Rhodocyclaceae > Azonexus. The sequence goes on along the minus strand of JAVEXE010000169.1, from coordinate 443 downwards.
CCAAGTTGGCTTGAGGCAATCAGCCAGGGGTGACGTTGGTCGAAAGTGGAAAATAAGTCGTGCGCTAGAATATTTTCCGCGATGGGGAGTGCCTGCACCGAATCGCCAATAGCCGGGCTGGTCTTCCCGAGAAGATTTTGTTCCACCAGGTATCCGCATGTGAGATCGTTCGTTCCGACCAACGGATGGATGAAGTTGTGGTAATGGGTCATCGGTTTGCCCATGGGGGTTGTGCAGGTAGTCGATGGTAGCAAAGAAGCCTTCCTAGATGGGAGCGGCTGCAGAAAAATCGGGTTTTCTGTGGTCGACCGCAATATTGAACAGAAAATGAAAATCCGCAATGGCTCCTGAATACTGGTCTTTGGCGACGGCTGCGTTGTCTGCGTCCGACCATCAAATGAAGTGTCTTATAGCAACTTACGAGGGTGAGATCCTGGTTTCTC
>JAVEXE010000168.1:0-5013 GCA_034004105.1 Azonexus sp. | reverse complement strand
GCAGAAGGGCCGAGAATGCCAGGTTGACGATTGAGCCAGTGCTCGAAGTTGTTCCATAAGAGCCGCCCCCGGAAAATCGGACAGTGAAATAAGTGATAGCCTTGCCCAACCAGTGGCCGCGTAGCGGTGCGGTGGTCCCGGTCGTTTGGACAGCCACCGGGCTGGAATAAGCCAAGGCCGGTGCCGGGGTTTTGACTTTCCCGGATTCTATAACAATTGGATTGAGCGCTGTGGAGCTTGTGGGCAGCCGCCGACCTGTGGGCAAGCGGTGGGCAACGCGTAGCGTTGTCCACGGTTTGTCCATAGGGGACCGCGCTTGCGCGGTCAGGCGGGAACCGGCGTAGCCGGCTGTCCACAAATCCACAGTGCATCGCTTTTGCATTTCAAGCCGCCTGTGGTTGCGCCTTGGTCAGCGCACCAAAGTAGGTTTCGTCCGGCGTTTGCCAGCCCATCGACTGATGTGGCCGGCGGCGGTTGTACCAGTCAAAAAACTCGGCCAGACTCTGCTTCTGCTCAATCCCGTTCTCACAGGGGCGCAGATAGACCCATTCGTGTTTGACCGTCCACCACAATCGCTCGACGAAGATATTGTCATGACAACGCCCGCGTCCGTCCATGCTGATCTGGATGCCATGTGTCTTCAACACATCCGTGAATTCCGCGCTGGTGAATTGGCTACCCTGGTCGGTGTTGAAGATCTCCGGTGTACCATAGCGGGCCAGCGCCTCTGTCAGTGCCGCCGTGCAGAAGTCGGTGGTCAGCGTGTTCGATAGCCGCCAGGCCAGTACCTTGCGCGTTGCCCAGTCCAGGATGGCGCACAGGTAAAGAAATCCGTGGCGCATCCGGATGTAGGTGATATCGGTCGCCCAGACGTGGTTGGGGCGCTCGATGTTCAGTCCGCGCAGCAGATACGGATACACCTTGTGCTCGGGATGCGGCTTACTGGTGTCAGGCTTGGGGCCAACCGCCCATAGGCCCAGTTTGCGCATCAGCCGCCGGATGCGGCGGCGACCGACCAGGACGCCCTCGCGCTTGAGCATCTGCTGCAGGCGCCGACTGCCATACACCGGGTTCTCCGTGAATAGCTCGTCCAGGCGCCGGAGCAGATCAAGCTCATCCTGCGATTCCGGGCGGGGCCGGTAATAGACGCTGCTGCGTGAGATACCGAGCAACTTGGCTTGCCGGGCAACGGACAGCTCACTTCCCCGGGCAATCATTGTCCGCCTTTCAGCAGGCGGGCAATGGCGGGCTGTCCGGCCAAGAAATCCCGTTCGACCTGCAACTGTCCAATCTTGCGATGCAGGTTATCAATCACTGCCTGCGGGTCAGCGGCCTTCTTATTGCCGCGTTCAAACAACTCCTTGGCGTTCTTCACCAGCTCCTGTTTCCACGTGCTGATCATCGTCGGATGAACTCCGTATTCCGACGCCAGTTCCGCCAGCGTCCGGTCTCCCGACAAGGCCGCCATCGCCACTTGTGCCTTGAATTCCGCACTGTGTTGCTTACGCTTCGTTCCCATGTTTCACGTCCCTTTCAACCGGTCAGCCTTAGCTTAGCCGACTGTCCGAAAAAACGTGACCGCCGCAGGTGACGGCGATATTGAAGAAGCCAGATTTAATGGTATGACACTTCGAGAAATCGAAGAAATAAAAGCCAGAGAACGAATGGAACAGAAAGCAGCCTGAAAAGAGAGGTAAGAAAAATGCCGACAATGCATGTTGGGTCACTGTTTAACAGGGTGTTGAATTTTCCTAAAAACTTTGTCCAAATACTGTTGAGATTTTGATGAAGATCGTCGATACCAAAGTGCTGAGCACGCTGACCAGCAAAGCCCAAGCGACGGCCCGTGGCCGCAGCAATCTGAATCTTCATCCGAGCCTCTCGGACCCGGTCCAGCGTTTTCTGAATGCGATTGAGCCTGGCAGCTATGTCCGGCCACATCGTCACCGGATTCCTCAAGAAAAATGGGAGCTTTTTGTGGTTTTATCCGGCAGCGTGGTGGTGCTGGTCCTCGACGATAGCGGCAAGGTTCTGGATCGTGTCGAACTGGCGGCGACGGGTCAGAACAGGGCCGTCGAAATCCCACCGGGCGCTTGGCATACCTTGGCGGCGACCCGCCCAGGCACGGTTCTCTTCGAATTCAAGGAGGGGCCCTATTCTGCCTTGGATGACAAGGATTTCGCCCCATGGGCACCCCCCGAAGGCCAGGCCGGCAGCGCAGCACTGGTCGAGCGGTTTGTCACGGCAACGATCGGTGAGTCGCTTGCGGATTGATCCCGGCCAGCTGCTGAAGAATGTCAGCAAATCGCGGTCGCTCTGCCGGAATTTCCCCCAAGCAGGCGGTGACGAGAGCCGAGAGTTGGCGTTGTATCGGTTCAGGCAAGAATACCGGATCGATGCGCTCGACCAGCTCCGCTAACAGGCAACCAAAAGCCCTCACTTCAAGACGCTCCAAGGCAATCCCGGTCATCGCATCCGCCAGGGAGTAGAAGGAAGCTGCACCAAAATCACCGATGACAACCTGACCTTGGCCACCGTGCAGGATATTGTGACCGTACAGGTCGCCATGCAGGATGCCTCGCTGATGCAGATGCTGCGCGGCCCCCGCAATCCCTCGCGCAATCCCCAGGGCGGTTTCCAGCGTAAAGCGGGTCGCCGGCGCATAGACATCGCGGGTGCAGCTCTCCAAACTCGGTGGCCCGGCCAGATTCACACAGGTCGGATCAATGCGCGCCATGACGAGCCCAGGGGTCGCTTCAGGATGGCCGATGAGTTTGCCGTGTACCGGAATGAGGTTCGGATGCTTGCCAGCAGCCATGCAGGCGGCCATTTCGCAGTGGGGTAAGCCATCACTGGTGACCTCGCCCTTGAAGCGTTTGACGGCAACCTCGTGTCGCTCGTCCGACGCAGTCTGATAATCGGCAAGATGAATCACGCCTGAGGCCCCCTCCCCCAATGCTTCGCGCAGGGTCAAACAATCCCAGTGAATGGCGTTGACCGGCGTCTCGTTCAACGCCTGCACTTCCAGCGTTTCCGTCAATGGATTGCCAGCATAGGCCAGCCAGGACAGACGAGGCAGGTTCAGTAGCCAATTGGGCAGCGCAGTCAGTTGATTGGCGGCAATGCGCAGCAATTCCAGTCGGGTGCAATTCGCCAGGGATGCCGGCAGTTCTCGCAGCCGGTTACCCGCCAGCATCAGTTTCTGAAGGTAGCGGCACTGCCCCAGGGCAGACGGCAAAGCCTCGATCTGGTTGTCGGTCAGGATCAACCAGCGCAGCTTGGGTGGCAAGGACGCTGCGGGCAGCGTTTGAATCCTGTTTGCCTTGAAGCCGACCATGCTCAGTTCGTTGCAGGCACCCAGCACCTGCGGAAGCTCGGTAAACCGATTATCGGAGCAGAAAATAACGCGCAACTTGTGCAGCCTGGGCAAGTCATCGGGCAGCGACGACAACGAATTCCCGGAGAGGTCCAGAATTTCAAGACTGTCGGCCAGCGTGTAGATTTCCTTCGGAAACGCCGTCAAACCACAGGCCAGTTTCAAGCGCTGGATCCCCGCCAATTCACCCCGGCGAAGTTGCTCAAGGCTGTGCATGCTTCCCCCGGATTGCACCGCATTTGTTTTCATGGGGTTCGCAATACGCCGACAGTTTCTGCTCGACGAAATGACGGGTCAGTAAGAAAAAAGGCATTTTGACAGGACGAATGACAAAGCCTGCGAGTGTAATCTCAATCTGATTCCCCACCATCGTCAGTTCCCATCGCCAAAAACGTGTCAGTGCCGGGATAATCGGATAACCCCAGACCGGCCGAACCCATCACCCCATGCCACCCACAATTACCATTTCACCCGACGACGTTGAAATCTCTGCCATCCGCGCCCAAGGCAGCGGCGGCCAGAACGTCAACAAAGTCTCGAACGCCGTTCACCTGCGCTTTAACATCCTCACCTCGTCGCTCCCCGAGGAGATTCGTCAGCGCCTGCTGCAGTTGCGTGATCAGCGAATCAGCAAAGACGGCGTGGTGATCATCAAGGCACAGGAATTCCGCAGTCTGGATAAAAACCGGGCCGAAGCCTTGCGTCGGCTGGAGCGACTGGTCAATCGCGTCGCGGTCGTCGCCAAAGTACGGCGGCCGACCAAACCAACCCATGGATCGGTAAAGCGCCGACTAGAAAACAAGGGCCGACGATCCGCCCTCAAGGCCAGTCGCCGCGCGACTGAGGTGTAGGGCAAGCATGAAACCCGCTCCCCCACCGGACTACCTGGCGGGCTATCCCGAAGATCTGGTGGTACCGGTTCGACGCTTGATCGCCGAGCAGCGACTGGGCGAGGTGCTGCTGCGCAAATACCCGGAAGCACATACGGTCCGCAGTGACAGCGCGCTCTATGACTATATTCAGGCCCTGCGCAGTCAATACCTGCGCAATGGGGCGCAGATCAACAAGGTGGCTTTTGACAGCAAAATGCATGTCTTACGTAATGCCCTGGGCACCCACACGACCATTGCCCGACAACAGGGGAGCAAGCTCAAGGCCAAGCGTGAAATTCGCATTGCGACGGTATTTCGCGAGATGCCGCCCCAGTTTTTACGGATGATCGCGGTCCATGAATTGGCGCACCTGAAGGAAAGTGGCCATGACCGGCATTTTTACCAGCTCTGCCGCCACATGGAGCCGGCCTATCACGCCTTGGAGTTTGACACGCGTGTCTATCTCAGCCACCTGGCATCCGGCGGTGCGCCCCTGTGGGCATCTGCCATCGACCGCGTATGAGCCCGAAACGGGACCTTTTCTGCCGTCAAAATCGCAGTCGGATTTTGACCGCGTCCGTCCTACCGGCAGGGGCAAAAACCGGCACGGTGTCATCAAAAATTCCTTGACACGATAGCCGCACTGCGCGTAAATTTTATGGCGTCAGCAAACAACTGACGACGGGCGTCGCGGCCCGGAATGTATCGCAGCGAAAGCTGCAACGGTATTGCCTTGCGGCTATTTTTTCGCCCTCGGTGCGCCCT
>JAVEXE010000167.1:0-5015 GCA_034004105.1 Azonexus sp. | reverse complement strand
TTCCACGGCTTCGCGTGCTTCCGGCTTGTCACTGGCGAGCAGGGTACGCATGTCCTGGCTGATGCCGGAGATGCCCAGCAAGCCGGATTCCTTGTACAGGATGCGGGTCATGTCCTTGACCGACCAGCCCTTGGTTTCCATCAGGTGTAGCACGACGCCGGGGTCGAGGTTGCCACAGCGGGTGCCCATGACCAGGCCGTCGATGGTGGAAAAGCCCAGGGTCGTGGCGACGCATTTGCGATTGACCATCGCCGCCATGCTGGCACCGTTGCCAAGGTGGGCGACGATGATCCGGCCATCGGCGCGGTGGGTGAATTGCGGCAGGCTGCGGGCGATGTATTCGTAAGACAGGCCATGAAAGCCGTAGCGTTTGATGCCTTCTGCGGTCAACGCCCGTGGCAGGGCAAAAAGCTGGGCAACTTCGGGTTGGCTGCGGTGAAAGGCGGTGTCGAAGCAGGCGACTTGCGGGACGCCGGGCAAGAGGTCCTGCAGGGCCTTGATGCCGGCGACGTTGTGCGGTTCGTGCAGAGGCGCGAGCGGGATGAAGCTGGTCAGGTGCTCCAGCACCTGCTTGTCGACCACGGTTGGCTGCGAATACAGGTCGCCGCCGTGAACGACGCGGTGGCCGACGCTGACAATCTGCCAGCCGGTGTAGGTGGCGAGGAACCATTGCAGCATGGCATTAAGGGCGCTGCTGTGATTGACTTGTTCCCCTGGTATCACTTGGTCGGCAATGCGTTCGCCGCCACGATTTTTGGCGATGAGGCGGGTGCTCTCGGCACCGATGCCGTCGATCTGCCCGGAGACCTCGGCGTATTGGGAAATCGGGTGTTCGAGCGGGAAGAGGGCGAATTTGATCGAGGACGATCCTGCATTGATCGTCAGAATGCCTTGTTTCATTTTAGGTAGTTCCATTCTTGCGGTTGGCGTGAGCGACCATGGCGGCGATCACGCAGGAAGCGGTACGGGTTTCGGCGGTGTCGGCGCGACTGGTCAGGACGATGGGAACTTTGGTTCCGAGTACGATGCCGGCAGTCAGGGCGTTGGCCAGATATTCAAGTTGTTTGGCGACCATGTTACCGGATTCCAGGTCGGGAACCACCAGGATTTCGGCGTGGCCGGCAACGGCAGATTTGATGCCTTTGGTTTTGGCTGCAACGATGGAAACGGCGTTGTCGAAAGCCAGGGGGCCATCAAGGATGCCGCCCTTGATCTGCCCGCGGTCAGCCATTTTGCAGAGTGCCGCGGCATCGAGCGTGGACTGGATTTTCGGGTTGACGGTTTCGACGGCCGACAGAATCGCAACTTTGGGCTCGGGAATGCCGATGATGTGGGTCAGATCAATCGCGTTACGGATGATGTCGGCCTTTTCTTCCAGCGTCGGTGCAATGTTGATGGCGGCGTCAGTGATCATCAGCGGCCGGTGGTAGGTCGGGACATCCATCAGGAAGACGTGGCTGATACGCCGACTGGTACGCAGGCCATTGGCGCGGGCGATGACTTCGCTCATCAATTCATCGGTGTGCAGGCTGCCCTTCATCAGGGCTTCGGCGTCGCCGGTGCGGACCAGCGAGACCGCGAGTGCTGCGGAATCGTGGCTGTGTGCGGCATTGATGATGCGGATGCCGGAAAGATCAATGGAAAACTCTTCGGCAATGGCGCGGATGCGGTTTTCCGGGCCAACCAGAATCGGTTCGATGATCCCGGCTTGAAATGCCATCACCGGCCCTTTGAGTGACTCTTCGTCGCAGGGATGGGCGACGGCCGTGGGAATCGGTTCGAGTCCTTCAACCCGAGCCAGCATCTGGGTGAAGCGGGCCTGCTTGTCGTCGATATGGATTTCCGGGGCGTGGTCGTCTTGAAGGCGGGAAATTTTCTCGCTGGGCGCCAGAACCTCAGCCGTTCCGACAACGACCTGTAGTCCTTCCTGATTAGTGCAGGTGCAGTCGAAAATGATGTGCCGGTTGTAATCGAACTTCTGCTTCACCGTGACGGTGATGATGATCCGGTCGCCAATGGTGACTGGACGGGCGAAGTGCAGCGACTGGTCGATCAGAATGGTGCCTGGGCCGGGAAACTGAGTCGCCAAGACGGTCGAAATGAGCGAGCCGCTCCACATGCCATGCGCGATGGCTTCGCGAAACATGCCACTCTCGGAATATTTGGGATCAACCGTTGCCGGGTTGACGTCGCCGGTGAGGATGGCAAAAAGCTTCACATCCTCGGGCATCAGGGTTCTGGTCAGCGTCGCGCTGTCACCGACAGCAATTTCGTCGTAAGTCTTGTTGACCAGATAACGCTTGCTTCTCTCGTTCATTGGCTTGAGTCCTTGTTGCCTGGTGTCTTCAGGCACGCAGGTTGTTGCGACGTTCCCGGGCGCAGTCGGGGGCAGGAATTTCAATGTTGAGGTCTGGATGCAGTGACTGCAAGGTGTCGAGTACCCAGGGGTTGGCTTCGTAGGTGAATTCACGGGCTTCCAGCGGTGCGCCTGAGTAGGCCTCGACAAAGAGGGCAACTGCTGCCGAACGGCTGACCCCGTATTCACAGTGCACCATGACGGTCATTTCGAAGGGCGCGGCATGGATTTCGGCGACAAAATCGCTGATCTCGCGGGCGGTCTGCCGGTTGAACAGGCCGGGCAACATGGGCTGATATTCGTCAGCCGGGATGGCGTCGAAAAACGAGAGGCGTAAGACATGACGAAACAGCGGGTCAAGCCGGGCCTCGGGAGTGGTCGGATCGGTGATCGAAATGATCGCCATGTAGGGGTTGCCTTCGAGCGATTCGGCAAGCTTGCGTGAGGTGAAACGGACGAGATTGATGGTCATCTTGCGGTCAACGAGGGTAAATCGGGATTTTTCATTCCATGAAGACCGGGTCGGAAAACACCAGCGTGCCGTCCTTGCGCATCATCAGGTTGTCGGCCTTGATCAGGTCGGGCAGCGCACCGTACTCATCCGAGAAGGTTTCCAGTGCCTGCAGTGATTGCTGCACCGTATCGGCCCAGCCCATCGGCGTGACTGCCAGATGGTGGAGGGCAATGCGCCCCATGTCTTGCGCCAGGTTGCGCCACATCATGCAGGCGTCGAAATAGGCGGTGGAAATCTTGGTCGCCACGTCGGCGGTCTCACCGCTGCCGGGCAGGGGGTAGAGGCGTTCGACCTCGACAACATAAAAGGGATAGCCGCGACTGGAGCGACCGACCGGGCCGTGATCGGCGAACACGGTGGGGAAATGCCGGCCCGTCGGACGATCTGGCGCAGTGTAGTACGCATAGTCGGTCGGTGATGAAAGGACTTTGTACACCCGCTCCTGACCGTCTACCGTATCGGCCAACAGGACGATGGTGCTCTCGCCTCGGCCAATTTCCTGTCGCCCATTCAGCAAGGGATGATCGGGTACGGCATCGCTGATGAGACCTTCCTGAGTTTGTGCCATGATTTGCTCCATGTGCGTTTTTCCAGAGAGCATAGCGCAAGCCTGAGGATTACGCAGGCTTGCGCACCTTGGCGTCAGGCGACGATGTGTGCCCCGCCGTCAACATAAATGGTCTGCCCTGTCATGCCGGATGAGCCCGATGTGCACAGAAATGCCGTCAGGGCGCCGACTTCTTCGATGGTCACGGTACGGCCCAGCGGGGCTTTCTCGGCATCTTTTTCCAGCAGGGTGTTGAAATTGGCGATGCCGGAGGCGGCACGGGTCATGATCGGGCCGGGAGAAACGGCGAAGACGCGAATGCCTTTGGGCCCCAGGTCGTAAGCCATGTAACGGACGGCTGATTCCAGCGCTGCCTTGATGATGCCCATCACACCGTAATTGCGTACGACGCGTTCGGCGCCAAGATAAGACATGGTGATCAGTGAGCCGCCATGGCTCATCAAGGGTTCCAGCGCCTTGGCCATGCGCAGGAAACTGTGGCAGGAAACATTCATGGCCGAGTCGAAACCGGCTTCCGAGGCATCGATGACCCGACCGTGCAGGTCGTCGGCGTTGCAGAAAGCCATCGAGTGAATGGCGAAGTCGATTTCACCAAACGCTTCGCCACATTCGGCGATAACGTTTTCCAGGCTGCCGGGTTCAGCGACATCCAGTTTCAGGAAACGCTTGGCACCGAGCGCCTCTGCCAAAGGTTGGGTGTAGCGGGCGGTCTTGTCGTTCTGGTAGGTGATGGCGATTTCGCCGCCGAGGTCAACGATGGCCTTGGCAACGGCGTAGGCAATGGATTTGTCGTTGGCAATGCCTGTCACCAGACCTTTTTTGCCGGCGAGTGGGAGGTGTGAGTTGTTGGCGGTATTCATGCGGTTCTTCCTGGATTCGATGAGGGTATGTTGCGTTGCGACATCCGGGGATGCCTTCCCTTGTTAAAAAACGAACAGTCTATGCTGTGCTGCAGCAACATTCTGGCACATCAGGGCTTCATTCGTGTGACGATAGAAGCGACAAAAATTTGATCTGTGACAAGAAAACTTCATTTTGCGGTGCTAGTCTGGACGCTGTCATTTGCCAGTTTGCAGGAGTTCTCCGTGAATGCTGGAAATATCTGTTCTTCCTTGATCAGGGAAACGGTGGTTCGGGTTGTGCAAGAAAATCAGGGCGACCCAAGTCGCATGGTGCAAATTCTGCGTGAAGTGCAGGAGGCGTTGGACTGGATTTCGCCGCAAGCCATCGACGTATTGCAGGAACTGTTGCGGGTGCCGCGCACAAAAATTGAAGGGGTCGCGGGTTTCTACAGTTTCTTTTACTTGCAGCCGCGTGGTCGCTACCGGATCCTTTTTTCCGACAACATTACGGACCGGATGTTGGGCGCTCCCGATTTGATGCGGCGCTTGTGCGAGAGCCTGTGGATTGAGCCAGGCAAGGTTTCAGAAGACGGTCTGGTCAGTGTCGCGACAACGTCCTGTACGGGGCTGTGCGACCAGGGGCCGGCGCTGCTGGTCAATAATCTCGCCATTGGGCGGTTGACCGCAGAACGTATTGATCAGATTGCCGAACTGGTGCGTGGGGAAGTCCCGCTT